>NZ_JAVBXR010000036.1 GCF_030824455.1 Desulfobulbus sp.
CCATGTCCACGCCGATGGAAGACGACGAACTGGCCGCCCTGCTGGAACGCTACGGCAACGCCACCGAGGAATTCGAGCATCGGGGCGGCTATGACCTGGAAAACCGGGCCCAGGCAGTGTTGACCGGGCTGGGGGTCGGCAGCGACCGCTACAACTTCCCGGTCGAGTCTTTCAGCGGCGGTTGGAAAATGCGCATCGCCCTGGCCGGCATCCTCACCGTCAATCCGGACGTCCTGCTGTTGGACGAGCCGACTAACCATCTGGACGTCGAATCGATTGTCTGGCTGGAGGAATGGCTGGTGAGCGAATTCAAAGGCGCGCTGCTGATGACCTGCCATGACCGCGAGTTCATGAACCGGGTGGTTGGGCGGATTGTCGAGGTGGCCAATCAGAACGTGACCACCTACAGCGGCAACTATGATTTTTATCTGCGCGAGCGGGAAATCCGGCGGGAACAGTTGCTGGCCAGCTACCGGCGCCAGCAGGAGATGCTGGCCAAGGAGGAGGACTTCATTGCCCGCTTCGGGGCGCGGGTTTCCCACGCCGCCCAGGTACAGTCCCGGATCAAGAAGTTGGAGAAGATCGAGCGGATCGAACTGCCGCCCGAGCAGCGGATTATGAAGTTCGAGTTTGCCGAACCGCCCCGCAGCGGCGACGACGTCGCCCGTCTGGACGGCCTCAGCAAGGTCTGGCTGCAACCCGACGGCACAACCCGCCAGGTGTTCAGCGGCCTTGCAGGCATGATCCGGCGACGAGAGAAGATCGCGCTCACCGGCCGCAACGGGGCCGGCAAATCCACCCTGCTCAAGGTGCTGGCCGGGCAGGCGGAGCCAACCACCGGCACGGTGTCGATTGGGGCCAACGTCCTGGTCGGCTATTTCAGCCAGCATTCCATGGAGTTGCTCGACGGCGAGATGACGGTGTCTGAAACCGTGCAGGCGGCCATGCCCCAGGTCAACATCGGGGTGGTCCGCAACCTCTGCGCCGCCTTCCTCTTTCAGGGCGACGACGTTGACAAGAAGATCAAACTCCTCTCCGGCGGCGAAAAAAGCCGGGTGGTGCTGGCCATGCTCCTGGCTCGGCCGCTTAATTTCCTCATCTTAGACGAACCCACCAACCATCTCGACATCCAGTCGCGCGAGGTGCTGCTCGAAGCCCTGCAGCAGTTCGCCGGCACCCTGATCATGGTCAGCCACGACCGCCATTTCCTCCGCTCCCTGGTCAACCGGGTTTTTGAGATCGACCACGGCCAGATGCGGATTTTTGAGGGCAACTACGATTATTATCTGGAACAGATTGCGCCGGCGGCGCTTCCGGGCGGGGCGTGAAAGGGCGGGAGATTTTGGGAGACAAGGGGCGAGTTGAAGCGTCCGGCCTTGTCGGTCTGGCTAAGTGTTAAGGCGTGCGTAAATCACCGGACATTGAACACGCCTTTTTCGAGGCGAACCACCATGCCCTTGGGATTTCATCGGGTTATCAATGATGCCAGGTCAAAACATGTTCGGTGATTAATGGCCGTGTCAATAAAAGAAACTAAAATACCCCTTTTATGAACTATTCGGCCTCTGAGCCCTGTTTTTGAAAAGGGTAAAATTCTGTCTTGGTAGCCGTTGTCATCCTGCCTGTGCCTGTAAGGAAGCCATTGACTACTGCGCTTTTTCATTATTAGACAAAATGAATTATCTGTCTAATAATGAATTGTTATCTCTCATCCTCATTTCCTTGACACAAGGAACGCATATTTTGTCTTGGTTTTGCTGCCAGGAATGTTTTTTTCTTGATCCAAGTCTTTCCCTTGGCGGTCGAACCTTCGGTTCTCGAGCTAAGGAACAGGAGCGCGATTGATTTTATGGATACTAAAGAACCGGTCCCAAATCTAAGTGATTTCTTCAAGAAATTAATATTCCAAAAATTTGGAATTCCTGGCCTTTGTGGATTGGTGCTACTTTTTAGCTTGGTTTACATCTGGACTCATTGGAAGGAAGTTAAAATATGGCCAGGTGTTGAACAGGTTGTTGAATTCTCTTCGAGGAAAAAAATTTCCACTGCCGATCCTGAACGGTTTTCAGTCATTGTAGCTCGGTTGGACCATGACCCTAACCGTGACCACGAACAACTGATTGTCGAATTACTGAAGGAATTTAAAGGAGTTCATACTCGCCTCCTTGATCAGTTTATCCTTAAAGACGATATCACGGAAGAAGGGGAAAAGAAGGGTCACGAGAAGGCACGCGCCTTTTTGAATGAGAACAATGCTTCTGTGCTCATATGGGGAACGGTCCTTAATTATAACGGTAAAACCATTCCGAAACTCTACTTGACCGCTTCTTATGGGGAGCCGCTCTCTGGTCAATATCGTCCTCTTGGGGAAACGGAGGTTCGACTCCCTGATGTCTTCTGGGAAGATTTAACCCAAATTCTACAACTGGTCATAGCAAAGCTTGATGCGGAATTTCGGGCAAATGAAGGCCGATATGTAGCAGATAAATTACCTCTCTTTATATCTCGGATCCAAACGCTTTTAAAGAAAAGTACAAACAATCAAGGTTGGAATGATGATAGCAGATCATCGGTACGAACAATTTTGGCTGACGCTTTAGTTGTTCTGGGGACACAGAGTGGTGAAAGCGCACCCTTGGATGAAGCGGTTTCGGCCTACCGGGAGGCGCTCAAGGAGCGGACCCGGGAGCGGGTTCCCCTCGACTGGGCTGGGACCCAGAACAACCTGGGCAATGCCCTTGTGACATTGGGCAAGCGGGTGATCGGGACGGCTCGGCTGGATGAAGCGGTTTCAGTCTACCGGGAGGCGCTCAAAGAGTTGACCCGGGAGCGGGTTCCCCGCAACTGGGCTGGGACCCAGAACAACCTGGGCAATGCCCTTGCGACATTGGGCGAGCGGGAGAGCGGGACGGCTCGGCTAGATGAAGCGGTTTTGGCCTACCGGGAGGCGCTCAAGGAATTCGAGGGGGGGCAAACTGTTTATGATGTCACAGAAATAAAGAATTCCCTCAAAAGAGTTGAAATCATGATCCAGCAACGAAAAGGAGGCAGCGTCTCAAAAAACGCCAATTTGCGTTGATTGAGCAACATTGCGTGTGCGCCGGATCATCGGGATTACAGATTGCGGGGGACAGGATATATATCTTTGCGTCATGGTCACCGTCATCTCCGAATGTACTCCTTCTTTGAAAACACAATCTCTGGGGGGAATGCATCGTGCAAAGTTGGGTGCAAGGGAATGGTAAATTTCCTCTATTGTTCACCTCACCGCAACAACCCCGGCCAAAACACCATCACCCCGCCAAGCACAACCAGCACCACCCCGCCGACAAGCCGGCAATGACCGGCGTAGCGCTGGCCGATGCTGGTGTCCAGAGCCAGCACCGCCAGACTGAAGATGACCAGATCGTCGAGCATGAAGAAGAAATCGTAGAGCAGGATGTAGCCGTAGTATTCGAGGGTCGGCAGATCGCGCAGGGCCAGGGTGTGGGTGAAGATGGCCGGCAGGGCGGCTGAACAGGCGAACTCGATTGAATTGACGATAAAGGCCAGGACGATGATGCTGAACACCGTGAACAGGGTCAGGGGCGCGTCAACAATGCGGTCGATCCGGTGCATGGTTCGTTTCTTGGCGGCGGCGTCGCCAATGGCGCAGGTGATCTGCCCCTTGGTCTGCACATATTCGCGGATGCTGAGGATGCCCGCGCCCAGGGCGCCAAGGCCGATGATCAGGGTCAGGCTGCGCAGGTAGCCGAGGAAGAGAAAGACGTTGAGCCAGGCGGTCATGAACAGGAAATAGAGAATGCCCGAACTGGCGACAAAGGTTCCAACCAGCAGCCAGATTTTGCGGCGGTCGTTCAGGCTGACGATCAGCGAGATCAGGTACACCAGCACCCACATGGCGCAGGGATTGAAGCCGTCGACCAGGCCGATGATCACTGCCAGCGCCGGCAAGGAATACTCGGCCAGTCGGATCGTGCCCACCAGCGGCAGATCGAGGGTTTGGCGACCGCCGCCTGGGTCCGCTTGCGGAAACAGGGAGGGATCGTTGGCCAGCAGAGCGCGGATTGCCTGTTCCAGTTGCACGCCGGTGGTTTCCGGAGTGTCGAATCCGTCGATCACATAGGGGCCGATAAAGGTCATGGGCACGCCGACGCTCCGGTCCGGGCGGCCGCTCTTGGCGATGAAGTCGGCGAGCAGTCGGACGTTTTCCTGCCTTGAAGTGTCGTAGTGGACCCAGGAAAGTTCCGGATATTTAGCCTGAAGATAGGGGATAAAGGCCTTTTGCGCGCGGCAATGCGGGCATTGGGGGTGGAAGAAAAAGGCAATCTGCCGCTGGTGCGGGTCAATGTGTCCGGCCCGCTGATATTCAACGCAGGAGAGGCCGACGCCCAGCAGGATCAGGGCGAGAAAGAGGCCTCTGCGGAAAGGGTCGCGGATGATTTTTCGCAGCCAGTCTGGAATTTTGAAGAAGGCGGCATGCTGCATAAGTTTCACTGGGAGCGTTGGAGGGAACGGGGCGGTTCGGATCCGTTTCGCACAACGGGCGCGCAACCTTGGGGATGGTCTGAAAACAACGAAAAAATATGCCGAAGGGTGCCGATCTGCAACAATTATTTGCCGATCTCGCCGAGGCCGTGAATGCTGCCGTGCCGACGTTGCCGCGAAGGGGTGCGCACGTTCGCGGAAGGCGTTTGAGCGCGGCTCTATGCCCCCTGAGAGGCACGGGGCATAATGACCCGATGACGTATAGCGCAGGGCGCTGGGAGAAAAAATGACCTAGTCGCCCAATTTCAAAAAAGAAATTTATGACGTCTCCCTCTTGATGTGCGCCGGCGACATTCTGTCGGGTGTTGATGTGGGGCAAAATGTCCCGCTCCCTGTTTCTTGTCCTGGTCCAACATACTGGAAATGCGATATTTTTTTCGGGCACATTGTTTGCTTGGGGAGTGTTGCAGTCAAGAAAACCTCTAGGATTCTTAGAGGGGTGAGGATGAAGCCTGCCCATCACTGTTCCTGCTCTGCTCCTGGCAGGCTTCATCCATAACCGAAACAGAATCAACGACTAATATTTCTTTTAGATCACAATTTATCCTCTATAATCTTGTATGCGGACAAAGTGTCCGCGACGCGTATGCAGGGGCTTGTTTGAGGTCAGTGCGGTCAAGCTCTTTTATGCAAAACTCAAAGGTCGGCTTAGTTCCAAGGGGGGGCAATGAAATTTACATCCGTCCGAACAAAAATTGCTGGTATTGCAGGGGGCTGTCTGATTGTCTCATCCGCGGTGCTGGTCGGTTACAGTCTGTACACCGCTCGCTCGAATCAGCAGCTCGTCAACACCCGCGTGTCCCAGTTGATCGAAACGCGGTCCCTTGACGGATTGAAAAATCTCGCCCGCGATTATGCCGGAAAGATTCAAGTTGAATTCCTTGTCGCCCTGGATGCGGCTCGAACCATGGCCGACGTTTTTATGCTTTCAAAAGCAAAGGAAAACGGCGGGCTTGAGTTGGGAAGGAATCAAATCAACGGCGTTTTGCTCAAGGTGTTAAAGAACAATCCCAATTTTAACGGCACCTATTCCTGTTGGGAGCCGAATGCTCTGGACGGGCGCGACGCTGACTTTACCACCGGCAAAGACGGCAACAACCAGCAGACCGGGCGGTTCACCCCCTATTGGAACCGCGACGAGAAGGGCAATATCGCGGTGCAGCCGCTGGTGGAATACGACACCCGAGACCGCCACCCCAACGGAGTGCTCAAGGGCGGCTGGTATATTAATCCCAGTGAAAATCACACTGAGAGCGTGCTCGACCCCTTTCCCTACATCGTGCAGGGCAAGCAGGTCTGGCTGACCACGCTTTCCGTGCCGATTCTGGTGGACAAGAAATTTTACGGCGTGGCCGGAACCGATTACAACCTCAATTTTGTTCAGGAATTGTCAAAGAACGTCGACAAGGAACTCTTTGAGGGAAAAGGCGAAATCATTATCGTCAGCAATATGGGGCTGATCGTTGCCCACAGTGAAAAACCCGATCTGGTCGGCAGCCATTTGAAAAACGTCATCGCCGAAGGTTGGGAGCAGAATTTGCGGGACATCCAGGCGGGCAACAGCGTCGCCGCCCTCAATCAGAAAGAAAAGCAATTTGAAGTGTTCGCCCCCATCGCCCTCGGCCGCACCGGCAAGCCGTGGTCGGTTATGATTCGGGTCAAGCAGGAGACGGTCCTGGCCGACGCCATTGCTTTGGATAAAGATTTGACCGCCGCCGGCCGCAAAAGCATGTCCATGTTGATCGGAACCGGAGCGGCAACCAGTGTTTTGGCCATTGCGCTGTTGTGGTATGCCGCCGGCGGCGTTGTTCGTCCCATTCGAGGCACGGTTGACATGCTGAAAGACATTGCCGAGGGCGAGGGCGATCTCACCAAGCGGCTGGAAATCAAGGCCAATGACGAGGTCGGCGAAATGGCCACGTGGTTTAATCTGTTCATGGATAAACTGCAGGAACTGATTAAGCAGATTGTTGCCGACGCCGGTTCGCTCAACGCCTCGTCCTCGTCGCTTTCACGGATCGCCGTGCAAATGAAGGAGGGGGCGGATTCCATGGCGGAACGGTCCCGATCTGTCGCCGTCGGCGCCGAGGAGATGGACGTCACCATGAGCGGCGTGGCCTCGGCCTGTGAAGAGGCGGCCACCAACGTCAACATGGTCTCGGCGTCCACTGAAAACATGACGATGACCATCCGGGAAATTGCCAAAAAATCAGAGGAATCGCGCACGATCTCCGAGTCTGCGGTGTCCAAGGCCGGAGACGTGTCCGAGAAGTTGGGCAAACTTGGCCAGAGCACCTTGGAAATCAGCAAAGTCACTGAAGTGATTTCCGATATTTCCGATCAGATCAATCTGTTGGCTCTGAACGCCACCATTGAGGCGGCCCGGGCCGGCGACGCGGGCAAGGGCTTTGCGGTGGTCGCCTCTGAGGTCAAGGAACTGGCCAAGCAGACCGCCGAGGCCACCCAGGTGGTGCAGCAGCAGATCGAAAACATTCAGGTTTCCACCGATGAAACCGTGTCGGAGGTCGGCCAGATCCTGGAAATTTTCAAGAGCGTCAGCGAAAACGTTGCGTCCATTGCTGAAGAGGTCGAAGGCCAAGCCGCCATGACCCAGGAGATTGCCGACAATATTTCCCAGACCTCGGCGGGAATACAGGAGGTCAATCACAACGTCAGCCAAGGGTCGGTGGTGATCGGCTCAATCACCAGCGAAATTTCCGGAGTGAATCAGGCGGTCCAGGATGCGTCCGTATCCATCGGCAAGATCAATGAAAGCGCGGTGGAATTGTCGAGCCTGTCAAGCAAGCTGCAGGTGCTGGTGGGACGTTTCAAGGTGTGAGTCGGAAGCGTCTCTGCCGTGCGTGGTCAGTCGGGACCATGCACGGCAGAGTCTTGAAGTGCAAATAAAAAACAGTCGGCCCGGAGGCGCTTGAAGCCTCCGGGCCGTTTTTGTTGAGCGAAAGGGTTGTGGCAACAACAAGGCCGGTTGACGCGTCGGTGCGGCAAGGTCCCTGCTTGGTTGGGTGTTGAACAACGGGAAGGTGTTGCACAACGGGAGCGCCATCGACGGCGGGCAAAGGAGAGACTGACAGCCCCGCCGCCAATGGCTGCAGATTGGGCGCTTATTGTTCCTCAGCGCCGATATAGCGATAGACCAGGGCGCCAAGCACGGCTCCGGCGATTGGGGCCACCCAGAACGCCCACAACTGCGCCAGGGCCCAGTCGCCGACATACAGGGCCACGCCCAGGCTGCGGGCCGGATTGACCGAGGTGTTGGTGACCGGGATGCTGATCAGATGGATCAGGGTCAGACAGAGGCCGATGGCGACCGGCGCCATGCCTTTGGGGGCTCGTGCGTCGGTGGAACCGAGGATGACGAGGAGAAACATCATGGTCAGCAGGACCTCGGCGATCAGGGCTGCGGCCAGGGAGTAGCCGCCCGGCGAATGCGCGCCGTAGCCGTTGGAGGCAAAGCCCGCTGACAGCTCAAAGCCTGCTTTGCCGCTGGCGATCAGATAGAGCGCGCCGCCGGCAAGGACGCCGCCAATCACCTGGGCCGCGATGTAGGGCAGCAATTGGTTGGCCGGAAAACGACCGCCGACCCAGAGGCCAATCGAAACCGCCGGGTTGAGATGGCAGCCGGAGATGTGGCCAATGGCGTAGGCCATGGTCAGCACGGTCAAGCCAAAGGCCAGGGAAACGCCGAGCAGGCCGATGCCCACCTCCGGAAAGGCGGCAGAAAGAACCGCGCTGCCGCAACCGCCAAACACCAGCCAGAACGTCCCAAAAGTTTCCGCAACATACCTTCTCATACGATTTTCCTCCTTGTTTAAGGTCCAAGTTCAACTGCAACAGTTAACGATGGAAGAGGATAGCACGGAATAACGGTGAGGTGCAGTAAGTTTCCGGTAATTTTTTTAAAGAAGAGAGGATAGGGGGCCGGCTGGAAAGCCACTCAGGCGAGTAGGGCGCGCAGGCGGCCAATGTTTGCAAGGTCTTCAGCCAAATCCGGGCCTTTGTCGGTTTCAAGCGTCATGGGATGGTGGTGGAAACGGGGATCGTTGAGCAGGCAACGAAACCCTTCCAGTCCGATCTGGCCAAAGCCGATATGCTCATGGCGGTCGACCCGGCTGCCGCAGCCTTTTTTCGAGTCGTTGAGGTGGAAAAACTGGACCCGGCCGCAACCGATGTGTTGCTCCAGTTGGGTCATGGTCTGGGCATACCCGGCGGCGGTTGTCAGGTCGTAGCCGGCGGCAAAGATATGGCAGGTGTCGACGCAAACGCCCAACCGCTCCGAGTAGCGGCTGTGGTGCAGCAGCCAGCCCAGCTCCTCGAATTGGCTGCCCAGGGCGGTCCCCTGGCCGGCGGTGGTCTCCAGCAGGATGGTGAGATTGGCATCGCGCGCGCCCGAACGCTCCAGGGTCAACTCCAGGTTGCGCGCCACTGCGTGCAGCCCGGCCTCAACGCCGGCGCCGCCGTGGCTGCCGGGATGAATCACCACCAGCTCGATGCCCAGTTGGCCGCAGCGCCTGAGCTCCTCGGCAAAGGCGGCGACGGATTTTTCCGCCTTGTCCGGCTCTGTGGCCGCCAGATTGATCAGGTAGGAAGCATGGGAGGCCACCGGCATGTTGCCGGCCGCCTGCCGTTTTTCTTGGAACAGCCGGACGTCGTCGGCGTGCAGCGGATTTGCGCGCCACTGCCGCTGGTTGGCGGTGAAAATCTGCAGGGATTCGCCGCCGACCTGAAGGATGCGGTCAAAGGCCAGATGTACGCCCCCGGCAATCGACTGGTGCGCGCCGAGCAGCGGCATCACCGGCCTCCGCGCGGGCGACGGTTGCGGTTCACATCTGCCATTGTCGCTCCAGGTAGGCAAGTCCGTCGTGGTTGGTCAGGTCGAGCTGGATCGGCGTGACCGAGATGAAACCGTTGCGCACCGCCTGCTCGTCGGTGTCGTCGCCGCCGGACCAATGCACGGTGCCGCCGCCGATCCAGTAATGCTTGCGGCCCCAAGGGTCAAAGGTTTCCTGGATGGCGTCCCGGTAGAGTCTGCGTCCCTGGCGGGTGAAACGGATGCCGCCGATCTCGCCGGCGGCCAGCGGCGGAATGTTGATGTTGAGCAGCGCCTTGGGCGGCAGATGCATGGCCAGGGCCATGGAGGCCAGTTTCCAGGCCACCGCCGCCGCCACCTCGAAATCATAGGGCGGCGAGCCGCCAAGGGAAAAGGCCAGCGAGGGGATGCCGTACATCGTCCCTTCAATGGCCGCCGACACCGTGCCCGAATAGCTGATGTCGTCGCCCAGGTTGGCGCCGGGGTTGATCCCGGACACCAGCAGGTCCGGCTTGCGGCGGAGAATTTTATTGATGGCAATGGTGACGCAGTCGGTGGGCGTGCCGTCGATGGTGTGGATGCGCTCGTCGAGCTGAACAACCCGCAGCGGCCGGTTCATGGTCAGGGAATGGCTGACCGCCGAATTGTCGCGTTCCGGGGCGACAATCACCGCCTCGCCCAAGGAGCCGACCGCCTCAAGCAGGGCGCGGATGCCCGGCGCGTACACGCCGTCGTCGTTGGTGACCAGAATCAGTGGTTTGGGCATGGCTATTGTGCGGAAGGGTGGTTGAAGGCTTGGATAAAGGCGCGGATGCGTTTGGCGTTGACGCCCAGATCGCTGACCCCGGCGCGGGAGGCGGAACGGAGATCAATCCGGCTGCCACCGGCCGTGGACGTGATCCGGACGACAATATCGTCGGCAAAACCAAAAATGAGGGTGTGGTCGACCGCCTCAATCACCCCCTGGTCGCTGTTCTCGGCAAGGACGCGCCAACCGAGCCCCATTGCTGCGGCGCGGCAGGCCTGGAACGCCTCTGTCGGCGGCATCGGCGTCTCAATCGGCTTGATGTCGGGGTAGGCACGTTGCTGTCGCTCGGCAATTGCCGTCCCCGCGTACTCAAGGCTGTTTTCGCCCGCCTTGCGCAAGGCCTTTGCCGCCGAAAAGGCGGGCGGGTTGACGGTGTCGGTGCTGATATCGTGGATCGGCGGCGCCTTGGCGCCCTGCATGCCCAACAAGAGAACGCCGATCAGGGCCGGCAGGGAAAGGGCGACCGAAATCAGACACTGTTTGCCGCCGCGACGACCTGCGCGCAACAGGACAAACAGCAGCGCCAGGCTGCAAAAACCGGTCAGCGCCAAGCCGCCGGCTGCCGCCGCCGTCGCCAGCAGGGCCGGCCGCCAAGGCAGCAACGACGCCCTGAAGCCAATCACTGCCGCCAGGGCCAACAACAGCCAGAACGCCTGGAGTTTTACCAGCCAATGGGTGTGGGGGGTGTTCACGCGTCATTCTCCTTGAAGAAAAAGGCGACCATGTCTTGAACAGAGGGCGTTCTTTCCGTATACTCGTGCTATGTATGATGTTGCTTCGCAATCGGGCGTTGCCCAAGCATTGACGCAATAGGTCGCGACTATGGATCATAGCAAAGGCTCGCTCATCCTGAAAGCACTTTCCCCTGCCGCCGATGCGGCGCAGATTGCCGCCTACCTGGAAAAACGGGCCAAAAGCATTCCCCGCGACAAGATCCCTTCCTTGCTCAATAACCTGCCGGTGGTCCTCAGCCGCAATGTTGCCGAAGAAACCGGGCGGGCAGTCATCCGTCGTCTTGAAGAGTTGGGAGCCGAGGCCTTGTTCGTTCCCAGTCGGACCGCCGAGGCAGGCGAGGCGTCTGGCGATTCGCCCAGCGATCCGGTCGACGCCGCCGCGCTCATCCAAGCCGGACGGGCCGGGCGGGCCAAAGACAGTCGGTTGACGCATGCGCTCAAGCAAATCAACAAAGAGCTCTGGATTGTGCTCTCCATGCTGGGAATCGCCTGGATGCTCAATTACACCATTGCCTCCCAGTATCTGCTGCTTGGCTTCTACACCTTGCCGGCGGTGCTTTCCGCCTACCTGTTCGGGCGTCGCCAAGCGGTGCTGACCGCCTTTGCCAGCATCCTCCTGGTGGGTCTGGTCAGTCATTTCAATCCGGGTCGGTTTGCCCAGTTCAATCTGGCCGGGGTGGGCGGCGACAACCAGTGGTATCACATCGTTTCCTGGGGGTGCATCCTGCTGGTGACCGCCTACGCCATGGGAACCTTGTATGAACGTGATAAAACGAAGATGGAGGAGCTGCGGCAGACCTATCAGGGACTGTTGCTGATTCTTCGTCACTTCATCGGCCAGGATGAAGAAATGGAAAATCATTGTTTTCGCGTCTCCATCTATGCAACCCGCATTGCCGCCGCCATGAGGCTTGAAAAGGACGCCGTTGAAGACATCCGTTCGGCGGCGCTGTTGCACGACCTGGGGCGGTTGAAGATCAGCCGGAGCATTCTCCTCAAGGCGGCCGGCTTGAGGCAAAACGAACGCCAGGCGGCCTGCGAAACCACCTCCAATGAGCATCTGCTCAGCGGCTCCATGGGCAGGATACTGCCCTTGCTGCTCGGGCATCACGAGCAATTTGAACAGACGGAGCAGGGGGCAGAGCAAGGCAAGGAATCCATTCCCCTGGGAGCGCGCATCCTGGCGGTGGCCGACGTCTATGACGCGCTGACGGTCGGCGGCCCTGATCAAAAAGCCTTGTCGCTCGAGGCGGCGAAGGAAAAAATTCTCGCTGAAACCGAGCGGCCGTTTGATCCTGAAGTGGTTGCGGCCTTTGTCGCCGCCTTCGACCGGATGGAAATGGAACTGCCCAGCATTATCCTGTAGTTTCTTCCGACCCGCTTTGCCTGCCGCATTGATCACTCATTCCTTCTCGCTCCATCGCTTGGTTCTGAATTTTTCCATCTGCGCCTGATAGAAGACGCGATTTTGCGGATCCAGGCGGAATGCGCGGATTTCGGTTGCCACGGCCTCCTCAATAAGTCCGTTGGCCCAATAGGCCGTGGCCAGGGTGTCGAGAATGTAGCCGCGCTCCTTGATGAGCGTGGCGGTTCGCGCCAGGGTCAGGGCGCGTTCTGGGTTGCGGAGCGTTTTCTCCTGGGCGGTCAGCAGCAGCCAAGCGAGGTTGTTGTTGACCTCGGCGTTCATCGGCGCCAACAGCAGGGCCTTTTCATAGGCGTCCACCGCTTTCTTCTCCAGTTTGCGGCTTTGCAGAAAATCAGCGAGATAGATCAGCCAGAGGCTGTTCTCCGGCTCCTGGCGCACTTTCTGCAACAACACGGCTTCGGCGTATTTGGTCTCGTATCCTTCGGACAGTTTGCCGACGTCCATTTGGTGCAGGGACAGCACCAGCAGGCCGATACAGGCAAAATAGACCAGAAGGCTGAGGCGGAGTTTGCGTTCGTGCCGGCGGATAAGTCCCCTGTCTCCCTCGCATTGCTTGAGAAAATCGACCCGCTCGCCGATGCCGAAGTGGTGCCAGTTTTTCTCGTCCCGGTTGCCGCCGCTGAGCAGGGCGATTTTTTCAAAGGCGCTGATCAGCGGTCTGCTGGTGCCAACAGCGCGAAAAACATAGGCGTCGGCCTGGCGCTCGAAATTGCGGATAAAGTAGCCAAACACAAAACGAAAATAGACGAGCATCAACAGCAAGAGCGGTGCGGTGGCGAGCACGCCCAGCACGTTTTCCGGGGTGAACGGCAGGTGGGGCAGCGCCTGGTAAAAGAGATCGCTGGTGAGGACGAGATGGGGCAGGGGAGTGGCGACCGCCCCGGCGAGCAGGCTGAAGCCGAGGAAAAGGATGATGTAGAGGATGAGGTGCAGGTGGCGGACGTGGCCAATTTCGTGGGCGAGCACGCTGTCGATTTCTTCCTCGCTGAGCGATTCGAGCAGGGCGGGGGTGATCAGCAGGTAGCGCAGCTTAGGCACGATGCCCATGATGCCTGCGGTCAGCACCTGGCCTTCAAAAAGCGGCCAGGTGTAGATCTCGGAATGGAAACCCTGGGCCCGGCAGAAGGCCAGCAGTCGTTCCCGGGTCGGGCCCGGCGGCAGGGGCGTGCATCCCCAGAGAAAGCGAACCAGCGGCGGAAAGGCCAGGGTCAGAAACACCAGAAAGCAGGCAAAGAGCACCAGGTCGCCCCAGGGGGAACGCAGCAGTTTGTTCAACTGCGGAAATGGCAGGGCTTGCAGACCGTCAAAAACCAGGGACAGGGTCAGCCAGGGCAGGACAATGGGCAGGTTGGCCTTGAAATTGGAGCGAACAAAGGCAAGGGGCGTGTAGGCGCGCTGGAAAATTCCCTGGTAACGCAGCCGGGCAGCCCGCCACATCAACATCAGGAGCAGGAAAAAACAGCCCAGGCCGGCAATGTCCGCCAGCACCGGAAACCGGCCGCCAACCGCGAGGGGGTTGAGGTAGTATTTCAGGTCAAGCAGGTAGATGAAGCCCATAAACACCAGCACCGCCAGAATTGACAGCTTTTTTTCGACCGCAAAGTAGGCGGTGGGGCCGGCGGCGGAACGCGAAAACAAATGATCGGCGATGCGGGCAAACCCCCAGGTGGTTGCCGCGAAAGCAGCGAGCGCCCAGAGGAGAGGAAGCGCTGGTTTGGCCGCTGGGGTGTTGGTGGAAAAAACAAAGATGGCCACTAAAAAGTAGAGCAGATTGTTGTAGAGCATGGAGGCCGCCTGTCGGTGTTTTGTCCGCGCCGCGCGCCGTGCGCTCTGCGGACCAGTGGGAAGGAAAGGTGGGCTAAACGTATGCACACTCGGGGCAATGTGCCAGAATCGTTTGTTGTTTTGAGCTATTTTCCTGATCAGTGCCCTGATTTTTCGGGAAAATATGAAAAAATATTGACCTTTCTCCATTCCCTGTTATTATATTGCGTTTACCGTAATGTTTGGGCCTATAGCTCAGTTGGCTAGAGCCACCGGCTCATAACCGGTCGGTCCCTGGTTCGAGTCCAGGTGGGCCCACCAAATTTTTGGAAGTGCGGATCGGATTTTCCCTTGAACTCCTCCCCCCTTCACAGCTACCTGATTTGAATACGTTGAGCAGTGACCGACAATCATGGCTGAAACAACAGCGGGGCATTGAAACAGATGTCTGAAAAGAGGTGCATCTCCCAGAGGATGTGCCTCTTTTTCTTTACTGAGTAATACAGAGTGCCTACCGTTCAAGATTTTCTCGATATTCTGCAACGCATAACCCCGGAAAACCTGGCTGAGGACTGGGACAACGTCGGTCTCCTGGTCGGCGAACCGCAACGCGCGGTCCACCGCATCCTGCTGGCGCTTGACCCGACCTGCTCCCTGCTCGATCAGGCCCGCGCCGGCGGCTACGATCTTGTTCTCACCCACCACCCCGTCATTTTTCGGCCCTTGAAAGCGCTCCGCACCGACGCTCCCATCGGCAAATTTCTCGCAACCGCCATTCGCGATCAGATCAGCATCGTTGCCTGTCACACCAATCTTGATTCCATCCCAGGCGGCGTCAGCGATCATTTGGCCCAGGCGCTCGGCCTGGAGGATTGCAAACCGCTGGTCATTTCCTCCATGGGCTGCGACCTGAATTGCGGCATTGGTCGTCTCGGCGTCTATGCAACGCCGCTGTCCGTCGAAGCCTTCCTTGGCCGCCTTCGCCAGGTCTGCGCTCCGCCCTGGATGCTGGAAGCAGGCCCCCGGCCCGAGCAGGTGGCGACCGTGGCCGTCTGCGGCGGTTCCTGTTCCGACTTGGCGGAAACCGCGCTGCGCCAGGGGGCTGACGTCTTTGTCACCGCCGAAATCAAACATTCCGTGGCGCGCTGGGCCGAGGAGGCGGGGCTTTGGTTGCTCGACGCCGGTCACTTCGCCACCGAAAATCCGGCCATGTCCTTTTTCGGCGACAGATTGCGGCAAGAGGCCGCCCTTCGCGGATGGGATCTGGTCATTGACGCGGCGCAGCAGGCGCCGCCCCTGCGCCTGGTATGAATCAGCCCATCCGGCGGCGCTCGCAGTCGTACGCCACAATCGCCTGCGCGCCCCCGTTGCTTGTCACCCCTTCTATCTTGCACCTTCGCACCTTTTTTAACACTAGACAGACCGATTGAGGAGTTCATCATTGAAAGAGGAAATATTCCAATTCATCAAGCTGCAGGCAATCGACAGCCAAATTGCCGGGTTCGACAACGCCATCGCCAAGCATCAAGCGGTCATTGCCGGCCGGGAACAGGCTATCGCGGAGAAGCTGGAGACCATCGCCGCGTTCCGGGGCAAGGTTGATTTGCTCAATCAGAAGCAGCGGGAAACCAAGATCGAGCACGACGACGCCGGCGCGCGGGTCAAAGATCGGCAGAACAAGATGATGCAGGTGCAGACCAGCCGCGAACACCAGGCGCTGCTCAAGGAAATTGAGGAAAACAAACGGCTGGTCAAGGAGACCGAAGACCGAATTCTCCAATTCATTGAACAGATTGAGCAGTTGGAGGAAGAGGCGACCACCCTGGAAAACCTCTGCGCGGGCGAACAGCAATTGCTGGCCCAAGAGATTGAGAACGTCGACAAGGAAATTAAGCGCGTCGAGGTCTCGAAAAAATCAGTGGTCAGCCAGCGGGATATCGCAGCTTCCGAATTGCGGGCAGCCGACCTCAAGCGCTACACCCTGTTGATCAACAAGCGCGACGGGTTGGCGGTGGTGCCCATCATCGACAGCGTCTGCCAGGGCTGCTATATGGCGCTGCCCCCCCAGCAGGTCATTGAAGTGCGCAGGGCCGACAAGTTGAACATCTGTCCGACTTGCCAGCGCATCCTGTACTACAAAGAGCCCGAGGCTGTCGCTGTTGACAAATAAACCGCCCGCCAGGGCCGGTATTCTCAAGCAACTGGCGCAACAGCTCGACGATGCGGTTCTGGAACGGATTTTTCCCGGCCAGCGGCCCAACGACATCCGGCGGATCATTGCCGGCGACAAACCGGATGCAGGCCGGCCGGCGGTCGGGCAGGGTCCGGCGGACGCGGTTGCCGCGCCAAGCCAAGGCGGAGCAGTCAGTCGTTGTCGTCTCTTCACCGACGGCGCTTCCCGCGGCAATCCCGGCCAGGCCGGCGCCGGCGCGGTGCTGCTGGCCGACGACGGCCGGGAGTTGGCGACCTGCTCGGTCTATCTCGGAACCTGCACCAACAATGTCGCCGAATACAAGGCCTTGCTCATCGGTTTGGACGAGGTTTTACGGCAGGGTTGCTGCGAAGTGGCGGTTTCGCTGGATTCGGAACTGATCGTGCGCCAGATTCAGGGGCGCTACAAGGTAAAAAACGAGGTGCTGCTGCCCCTGTTCCAACAGGTTCAGGCGCGGCTCGCCCGGATGAAGACGTGGTCGATTGCCCATGTCCCCAGGGCGCAGAATGCGCGCGCCGATCAGCTGGCCAATCAGGGGATCGATCAGAAAGACGGTTGAGGGGTTGCGCGCCCCCTGCAACACGTCGATGAGTTAAGGGGTGAATGCATGATCGCTCCGGCCTTGGCCGGGGAGGAAAGTCCGAACACCACAGGGCGCGGTGGTTCGTAACGCGAACCTTGGGCAACCGAGGGAAAGTGCCGCAGAAAACACACCGCCGATGGGACGCGCAAGCGTTCACAGGCAAGGTTGAAATGGCGAGGTAAGAGCTCACCGCCCCCATGGCGACATGGGGGGCAGGGTAAACCCCACCGGGTGCAAGACCAAATAGGGAGGCGTTTGAGGGCGGCCCGCCTGAAGCCTCCGGGTAGGTTGCAAGAGGTGCCGGGCGACCGGCGTCCCAGTTAAATGATCATGGTCCGCCTTCGGGCGGGAACAGAATTCGGCTTATAATTCACCCCTTTTTTTTCACACACGCGCGTGCTTGACAACACCCCCCCACTCCCTCCGGCCGGAGTTGTTATTCCGGCCGGAGGTTTCGGTTTGCGTTTCGGGGCATCCTGCCCCAAGCAGTTTCTGGAATTGGCCGGCCTGCCCATGCTGGTTCGCACCTGCCGGGCCTTTCTCGATCTGGAGTCGATCCGCTGGGTGGCGGTGGCCGCTCCGACCGATTATCTGCAGCACACCAACGATCTGCTCCGCCTCCATCTCGCTCCGGACCACATGGCCCGGATGCTCTTTACGGTCGGCGGCGTTACCCGTCAGGATTCTGTCCGGGCGGGGCTGAACGCGCTGCCCGCTGCAATTGAGCTGGTTCTGGTGCATGACGCGGCCCGGCCGCTGGTGGATCAGGCGATCATTCTGCGCTGTCTCCACGGGGCGGTGCGCTTTGGCGCGGTGATCGCGGCGACGCCGGTCAAGGACACCCTGAAAAAGGTCGCGGATTCCGGATTGATCCGGGAGACCGTGAACCGCACCTCGCTCTGGCAGGCGCAGACGCCCCAGGCGGCGCAACGGGGGCTCCTGGATCGGGCCTTTGCCGAGGCTGACCGCAATCAGTTCGTCGGCACCGACGAGGCCTCGCTGCTTGAGGCGGCGGGGATTCCGGTGCAGGTGGTCGAGGGCGGCGAACGCAATTTCAAGATCACCCGGCCGGAGGATTTGCAGGTGGCCGCCGCTTTGCTGACGGAGGAACAGGAAATGAAAATCGGTCATGGTTTCGACGCCCATCGCCTGGTGAGCGGCCGCAAGCTGATTCTCGGCGGGGTTGAGGTCGATTTTGAACTGGGCCTGGACGGGCATTCCGACGCCGACGTCGTGGCCCATGCGCTCATCGACGCCCTGCTCGGCGGCCTGGGCGCGGGCGACATCGGCCGCCATTTCCCCGACTCCGATCCCCAATACAAGGGGATCGACAGCCTGCTGCTGCTGGCGCACGCGCAACAACTGGTTGAGGCGCAGGGGTACGTCCTGGGCAACGCCGACCTGACCATTGTCTGTCAGCGGCCCAAACTGGCGCCGCATCTTGCCGGGATGCAAATCAATCTGGCCCGGTGCTGCAAGGTTGCTCCGGCAGCCGTCAACATCAAGGCAACCACCACTGAAAACATGGGATACACCGGACGGGGCGAGGGCATTGCCGCCCATGCCGTCGTTCTTTTGAGGTCAGAACATGGACGTAAATAGAGAGCGATTGGCGGCGTGTTTCACTGAGTTGTGCGAAATCGACAGTCCGTCGCGTCGCGAAGGCCGCATCTGCAGGCGACTGCAGGAAATCTTTTGCGAACTCGGCGCGGCGGAGATTGTTGAAGACGATTCCAGCGTTCACACCGGTTCCGAGTGCGGCAACCTGATCATCCGATTTGACGGCGACCTGGACCTGACGCCGATTTTCTTCAGCTGCCACATGGACACGGTGCAGCCGGCCGACGGGGTGCGGGTCAAGCGGATCGGCGACCTGTTCACCAGCGCCGGCGACACCATCCTGGGCAGCGACGACAAATCCGGGATTGCCGCCTGCATTGAAGCCGTGCGGCTGCTGCGGGAAGCGCAACAACCGCATCGTCCGGTGGAATTTGTGGTCACCACCTGCGAGGAAATCGGTCTGATCGGGGCCAAGGCCCTGGACCCGCAACGGGTTCGCGCCCGGGAGGGATACGCCCTGGATTCGACCGGCTTTGCCAAGATCGTCACCCACGCCCCGGCCGCCAACCGGCTGACCATCACCGTCAACGGCGTGGCGGCCCACGCCGGCCTGCATCCGGAGTGGGGCGTCAACGCCATGGTGTTGGCCGCCCAGGCCCTGGCGCAGGCGCCCAATGGCCGCATTGACGAGGAAACCACCGCCAACTTCGGCACCATTCATGGCGGAGCCGCCTCCAACATTGTGCCGGAAAAGGTGGTGATCGAGGCCGAGGTGCGCAGCCATTCGATGGCCAAACTGGAGCGGGTGACCGGCGAGATTCGCGAGGTGTTCGCAACCACCGTCGCCGCCTGGACCGATCCGACCGGTTCCGCCAAGGGCGCGCCTTCGGTGAGCGTTGAGGTGCGGCAGGATTTCCCGGTGATGCAGCTGAACCGGGAGGATCGGGTGATGCGCCGGGTGGACGCCGCGGCCCGATCCATCGGTTTGGAGCTGAGCTATGAGAAGGCGGGCGGCGGCAGCGACGCCAACATCTTCAATGGCCAAGGGTTGGCCACGGCGATTGTCGCCACCGGCATGACCAACGTCCACTCGACCAACGAGCAGGTGGAGTTGCAGGACATGGTCGACCTCACCCGGTTGCTGATCGCCCTGTTGATCGAAGAGTCCTGCTGACCGCGGGGGCGACTGAGAGGCGCTACTCGAGAAAGACCAGGCCCGGGTCGGCTGCCCGCACCTCGCCGATGATGCGGCACTCCGGTTGGTAGCCGTGTTGTCCCAGCAGCGCCAGCAACTGTTCCGCGCTCGCCCGGTCCATGGCCAGCAACAGGCCGCCCGAGGTCTGCGGGTCGTAGCCGATCATCTCCAGGCTATCCATCTCCGCCAGGGCGGAGCGCACCCACGGGCTGTAAAAGTTGCGGTTTCGGTAGGCGCCTTCGGGGATGATGCCCATGTCGGCAAACTCCCGCGCCTCGGCCAGAATCGGCAACTGTTCCTTGGCAAGGTGGATGGAAAGACCCGACCCCTCGGCCATTTCACGCAGATGGCCGAAGAGGCCGAACCCGGTGATGTCGGTGCAGCCGTGCACCCCGGCCCGCAAGGCCTCGTCGCCGTTCAAAAGCTCCATCGGCAACCGGTTGAGGGTGGCCAGCAGGTCGACCAATTGCCGCTCCGTTGCCGCTCCGGCCAGTCCGCCCTTGATCGCCGTAGACAGAATGCCCGTGCCCAGCGGTTTGGTGAGCAGCAGCACGTCGCCGGCCCTGGCCCCGCTGTTGCGCAACACCCGCTCCGGATGCACCAGGCCGGTCACCGACAGGCCGTACTTCAACTCAGCGTCCTCAATGGAATGACCGCCCACCAGCAGCGCCCCGGCTTCCCGAATCTTTTCCAGGCCTCCTTCCACCACCTGCCGAAACACCCCCTGATCCATGGTTTTGGTCGGACAGGCGAGAATGTTCATGCAGAGCAGCGGCCGGCCGCCCATGGCGTAGACGTCAGAGAGCGCGTTGGCTGCGGCGATCCGCCCGAAATCAAAGGGATCGTCGACAATGGGGGTGAAGAAATCCACGGTCTGGATCAGGGCGGTGGTCTCGTTGAGACGGTAGACCCCGGCGTCGTCGCTGGTCTCGGTTCCGACCAGCAGATTGGGGTCACGCGGCAGATCAAGCCCGCACAATATCCGGCCCAGGTCCCCTGGGCCCAGCTTGGCTGCTCAGCCTGCGGCCTTGACGGTCGCGGTCAGTTTGAGAGGTGTGGTGGTCATGGCACTCGCCGTTGAAAGGGTTGGGGATTGTTCCTCGTGCAATATTCTGCGAGGATACCCGATATTTTGTTGAAAAAAAACGTGTAATCTGGTTGTAGATAAGCTTCTTAAGAGAGCTGGATCGACAAAAGTACGGGCACAAGGAAATGTTCTTTGTGCCTTTCGATTTTTGGCGCCTCCTGACAATATTGTAGGCAGTAGATATGAACACGTATGGATCAGAACAGGAACTGTCGGCAAAACCCAAGCATGAGTGCGGCATCTGCGGGGTTTTCGGCCATCAGGATGCAGCCAAGCTCGTCTATTTCGGCCTTTACGCCCTGCAGCACCGGGGACAGGAGAGCGCGGGCATTGTCGCCGGCGACGGCATTAAAGTCCTGATCCACAAGGATATGGGGCTGGTCGCCGAGGTCTTCAGCGAACGCACCCTGCAGCGGCTCTCCGGGCATCTGGCCACCGGTCACGTGCGCTATTCCACCACCGGCGAATCAAACATCATCAACACCCAGCCGTTCATGGCCACCCACAAGGGATTGCCGCTGAGCGTCGCCCACAACGGCAACCTGGTCAATTCCATCGCCCTGCGCCGCCATTTGGAGCAGCAGGGGTCGATCTTCCAGACCACCATGGACAGCGAGATTGTCATCCATTTGATGGCCCGCAACATGGATCGGGGGCTGCAGGAGGCGATCAAAACCACCTTTTCCTGCATCCAGGGGGCCTATTCGCTGTTGCTGATGACCCCGGACACCATGATTGCGGTCCGCGATCCCAACGGTTTTCGGCCGCTCTGTCTGGGCGTGCTCGACAACGGCGGCTATGTGGTCGCCTCCGAGACCTGCGCCCTGGACCTGATCGAGGCCGAATACATCCGCGACATTGACCCGGGCGAGGTGCTGATCATCAACGAGCAGGGACTGACCTCGCTCTTCCCCTGGGCCCCGGTGCAGAAAAGCTACTGCATCTTCGAGCACGTCTATTTTGCCCGGCCCGACAGCGACGTCTTTGGCTTCAACGTCTACGCCGCCCGCAAACGGATGGGCGAAATTCTGGCGAGAGAAGCCAAAATCGAGGCCGATTTCGTCATGCCCTTTCCCGATTCGGGCAACTACGCGGCCATCGGCTATTCCACCGCCTCGGGCATCCCGCTGGAGATGGGCATGATCCGCAACCACTACGTCGGCCGCACCTTCATTCAGCCGACCCAGTCGATGCGCGATTTCTCGGTGCGGGTCAAACTCAATCCGGTGCGGGCGCTGCTCAAGGGCAAGCGGGTGATTATTGTCGAGGATTCGATCATTCGCGGCACCACCGGCCGCAGCCGGGTGCAGTCGCTGCGCCACGTCGGAGCCGCCGAGGTCCACATGGTGGTCAGCTGTCCGCCCACCCGCAACGCCTGCTACTACGGCATCGACTTTCCCTCCAGCGCCCAACTGATCGCCGCCGACAACACCGTTGAAGGCGTTCGCGATTATCTTGGCTTGGATTCGCTCCATTATCTCAGCGTCGAGGGGTTGGTGGAGGCCACGGGCCTGAGTCGGGACAATTTCTGCCTGGCCTGTTTTAACGGCGAGTATCCGATCGCGCCGGACAAGAGTTTCACCAAGGACGCCTTTTCCGGCTGCGGGTGCTGATCGTTTGCCCGGCGCCGACCCGCTGACGAGCGGAGTCTCAATTGACAGTTACCGCTGCAACGGCTGTGCGACTTGTTGCGAGCTCTGCCCCGACGTCTTTCTCCTCAATCCGCTGACCGGCAAGGCCGAACTGATCAACCCTGATCAGGCAGTCACCGAGGCTGTGCGTCAGGCCGCAGCCTTTTGCCCGGAAAAATGCATTGTCCTTGCGGATGAATCGCCCGCCGATCCGTAAGGGCAGGCTTTCCTCGTAGGCAATTGCCTTATGCCCTCAGGGGCAGGACGGTACGTTCCCGGTTTGCAGGCAACGTGCCGTCGTCATTCGACAGTCTCCCGCCAGGGCAGGGACAACGCCTCTGCCCGATCCCTGCATCGGTCTCAACCCAACCAAGGAGGCCTTGATGGATCCGGCCGCGCTTATTCCCATCCCGGACGCCATTCCCGTTGCCTGGGGATGGCTGCAGTTTTTCCTGCTGCTGACCTTCTTCCTCCACATCGTGCTGATGAACGCGATGCTCGGCGCGGCCTTTATCGCTTTGGTCACCCACCTGCGCGGCGGGCATGCGTCGCCCTATACTGCGGCGGTCGCCGGCAACCTGCCGTTTGCAGTCGCCTTTACGGTCAATTTCGGGGTGGCGCCGCTGCTCTTTGCCCAGGTGCTGTACGGACACTTTATCTATGTCAGCTCCATCCTCATGGCCGTGTTCTGGCTGTCGATCATTGCCCTGCTGATCAGCGCCTATGCACTGGCCTATGTTTATAAATATCAGTATGCGCGGCTGGGAAACGGCCGGTTGCCGGTTGCCGGACTGATCACCCTGCTGTTGCTGATTGTTGCCTTTTTGTTTGCAAGCAACCTCAGTCTGATGCAGGATCCGGCGCGTTGGAGCCGCTATTTCGACCGGCCCCAGGGGATGCTGCTCAACCTTGCCGACCCCATGCTCCTGCCGCGCTATCTCCACTTCATGGTCTCCTCGGTCGCCGTCGGCGGTCTGACCATGGCCCTCTTTTTTGACCGGAAACATCGCAAGGGCGACCCGTCCGCCTCCCCATGGGTGAAGCAGGGCTGCCGCTGGTTTGCGCACGCCACCCTACTCAATGTTGCCGTCGGCTTGTGGTTTCTGGTCGCGTTGCCCAAGGGCGTGCTCACGGTTTCGACCACCGCCGGTCTGCTGCTGACCGCAAGCCTGGCCTGCGGCGTCCTGCTGGCGGCGCCGGCCGTTGCCTTCGCGCTGGCCGGCCGGGTTATGCCCGCAACCTGGTGCGGACTGGGGGCGATAGCCCTGATGATCCTGGCCCGCGGTCTACTGCGCGCGGCCCTGCTGGCGCCTTGGTTTTCCCTGTCGCAATTGCCGGTTCGCGCCTCGTATTCGTCCTTCACCTTTTTTCTGTTCTTTCTCGTGGCGGGCTTGGCGCTGATCGTCTGGATGGTGCGGTTCACCCTGCGTTCCTGCGCGGCACGGGAGGCCCGGCCATGAATTATCCGGTCTGGCAGCTTGATGCCTTTGGCGGCGGACTGTGGATCGTCCTGATCGCGGTCTTCCACGTCTACATCTCCCATTTCGCCGTGGGCGGCGGGCTGTTCCTGGTGCTGGCCGAGCGCAAGGCCCAGCGGGAGAACGATCCGGCCATGCTCGACTATGTCCGCGCGCACGCCCGTTTTTTCCTCCTGCTCACCATGGTGGCCGGGTCAATCACCGGGGTGGGCATCTGGTTCATCATGTCCCTGCTCAACCCGGCGGCCACCTCGATTCTTGTTCACACCTTTGTTTTTGCCTGGGCCTCGGAGTGGGTCTTTTTTCTGATTGAGATTGTGGCCCTTTTTCTCTATTACGCCACCTTCGGCCGGATGGAGTCCGGTCGTCATCAGGCGCTCGGCTGGATCTATTTCGGCGCGGCCTGGATGTCGCTTGTGCTCATCAACGGCGTCATCGGTTTCATGCTCACCCCCGGCGCATGGCCCAAGGACGCCAATTTTTGGTCCGGATTTTTCAATCCCAGCTTCTGGCCTTCGCTCTTCTTTCGCACCTTCCTGGCGCTGATCATTGCCGGCCTGTTTGGCCTGACCACCGCCGCTTGGCTCAAAGACGCCCGCCTGCGCACCGTCATGACCCGGTTTTGCGCCCGCTGGCTGCTGCTGCCCTTTGTCTTTTTCGTGGCCTCGGCCGCCTGGTACCGGGCCGCCCTGCCGGCGGAGCTGCAGGAGATGATTTTTGCCCGCATGCCGTCGATGCGGCCCTATGTCAACGGTTTTTTCCTCTGTTCGCCGGTCCTGGTTGTGGCCGGATTGCTGCTGATCTTTCGTCTGCCGGTCGGTCTGGCCAGGGCCCTGGCGCTCGCGCTGCTGCTGATTGGCCAGCTCTACATCGGCTGCTTTGAGTTTATTCGCGAGGGCGGGCGAAGGCCCTACATCATCCGCGAGGTGATGTATTCCACCTCGATTCTGAAAAAGGACGCGGACCGCGTCCGCCAGGAGGGCGTTCTCTCCTCGGCCAAATGGGTTCGCCATCGGGAGATCACCGACGCCAACAGGCTTGCCGCCGGCCGTGAGCTGTACAATCTGCTCTGCCTCGCCTGTCACGCCGTCGGCGGGCCGATGCGCGACATCAAACAACTGACCGCGCCCTTCACGCCCAGCGGCCTGGACGCCATGATTAGCGGCATGGAGGTGTTCTATCCTGCGATGCCGCCCTTTGCCGGCACGCCTGAGGAGCGGGCGGCCTTGGCCCTGTATGTGGCCCAGGGGTTGAATGGCCGCAGCGACCCCGCCCCTGTGGCGTTGGTTGAGAAAAAGGTTGAGATTCCTGCCTTTGACCCGGCGGCGTCCCCTTTTGTATTGCTGGCCTGGAGCCCCCAGTCCATGCGCAGCGTCGCCGAGGTCAAGGGGGTGTTGTCGCTCCTGCCGCCGGGCAACAGCCTGCGGGCCCAATTGATCAAGCGCGGCGAGACTCCGGAGCTTGTTAACCAGGGGGTTGCGCTCAGCTATCGGTTTGCGGGGGATGGCGGCGCCGGAAAACCTGCGATTTCCGGCGAGCTGACGGCGGAAGAAGATGTGTTTGTTGTCGACAATATTCCCTTGCGGCCAGGAGTCGGCCCGTCCGCAGATCCCTACCCGACCGCGATCATTGAGGCCCGGGACGAGAGCGACGCGCTGCTGGCGGAAACCACCGTGGTTGCGCCGGTCTCGGCCGAGATCGGCTGCAGTGCTTGCCACGGCGGCGCGGGGCAGGGCGACCGGCCCGGTTTGTACCGCGAGACGGCGCTCCACATCCTCCGGGTTCACGACCGGCTCAGCGGCACATCCCTGCTGGCCGAAGCCCAGGGCGGCGCAACGGTTCGCTGCCAATCCTGCCACGCCGACGCGCTGGTCAAGGCCCAGGGCGATCCGGCCCGGCTCAATCTTTCCGCCGCCATCCACGGATTCCACGCCAACTACCTCAGAGGCAAGGGCGCCGAGGCCTGCGGGTTCTGTCATCCCTCGTCCAACACCGTCGTTGCCCGCTGCCTGCGCGACATCCACGCCGCCGTCGGCATGGACTGCGTCAACTGTCACGGCGCGGTCGAGGATCACGCTCTGGGGTTGTTGCAACAGGAGCGCCGGGCGGGCAAAGGCCAGGCCGCAGCGCTCATGGCCCATCTGCGGCCCAGATCGGCTGGCGGTCTGGAAGAGGTTGCGCCGCGCCAGCCCTGGATCAATCAGCCGGACTGCCTCCACTGTCATGTCGATTTTCAGGCCCCGGAGACCGATACGGTCGTCAACGCCCGGACCAACGACGAACAGGGGTTGTACCGCAACCGCACCGACGACTCCGGCCGGCTGTTCTGCGCCGCCTGCCATTCGGGGGCGCATGCGGTCTATCCGGCGGACAACCCGTCCGGCGCACAGCTGGATGTGTTGCAGCCCTTGCAATACCAGGGCAACCGGCTGCCTTTGGGGGCCAACCGCAACTGCGCGGTCTGCCACACCGTGGCCATGGCCGACGAGATGCACCACGCCAACAGCCTGCGGGCGTTTCGCAACGAGTGAGGGGGAGGGGGAAAAGATGCGGGAACTTGCGGCGAGTTGTGATCAGTTCTGACGGAGGAAAACGATGCGGTTGTTGATTGTCTTGTGGGTGGCCTGGTGCGCGCTGCACAGCCTGCTGATCGCCGGTGGGGTCAGGCGGTGGTTTGAACGCCGGGGCGGCGCGTGGCTTGGGCTATACCGGATCGGGTATGTCTGTTTTGCCCTCTGCTCCCTGGCGCCTCTGCTCTGGTGCACCAGCGCCGCGCCGCAACACCCTTTGGGCGGCGCGCCTCCCGGTTGGCTGCGGGTTGTGCAAGGAGCACTCTTGCTCTACGCCCTGGCGATGTTTATTGGCGGCCTGCGGGTTTATGATCTGCAGGCGTTTCTCGGCCTTCGCCAATGGCGCGACTACCGGGCCGGACGGTCAATCAGTCCGCCGGCCTTCAGGAAAACAGGCGTTCTTCGTTTGGTGCGCCACCCCTGGTACAGCGGCGGCATTGCCTTGCTCTGGGCGCTGCCCGGTCTCACCGACGTCACTCTGGTGGTCCGGACGCTTCTTTCCGTTTATCTGGTCCTCGGCGCCGTGCTTGAAGAGCACAAGCTACGGGAAATCCTTGGCGAGCCGTACAACAGCTACTGCCGGGAAACGCCCATGCTCGTCGCCTGGAAGTTCCCCCGCTGACGGCGATTACGCCGTTTCCTTGAGGAGCGCCCGCCAACGGCGGATGTTGCTCTCGTTCAGATCCCGCTCTTCCTTCTCATTCAGACGCCTGCCCATCGGCCGCAGATCGCCGGCATCCTCTATCTGGCCAAAGGCCATGTTGGCGCCGGTGTGCATCCAGACTCCGCGAAACGGAAAAATGCGGAATGTCGTAAGCACGCCGGTCACGTCCTGCTGCTGCGGCAGCAACTGATTGAGAATGAAAAAATCCTCGCCGGTGATGACGTCAAGTGCGACCAACCCTCCGGCAGGATGCGTTTCCCTGATCCAGAACACCGAAAAACGAGCCTGGGCCATGCCCGCAAGCAGCATCTGTTCGTCGCTGCCCTGCGGATAGCGGTTGCGGTTGAACATCTGCCGCACCAGGCTGAACCCGCGCGGACGGTACATGTAAAGCAGGTAATCCTGAAAAACGTCCATCTCCAGTTCGTGCTCGAAATGGATGCCGAGCTTGTTGCCCTGCTTGCTGAACATGTGCAACCGCTTGGCGCAGGCCCTGACGGCCTCCTTGCCGGCGAGTTTGGCGATGCGGGCGTGGAGGATCGGCATCAGCGGCCACAGCCGCCGGTGTTCGGCCGCGAGGGCTTCTATCTCTTCATCGGGAAGGCGTTGCATGCGGATGTTCCGTGTTTCAGTAAACGGGTTGTTGTTACAGACGGAGGGCGGCGGAGCGTTGGTGTTCAATGTAGGCGACAACCCCGGCCGCGATCTGTTTCGCGATCTTGTCGAGATATTCGTCGGTTTGCAGGAGTTTGGCTTCTTCGGGGTTGGTGATGAACGATATCTCGGCAAGGATCGCCGGCATTTCAGCGCCGATCAAAACGTAGAACGGGGCCTGCTTGACGCCTAGATCGCGGGGTTTGAACGTTTTATTTAGGCCGGAGATGAGATTGGTTTGCACAAATCGGGCGAGCCGGGACGACTCGTCGATTTTGGAATTTTTCATCAGGCTGGCCAGGATGTCCTGCATCTCGCCAATGCTGTGCGTTGAGGTGGCGTTCTCCAGCGCGGCCACGCGCATGGCGTTGGCGTCGGTGGCCAGGTTGAGAAAATAGGTTTCAATGCCGTTGCTGGCCTTGTCGGCGCTGGCATTGACGTGGATGGAAAGGAACAGGTCGCTTTTTTGGGTGTTGGCCACGGCGGTCCGTTCTTCCAGGGGCAGGTAGACGTCCTTGGTGCGAGTTAAAACCACCTCGTAGCGGTAGGCGGTCTTGAGTTCCTTGGCCAATTTTTTGGACACCGCCAACACAATGTCTTTCTCTTTGAGACCAAAGGCCATGGCCCCTGGGTCTTTGCCGCCATGGCCGGGGTCGACGACAATTTTACGCACGCCCAACCCCAGTTGCTGCGCCAGGGAAAGCTGCTCGCGCTTGCTTGTTTTACCGGTTGCGGCGGGTTGCGAGGGCGTCGGTTTGTATTTTTTTTGCTCGGCGAGGACGACGACTGCGGCCTCGTCGGCGGCAGGGGAGGCTGGTTTGGTCGCAACCGGCGGCAGGGGGGCTGCGGGTTGGCTCGGCGCTGTGTCGTTGTCAGGCGGAACGGCTCCGGTTGTCGGGCTGCCGTGGATGTCGACAATGACCCGAAAGGGATCGTTGAGGCTGAAAATTTTGTATTCGGAAAAGGAGGCAAGATCAAACTCCATCCGCACCGTGTCGTCGCTGGTTTGACTTGCGCGAACCTGTTGCAGCAGGCCGGCCTCGACGCGCGCCGGCGTCCGGTGTTGGGCCGCCATGGCGCTCTGTTTGAAGTCAACGTGAAGGCGTTTTGCCGGGGGGGCGGAGGCGTCGTCCACCCCTGAGCTGAAGGCAACGGGAGCGGTCGTCTGGATGACGATGCGGCTGTACTCTTCGGACGACCAGAATTTGGCGGGAGACACCGTTGCCAGCGTTTTGGGCGTAGGAGCAGGAGTCGGCGGGGGGGCGGTTGGCGGCGCAGACGGCGCTGTTGCGGGTTGCGCAACCGCCGGTTCAGCTGGTTTCGGCGGCTTTTCTTGTGGTGCTAATTGCAGCCGTTGGCGGGCTTGTTCAGCGTGATCGCTTTGCGGGTGGAGCGCGACGATCTTTTGATAGAGCGACTCGGCTTCCTGCGCGTTCTCCGGCTTGGCGCGGAGCATCTCCGCCGCCTCGTACAGGGCGTCGTCCGCCAGGGCGTGTCCGGGATACAGATCCGCCATTTCAAAATAATACAACCTGGCCTTGTTGAAATCTTCGGCCAGATTGAAACGCGCCTGCATGAGGCGATAGACCTTGGCCGTCATGTACAGGCTGGGTGGGCCGAGCGCCTCTTTTTTCTGGGCGAGATGCAGTTGGCGAAAACTGTGCGCGGCTTTCAGCCAGTTGTTTCGTTCCTTGGCCAGATCCTTTTCCTGTTCCAGCCGGGAAAGAAAGTTTTTGGCGGCCTGATATTGCCGCTCCGCATTTTCCTGCGGGGCGGCGACGGCTTTTTGGGCTGAAGTGCCGGCCGGGGGTGTCGCGGCCCATGAGGGCGCGGCCGCCACAAGGAGGCTGCACAAAAAAGCGAGCAACAAGGTCAGATTTCCAGGCAGAAACCGTTGCGCGATTGTTGACGCCAAGGGGTGGAATGCACGCATGAACACAGGGGCTGGGCCAATAGGATCAATTGTCGAGGTGCCTCGTGTCCGGAGAACGGTGACGCGAAGCCGGGAGCATGATAGGCACTATACCGTATTTGGCGACAGAGGTAAAAGAAATTGTACTTTTGTGGGCGTAATCAGGTTTGGAGATTAAAAATCCTGTGGACAAAAGGGGTTTGCCGATTCAAAAAATTTTACTGGGGCGAGACCTTAGACCGCATGCAGGGCAACATGCCGGTGCGTGTCCAGGCGAATAAAAGCAGGGGGAGTTGCAGGGTTACCGTTCCGGAGGCGTGATCAGGGCAATGGCTTTGTACAAAATTTCCAGGGCTTGTTTGGGTGTGAGGTCGTCGGGGCTGACCTGCGTCAGCAGGTCGATCAGCGGCGAGGTGGGCGGTGAAAACAGGGCGAGTTGGCGGGGCGACGCTTTTTTGCCTTTTTTACCGGCGGCAATGGTTGGCTGCCCCTGGAGGTTGAATTCGCCTTGTTCAATATTTTTCAGGATTTCGTAGGCGCGGGCAATGACGTGGTCGGGAACGCCGGCCAGGGAGGCGACCTGAATGCCGTAGCTGCGGTTGGTGGCGCCTTTGACCAGTTTGTGGAGGAAAATGATGGAATCGTTCCACTCCTTGACGGCAATGGAATAGTTCTGGATTTTTTTGCTGGTGGCGGCCAGGTCGGTGAGTTCGTGATAGTGGGTGGCAAACAGGGTCTTGATGCCGAGCCCGTTTTTTTGCGCCAGTTCCTCGGCCACGGCCCAGGCAATGGCCAAACCGTCGTAGGTGGAGGTGCCGCGGCCTATTTCGTCAAGGATGACCAGGCTGTTTTCAGTGGCGTTGTTAAGGATGTTGGCGGTTTCATTCATTTCCACCATAAAGGTGGATTGGCCGCGCCGCAGGTCGTCCATGGCCCCGACCCGGGTGAAGATGCGGTCGACAATGCACAGGTCGGCGCTTTCGGCGGGCACGAAGCTGCCGATGTGCGCCATGAGGACAATGAGCGCGGTCTGACGCAACACCGTGGATTTGCCCGCCATGTTGGGACCGGTGATGATCAGCAGTTCGTTGGTTTCCTGGTCCAGGTGGACGTCGTTGGGCACGAATCTGCCGGGCTCCAGGGCCTGTTCGATGACCGGATGCCGCCCTTCCCCAATGGTGATGGTCCGGTCGGTGTTGATCTGCGGCCGGCAGTAGCGGCGGCGGCTGGCGATCTCGGCAAAACAGGCGAGCACGTCAATTTGCGCGAGCAGGTGGGCTGCGTGCAGCAGCCGTTGATCCTGGGCCACCAGCTGTTCCCGGATGTCGGCAAACAGGGCGTATTCCAACTCCAGCCGCCGGTCCTGGGCGGTGACAATCGAATTCTCCAGTTCTTTGAGTTCCGGGGTGATGAACCGTTCGGCGTTGACCAGGGTCTGTTTGCGAATGAAATAGTCGGGCAATTCAAGGGAGGACTGGCTGCGGCTGATCTCGAAATAGTAGCCGAAGACCCGGTTGTAGCCCACTTTGAGTTTGCCGATGCCGGAGCGTTCGCGCTCTGCGGTCTCCAGGTCCAGCATCATTTTTTTGCCGTCGCGGAGCAGCAGCAGCAGGTGGTCGAGTTCGGAGTTGAATCCCTCCTTGATCAAACCGCCCTCGCGCAGGCTGATCGGCGCGTCCTCGCGGATGGCGTTGTCGATGAGCGTATGCAGATCGGCCAGCACGTCAAAATTGTCGGCCATGGTCTGCAGCAGCGACGAGGCGCAGCCGCCCAGCATCTGGTGCAGCGCCGGCAGTTGCGCCAGCGAAATTTTGACGGCGCTCATGTCGCGGGCGTTGCCGTGGCCAAGCGCAAGGCGGCTGCACAACCGTTCAAGATCGTAAATCGAGTCGAGCAGGGTGCGCATGGCGGCGCGGACTTCCGCCAGGGTGATCAACTCCTCGACGCTGGCCAGCCGGGCAAGAATTTCCTCCCGCGCCTGCAGGGGGAAAAGCAGCCATCGCCGCAGCAGCCGGGCGCCCATGGGGGTGGCGGTGTGATCCAGGGCGTCCAGGAGAGAGCCTTGGCGTTGGCCGCCCACCAGGGTTTCGGTGAGTTCCAGGTTGCGGCGGGAGGCGTCGTCGATGATCAAAAAACCGGTTTGGTGCAGCGGGCTGATCCGTTTGATGTGTGACAGGTCGGATTTTTGGGTTTCGCGCAGATAGAGCATCAGCGCGCCGGCGGCGTTGATTGCCGCGGTGTAGGCGTCGCAGCCGAATCCGGCCAGGCTGGTGGTGCGGAAATGTTCGGTCAACGCGGCCTTTGCCGCCGCGGACTCAAAATGGAAGTCGGGACGGGTGGTCAGGCAGAGTTGCCCCAGCTGGGCGGTGAGCAGTTCGGTCAACGGCTCAAGGGCCTCGGCTTCCCCCTGCGGCAGCAGGAGTTCGGCGGGGCGCAGGCGGGTGAAGGCGTCCGTCAGGGGCGAGGGATCGTTGGGCGCAAAGCTGACCTCGCTGATCTGGAAATGGCCGGTGGAAACGTCGATCACCGCTAGGCCGGCAAGGTGCTCCTTGGCCGATTTGCGCTGGATCAGGAGGGCGCAGACGTAACAGTCGGCTTTTTCGTCGAGCAATTGGTCGTCGGTGGTGACTCCAGGAGACACCACCCGGATCACCTCGCGTTTGACAATCCCCTTGGCCTCCTTGGGATCTTCGGTCTGCTCGCAGATGGCGACGCGGTAGCCGGCCTTGACCATCTTGCCGAGATACCCGGTGACGGCGTGGAAGGGCACGCCGCACATCGGGATCTTGTTGGCCTCGTCCTTGTGGCTGCGCGAGGTGAGGGTGATGCCCAGCACCTTGGCGGCGACCACGGCGTCGTCAAAGAACATCTCGTAAAAATCGCCCATGCGGTAAAAGAGAATGGCGCCGGGGTGCTGTTCCTTGATCTCCAGATATTGCTGGAGCATGGGGGTGATTTTAGGCGGCGTGCTCATGGGGCGGGCGGGAGCAGGTTTTGGAAATCGGGAAGGAGCAGGTCAAAGGTCTGGTCAATATGCTGGGGAATGGTTCGGATTTCGGCGCACACGGTCATGAAATTGTGGTCGCCTTCCCACCGGGGCACGAGGTGGAAGTGGAGATGGTCGGCAATGCCGGCCCCGGCTGCTTTGCCCAGGTTAAGGCCGATGTTGATGCCGTCGGGGCGCAGGCGGCTACGCACAATGGCGCAGCTGGCGGCGAGCGTCTCCATCAGGCGAGTGTTTTCATCGCGGCTCAGGTCGGTCAGCTCGGCGAGATGCCGTCGGGGCGCCACCAGCAGATGGCCGTTGGCGTAGGGGAAGCGGTTGAGCAGGACAACGGTCAATTCGTCGCGAAAAAGAAGCAGATGGGCCTTGTCCTGCGTCTCGTCGCCGGGCGGCTCAAACAGACAGCCGGAAATTTTGGGCGCCTTGCCCAGAACATGCTCCATGCGCCAGGGCGTCCAGAGTGTTTTCATGGCAGATCGGGCACGGAAAAGAGTTGGCCGCGGAGTTCGTCGCCGGCTTCCAGAATCGCGTAGGAACCGGGTGCGCCGTAGGGGCCGGTGGATTGAAAGCTGCCCGGATTGAGCATCAGCGCGGGGCCGTAACGGCGGCAAACAGGGCGGTGGGTGTGGCCGTAAATCAGGCAGTCCGCCTCGGGGAAGAGACCCCAGAGCGCGGTTTCGATGTCAGGCCCTAGGCCAGCGCCGTGGGCAAGGGCGATGGTGAAGCGGCCGAGGGTGAACAGGAGGCGTGCGGGATGGCGGGTTTGCGCCGCCAGGTTGCACATGTTGCCGTGCACCGCATAGACGGTCTTGTCGTGAAACGGCTCGAGCACCGAGGGGTCGGTGAGGTCGCCGGCGTGGACAATGACGTCGCAGGCCTGGAAACATGCCTTGATTTGTTGCTGGAAATGTTTGTCCGGCCGGCTCAGGTGCGTGTCGGAGAGCACCCCCGCTCTGATTGTCATGGCGCACACGCAGGGTTGATGTTGAAAACTGCGCCCACAATATAGAAAATGTTGGGCGAAAACAAGAGCAGAGAGCGAGTTTGGGCTATAATTTCACGGGGAATGCAGGAAGCTGTTGCAAAAATCAAGGACTTAACGTAACATATTCGCCCTTAAATTTACCAATAAATAAAGAGTTAAGGATAAACCTATGTTTACAGCTTCTGATTTGCGCAAAGGCCTGAAAATTCAAATTGATGGCGAACCCTACATCGTCACCGAGTTCGATTTCTCGAAACCGGGCAAAGGCCAGGCGCTCTACCGGACCAAGATGCGCAATATGATCACCGGGGTCCAGTTTACCCAGACCTATCGCTCCAACGACAAATTTGATCGACCGAATCTGGAAGAGCGGAACATGCAGTTTCTCTACGCCCAGGACGAGGAGTATCATTTCATGGATACGGTCTCGTTTGAGCAGATTTTTTTGACCAAGGAGCAATTAGGCGACAACCTCAGCTTCCTGATCGACAACATGGAAGTGCAGGTGCTGTTTTTTGGCGACCGGCCCATTGACATCACCCTGCCGACCTTTGTCAACCTCGAAGTCACGGTTGCCGACCCTTGGGCCAAGGGCGACACCTCGGGGTCCGACACCAAACCGGTGACCGTGCAGACCGGATTTCAACTGCAGGTGCCGCCGTTTGTCGAGCAGGGCGACAGAATTCAGATCGACACCCGGACGGGCGCCTACATCACGCGGGTCAAAGAATAAAAAGGCATGCTGACGCCTCAAGGCCTGCAGCAGCGTTCCAACCTGCTGCAGGCCATTCGTTCGTTTTTCCTGCAGCGCGCCTATATCGAAGTCGACACCCCGTTGCGGCTTCCCGTTCTCATCCCCGAAGCCAATCTGATCCCCTTTGCCAGCGAAGAGTGTTTTCTGCAGACCTCGCCTGAGTTGTGCATGAAGCGGCTGCTTGCGAGGGGCTGCACGCAAATTTTTCAAATCTGCCATTGCTTCCGCAAAGAGGAGCACGGACGGCTGCATCAGTCGGAATTCACCATGCTCGAATGGTACCACAAGGGCTGGAATTATTTCGATTTAATGGAAGAGTGCGAGCAATTGGTTGCCTTTCTGACCAGCCGCGCCGCCGATGTGGCCACAGCTATGGAGGGTGAACACCTCTGCTGGCGGGAGAGCCGGGTCTCGATGGCTTTGCCCTGGGATCGTTTGACGGTGGCGGCGGCATTTGAACGCTATGCCGGCGTCGACGTGCATGAGACCCTTGAGCAAGGGACTTTTGACGAGGTGTTGGTGACGGCGGTTGAACCTCATTTAGGAAAGGACCGGCCTGTTTTCCTCCACGACTACCCTGTTGTTCTGGGCTCGCTGGCCCGGCGCAGCCCCACCAACCCTGGGGTGGCGGAACGCTTTGAGTTGTATGTGGCCGGGGTGGAGCTGGCCAATGGTTTTTCCGAACTGGTCGACCCCGAGGAGCAACGTCAGCGGTTCAACCAGGAGGTCGACGTTATTCGCGCCCAAGGCAGGGACGCCGCAATGCCGGAAAAATTTTTGGCGGATCTACCGCTGTTGGGAGAAACCGCAGGCATTGCCCTTGGCGTGGACAGGTTGTGTATGTTGCTGTTGAGACGCGACACCCTAACGCCGGCAATTATTTTTGAAGAATTGTAGCTAACTTCTTTGTTTTTTTGTTTCTTTCCTATACCATGGTGAAACGTCACGGCGTATCGGGGCGCCCGGGCACGCTGATCGTTTCCCGCGTTGGCAGCAATAAGGCCGTGAGCTGGCCGCCGTACACGGCGCCGGTGTCAATGCCGATTTTGTCTGCCGTCAAATACGGCTCGTCAAAAATGGTGTGGCCAAAGACAACCGGCTTGCCAAAATCATAGGTGCTTTGCAAAAATTGCTCTCGCGCCCATAGACACCATTGCGACGACTGCTGGCTGAGATGCCGTCCCGGCTGCAAACCGGCATGGACGTAAATGGCGTGCTGGTCGTGCCACAGCAGGGGCAGGCTTCTAAAAAAGGCGAGATGCTCAGGGGGGACGCGGCGGATGGCCTCTTCGTGCCCTGCCGCCGGATCAATACCGTAGCTGGCGAGTGTTTGTCGTCCGCCAACCTGTGCAAAGACGGTACTGTCCCTGCCTGTCAAATAGTGGAGAAACAGGAAGTCGTGATTGCCCATAAGCGGAATCACACGGGGGTGTTTTTTTTGCAGATCGAGGATGGTGGTTACAACTTCTTTCGATTGTGGTCCACGGTCAACGTAATCGCCGAGGAATACAAGGGTGTCCGCCCGATGCAGGACCTGGGGCAATAATAAGGTGAGGGCGGCGTGACAGCCGTGGATGTCGCCGATCACACAGGTGGTCGCGTCTGTGGTTTGCATGGTGTTTGTTGGTTGTTTAATTTAATTTGAATCCAAAGAATTATGGACATTAAGCAGCGGCAGTTAATTAAAAAATATGTCGATCTTGTTATCAACCGATGGCGTCTTATCAGCGTCAGTTTGCTGCTGGGGGTCACCCTTGGGCTGGGTTACTATTTCCATGTTCCAAAAATTTACCAGAGCTCGACTTTGTTAAGCTATGAATCGCGACAGATTAATCCAGCCAAAATGGATCCTGAGGAAGGAAAAGTGAAGTTGGATGAAACCTTGGCAACATTAAAACAATTGGTAACGAGCCGCGATAATCTTGAAAAGGTCATTACTCAATTTTCTCTGTATCAGGAAGCGAGGAGTCGCCTGCCAATAGAGGACGTTATTGAGTCCATGCGTAAAGATATATCGATTGTTCCAGCTCCCAAAGGCGACATATTCAGCGTTTCCTATCAGGGCACTGATCCGCAAAAAGTCATGAAGGTCGCCAATGGTTTGTCCTCGTTGTTTATCGAGGAAAATCTCAAGTACCGGGAAGAGCGGGCGACAGAAACCTCTAAGTATACGGAGAGTGAACTGGCCACGTCCAAAAAGGTGCTTGACGAGAAAGAACAGCAGATGCGAGATTATAAATTAAAGAATTTTAATGAGATGCCAGAGCAGCGGCAAAGTAATCTTGCCCAGCTTCAGGCGCTTATTCAACAAAATCAGGGGGTGCAGAACTCCATTCAGGAGCTTGAACGCACCAAGGTTATGGCGCAGGAGCAGATGGGCATGCAGCAGCGTTTGGCGTCGTTGCGTGTCGGCGAACCCTCGCAAAATATGGCGGGGCGTCAGCCCGAATCCTATACTGATCGGTTGGCGCGAATGCAGGCCTACCTTGAAGAACTGCAAAGCAAATACACGGACAAACATCCGGAAATTCGCCGCACCAAACAGGTGATTGCCCAGTTGGAAGGAAAGGTTGGCAAGGGGCAGGCGAAGGCGCCGCAGGGAGCAGCAGCGCCCACCAACAGGGCCGCGCTTGCCGCAAGTCTTGAAAATCAACGCCTCCAGGCGCAACTTAAACAGATCGACGTTAATATTAGTCAACTGCGGGAAGCGCAGGCTGCCATTCCCGCTCAAATCGCCAAATACCAGCGTTGGATTGAGGCGGCTCCAGTCCGCGAAGCGGAGTGGAATGGGTTGACTCGAGATTACAGTGAATTGCGGCGTCATTATGATCAACTGGTCGCCCAGAATCTGCAGGCCCAGTCTGCTGAGAATCTGGAGCGCAACCAAAAGGGGAGTAAATTTAAAATTGTCGACTCCGCCCGGCTCCCTGAAAAGCCGTTCAAACCCAATTTCCTGAAAATCTTGCTTGTTGCGGTTGCTGCGAGTCTGGCTTTGAGCGTTGGGTCGGTTCTGGCCGGTGATTTAATCGACACCTCGTTTAAGGATGTTGGAGAACTGGAAGAATTTATCGGCGTGCCGGTCATCTGTGCCATTCCTTTTATCGAGAAAGCGAAGGAGACAAGAAGAGATGCGCTCGTTTTCCGCGTAAGCGTGGCTGTCATATCACTCTATGGGGTCGGCTTGTTGGCGGCCATCGGCTATTTGTGGAGCAAGGGTTTGATTATCGTCTGAGATTTCCTCCTTCCTGTCGTTCGAGAAAAAGAATGTATACAAAGTATTACGGGCTCGCCAGAAAACCATTTGCCCTCACGCCTGATCCCTCCGTGGTGTTTTTGAGCGAAACGCACCAGGAGGGGCTGGCTATCCTTAAATATGGGATTCTCAGTAAAAAATGCTTTCTAGTACTCACCGCCGACGTGGGTTCAGGCAAGACGACCCTCCTGCAAGCCTTGGTTAATGCATTGGAGCAGGACGTTCACCTCTGTTTGCTCAATAATCCAATCCTGCATCGCGACGAATTTTTCTCCTACATTGCCAAAAAACTTGGGCTTCAGTGGGATGGCAACAAGGCGATGTTCTTGATCGAATTCGGCAATTTGCTTAAAAAGTGCTATGAAAACGACGAGCGAGTGTTGTTGATTTTCGATGAAGCCCATGTGCTCCCCGTTGATTTATTGGAAGAGATTCGTCTGCTGTCCAATCTTGAGGAGAAGGGGCAGGATGTGCTGTCGATCTTTCTTGTTGGGCAGCCCGAACTCAATGAACGGATGAGCGACGACCGCCTGTTGCCCCTGCGCCAGCGAATCGGCATCCGGTTTCATCTCCATCGATTTACACAGGATGAGACCCGGCAATACATCCTTTTTCGTCTGCGCAGCGCCGGCGCCCGACACCTCAACATCTTTTCCGAAGAGGCTATGGCTATGATTCATAAAATGAGCCAGGGCACTCCTCGTTTGATCAATATTATCTGTGATCACGCCTTGTTAACGGGGTTTGCAGAAAGCAAGCCTGTTATCGGCGCCGAATTGATTGAAGAGAGTGTGGATGACCTCCATTTTCCCGGCGAGGAAAATCCGCTCCCCGTTGCAGCGTCAGCCAAATCCGGCGGCCTACGCTTGGCTCTGTGGGGTGGGGCTGCTTTGATCGGCCTGCTCGTGGCCTTTGTTGCGTGGAAATATTTCAGGTAATTTTGCGTCCTGTTTGTTGATGTCGTTTTTTGAGTTGTTCAGCGTCTTTAAATGGTTGGTGGAGGGTGAGTGTGGGAAAAGTTTTTAACGCCTTGAAACGGGCAGATGAAGCAAAGGACGTGGAGAGAGCCGAGGCGGGGCCTGTGGAGGTGGAACATCACCACGCTCAGGAGTCTGCGCCAGTGGCCCCCATGCCTTCTCGCGATGAGATTGTCGGCGACACCTTGACCCGACCCGGGCAATGGGATGACCGTCTTGTTTTGGCAACAGCGACCACCGGGCCGGTGGCGGAAAGCATTCGCGCCCTGCGCACACGCATCCTCTACCCTAATTCGGGGAAAGTTCCACGCAGTATATTGGTTACCAGCGCGGCTCCGGGTGAAGGCAAAAGTTTTATCTGTGCGAATCTCGCCATTTCTCTGGCTCAAGGGGTTGACAATTACTGTTTGCTGGTGGATTGCGATCTGCGCCGACCGACCCAGCACAGCCTTTTTGGCTTGCACAACAAAGCCGGCCTTGCCGACTTTCTGCAGCACAAGAAGAAACTTTCGGAATTGCTCGTTTCCTCTGGAGTTGACAAGCTGTCCATTCTCCCGGCAGGTCCCCGCTCCATCAATCCCGCCGAGCTGCTCGGTTCCGCGTCGATGATCAGTTTGGTTGATGAACTGGTCAAACGCTACGATGACCGTCTTGTCGTGCTCGACAGCCCGCCTCTCCACGCGGCCAGCGAAACGGCCGTTCTTGCCCAGCATGTGGATGGCGTGGTGCTGGTGGTGCGCTATGGCGCTTCGCGACGGGAGTATGTCAAAGCCCTGGCTGACGCCATTGGGCGGGAAAAAATTTTAGGTGTGGTGTTCAACGCCTACAGGGCCACCATGCTCGATTATAAGGTGTTTGGCTATTACGAGTATCAGCAAAACTATTATTACGGTGAAAAATAGCACGGCCCAGGTCGCTCTCGCGCAACCGTAAGTCCCTTTTTGAAGGGAGCAATATTGCCGAGCACAATTTTCTCTTCCTTTCATTTTCCCTGTGGCTAAAATTCATTTTTACTGATATGTTTCCGCACTTTTTTCGATCCGAATCAAGTGTGAAAAGCCCCAATGGCCTATGTTTTGTGCTTCACGCAACAAATCCCCTGACCACGAAGAGGACTTGAACAATGCTGTCAGTAAATAATCGGATAACAGGGCCGGAAGCCTTGCAACGGTTGCTCGCCGGAAACAAGCGGTTCCTTTCCGGAAAACTTGAACATCCCAATCATTGCGAAGAATCAAGAAAAGGACTGATCTTAGGACAGGAACCCCTTGCCGCCGTGTTGACCTGCGCTGATTCGCGCGTGCCGCCGGTTGATGTTTTTGACCAGGGGCTTGGCGACATTTTTGTTGTCCGGGTGGCCGGCAACATCATCAACGACCACATCCTCGGCAGTATAGAGTATGCGGTTTCCCACCTGCACACCCCGCTGGTTATGGTTATGGGGCATTCGTCCTGCGGCGCGGTGAGCGCCGTTGCCCAAGGCGTGAAACTGCATGGCCACATTGCCAGCCTGACGCCTTCGATCGACGCAGCCTTGAAGAAAACCAAGGGGATGGAGGGACACTGGACCAATAACGCGGCCAAAGAACTGGCCATTACCACCGCCAAAAAGATTGAAGAATCAGAGCCCATCGTGGCTGATCTCGTCAAAGAGGGGCGCGTGCTGGTTGTGGCGACCTACTATGATCTCGAAACCGGCGAGGTGTCCATGCTCAACGGCGACGCCCTGTAGGCTGCGCTACGGCAAAGTTCCGCCCGTTCCTTGAAACTGGGAGGAACGGTTTTTTTGTGGTTCGTGCGCCCTCTCTCTTGCGTGAGTTTTCCGGATCTAAGCGAGTATTTTTCCCCGCTTCGGTGGCGGTTGCCTTTTGTTGTTGTCTTGTGCTCATTCTGCAAAACTGATTGGTTGTAGTTCTTTGCTGTCCCGTCAACTGTGGTTTTGATTCCCCGTCACGTGAAATGACCTTCCCCATCGACGAAATTATTTCCATCCTGGAGCCCGAAGTCAGCGGGTACCAGGTTCCGATCGTCGACCTCATAGCCGCCCAGACCAAAGATCCGTTTAAGGTGCTGGTCGCCACCATACTGTCGGCCCGCACCAAGGATGAAGTGACGGCGGCGGCTTCCCGTCGGTTGTTTGAACGTGCGGGAACCCCGGCAGAACTTGCGCAATTGACGGTGGCTGAGTTGGAAAAGATTATCTTTCCCGTTGGATTTTTTCGCAATAAGGCAAAATTCCTCAGGCAATTGCCGGTCGTTCTCAAGCAGCGGTTCGGCGGCGTCGTGCCCCGCGACATCGATTCGTTGCTGCACCTGCCAGGAGTGGGGCGGAAAACCGCCAATCTCGTGGTCGCGGTGGCCTTCAACGAACCGGCGATCTGTGTGGACACCCATGTTCATCGAATCATGAACATCTGGGGATATGTGCAGACCACGACCCCCCTGCAGACCGAGACGGCCCTGCGGCAACAACTGCCGCAGCGTTACTGGACCCGGATCAATGCGCTTCTGGTGGCCTTTGGCCAGGGAACCTGCAAGCCGCTTTGGCCCCACTGTGATCGTTGCGTAATAGCCGCTTTGTGCCCGAAGATTGGCGTAACCCCCCGGAAAGCAAAGAAGGAGGCTGCTGTGGATCGTGGCGATGCGTCCGTCAAAAAACTGGCTTCATGGAACGTCAACGGCCTGAGGGCCGCGCTTAAAAATGGTTTTCTTGACGTGTTGCAAGGTCTTGATGCGGATGTCCTTGCGGTGCAGGAAATAAAGGCGCAGCCGGATCAACTGCCTGACGAATTGCGCAATATAGCCGGGTATCAGGTGTTCTGGCATCCGGCCCAAAAAAAAGGCTATTCCGGGACGGCGGTGTTTAGTAAAACCGCCCCTCTTCAGGTGGTGTACGGGCTGGATTGCCAACAATTTGACGATGAAGGGCGGGTGTTGACCCTTGAATACCCGGATTTCTATTTCATCAACGTGTATGCCCCCAACGCCCAGCCGGAACTGAAACGTTTGGACTTCAAGCTGGAGTTCAATCACGCCCTGCTCGCCCATATGAACCGCCTGCGCGCCGATAAATCCGTGGTGCTGTGCGGCGATTTGAACGTCGCCCATAAGGAAATCGATCTTGCCAACCCCAAGGCAAACGTCAAAAATCCAGGGTTTTCCCCACAGGAGCGCGCCTGGATGGACGCCCTTGTCGACGCCGGCTACATTGACGCCTTCCGCAAATTCAATCAGGAGCCGAACCAGTACACCTGGTGGAGTTACCGTTTCAGCGCCCGCGCGAAGAACATCGGGTGGAGAATCGATTACTTTATCGTGGACGGAGCCAGCGGCGAACGGGTGCTCGAGGCCGCCATCCATACCGACATCACCGGATCCGATCACTGTCCGGTAAGCGTCGTCTTCCGCTGAGTACAATAGTCGAGGATCAGGAACGTATGCAACCGTACCGCATTATCATTGCCGACGACCACAGCTTGATCCGGCAGGGGCTCAAGAGCATCATTCGCCAGGATCCGTCGTTGCAGATTGTGGCGGAAGCCGGCAACGGTCTTGAATTGCTTGAGCAATTAGGGCTGCGCCATGCGGACATGGTCATCTTGGACATCACCATGCCGCAATTGAACGGCATCGAGGCGGTGGCGGAGGTGCGAAAACGGCATCCGGAAATCGATATTCTGATTCTGACCATGCACACCAACAGTCAGTATTTTTATCAGGCCATTGCCGCCGGCGCCCATGGGTACTTGATGAAAGACGATTCCGACGCCGAACTGTTGATGGCGGTGAATACAATTCGAGAAGGCAGATCGTATATATCGCCGCAGTTGTCTTCAGGCGTGACCGATGAGATGATGACAGCCTTTCGAGATCAGGGCAAGATTCCGTTTGTGGTGCTCAGCAAACGAGAAAAACAGGTGCTCAAGCTGGTGGTGCAAGGCTGTTCCAGTAAAAAAATCGGCACAGCACTGGACCTCAGTCCCCGGACCATTGATCACCACCGGGCAAGTTTGCTCAAGAAATTCAAAATGAAAAACACCGTGGACCTCGTTAATCATGTGGTGCGCAATGCGGTGCTTCTCTCCGACGAATAGATTTTTTTTTGCGAAAAAATCTATCGCGCTCTCAGCGCAGCCCACTGTTTCAATAATCTTATTTCACTCAGCTATTTTTCATTTCTGGGTAAGATTGCCTAGCCGGGGATGAGTAATTCCCACAATTGTATTTTCCTCTTTCCTACGCTTAACTGCAGCTTCTTTGATCGGCAGGCCTACACACTGCGCGGACCTGCTTGTGATTATTAACAGAAGAGAGGGGAAGCTATGAATAAAAACGATCTTATTGAATCCATAGCGCTTTCGGCGCAAATCAGTAAAATCGCGGCAGAACGGGGACTGAATGGGTTGTTGTCCACCCTGTCGGCGGCCATGAAAGACGGCAAGCGCGTCACCTTGATCGGGTTTGGCAGTTTTTCGGTGGTGGATCGTGCCCCGCGGATTGGCAGGAATCCCAAGACCGGCGAATCCGTGCCCATTCCCCAGCGGCGGGTCGTGAAGTTTCGGCCGGGCAAAGAGCTTTCCGGCAAAATTCATTGAAAGGCAATGATTTTTTGCCCCTCAGCGCATCGGGTGGAAACAGTGTTAGCCGGCAGAGGGCTCCCTCGCCTGCGCCTTTTTCCGCCCGATCCACAGTATGGCTCCCGCTGCGATCATCAGAGCGCACAGGAGTTGTCCCATTGAGAAACGCATCACAATAAAGCCGATCTGCGCGTCCGGTTCACGGACGAACTCCACCAAAAATCTGCAACCGCCATAGAGCGCAAGAAACAGGGCCAGCATGGATCCGTGCGGCCATGGCTTTGCGGGCGGCGTTGCCGGTTGCCAAGGTTTTGCTTTCAAGCTCCACAAAATCAAAAAGAGCAGCAATCCTTCAAGGCCCGCCTCGTAGAGTTGCGACGGATGCCGGGGTAGAGGGCCGCCGTCGGGAAACCGCATGGCCCAAGGCACGGAGGTGGTTCTGCCGTACAGTTCGCCGTTGATGAAATTGCCCAAGCGTCCGAAAAAAAGACCGACGGGCACGGTGACAATAAACATATCCGCAACCTTCCAGGGCGCCAGTCCATGGCGGCGACAATACAGGAAGCCTCCTGTCAGTGCGCCCAGCAAGCCGCCGTGAAAGGACATTCCGCCCGACCAGGTGGCTGGTATTTCAAGGGGATGGCTCAGGTAATGCGCCGGATTGTACAGCAGCACGTAGCCCAGCCGGCCGCCAACGACCACCCCCACGATCAGAGCCAGGTTGAGGTTGTCGAGGTGGAGCAGCAGTTGCTTCCACCCGAATTTCTTGGCCTGATGGCTGACCAGGATGTAGGCGGCGCTGAAGCCGATGACGTACATCAGACCGTACCAGCGGATCTGCAAGGGGCCAAGGGAAAGGAGTACCGGATTGATGGCGGGAAATTCTAGCATGTTCGCGTGGTGATCAGAGAATGCCGAGACGTTTCAGGTGCACCTGAAGCACCGAGAGCGCAGCCGGCGTCACCCCCGATATGCGTGAGGCCTGCCCCAGGGAGCGGGGTTGGATTTTGGTCATTTTTTCCACCACCTCGTTGGAAAGGCCCGGCAGCCCCTTGTACACCATGTCGCGCGGCAATTCGACGCTTTCCAGCTTTTTGAACCGGACAATTTGCTCTTCCTGCCGCCTGATGTAGCCCTCGTATTTGATCTGCAGTTCGATCTCGTCGTGGAAGGTCAGTGCGCCCTCGGGAAAAAGCGGGATCTCGTCAACTTCGCAGGAGAGTTCCTGGAGCAGGCGCAGTTGCAGCTCGGGCCGACGGAGCAGCTCGGCCAGGGTGACGGCCTGGGTCAAGGGGGTGGAGGCGTGTCGGGCCAGGAATGCGTTCACAACGAGCGTCGGTTTGATCCTGGTTTCGTGTAAATGTTGGATAATCTCTTTAATGCAGCGTTGCTTGCGCTGAAAACCGCGCCAAGCGGCTTCATCCACTAGGCCAATGCGGCGGCCGATCTCGCGCAGCCGCAGGTCGGCGTTGTCTTCGCGCAGAAGCAGGCGATATTCGGCCCGGGAGGTGAAGAGGCGATACGGCTCCTTGGCGCCAAGGGTGACGAGGTCGTCAATCAGGACGCCGAGATAGGCCTGGGAGCGGTCCAGGATAACCGGCTCAGCGCGGCGCACATACTGCACGCTGTTGATCGCCGCCATCAAGCCCTGACCGGCGGCCTCTTCGTATCCTGAGGTGCCGTTGATCTGGCCGGCCAGAAAAAGGCCAGCGATTTTTTTGGTCTCCAGCGACGGCTTAAGCTCCAGAGGGTTAACGTAATCGTACTCGATGGCGTATCCGGGGCGAATAATGCGAGCCTGCTCCAGTCCGGGGATGGTGTGGACCATTTCGATCTGGGTGGCCAGCGGCAGGCTGGTGGGGATGCCGTTGGGGTACACTTCAATGGTTTCAAGCCCCTCGGGTTCGAGGAAAATCTGGTGACGGATTTTGTCGGGAAACCGCATCACCTTGTCCTCAATCGACGGACAATACCGGGCGCCTACTCCTTCAATAATACCGGCGTACATTGGCGACTGGTGGATGGACCTGCGGATGACGTCGTGGGTGCGCTCGTTGGTGTAGGTGATGTAACAGGGTCTTTGGGGCAGCGGCGGGGCGCCTTCCGAGGAAAAGGAGAACAGCGACGGGCTTTCGTCGGTGTATTGCGCTTCGAGTTGGGAATAATCGATGGTGTTGCCGTCGAGGCGAGGCACGGTGCCGGTTTTCATCCGGCCCACCTCGAATCCGGCGGCTGCGAACCATTGCGCGAGCTTGGTCGAGGGGGCGTCGCCCATGCGGCCTGACGGGAAATGTTTGAGTCCCACATGGACAAGGCCGTTGAGAAAGGTGCCGGTGGCGACGACAACGGCCTGCACCCGGATGTGTTCGTCCAGCGAGGTGCGCAGACCGACCACTCGGCCGTCTTCCACCAGGATTTCGTCGACCACCGCCTGCCGGATGGCCAGATTGGGCTGATTTTCCAGGACATGTTTCATCCGCAGGCGGTACAGGAGCCGATCAGCCTGCGCGCGGGAAGAGCGCACCGCCGGTCCCTTGCTGGTGTTGAGCCTGCGGAATTGAATGCCGGTGGCGTCGATGTTTTTTGCCATTTCGCCGCCAAGGGCGTCGATCTCCTTGACCAGGTGGCCCTTGGCCAAGCCGCCGATGGCGGGGTTGCAGGACATGGTGCCGATGGTGTCGGCGTTAATGACGCACACCAGGGTGCGGCAACCCATGCGGGCGGCGGCCAGAGCGGCTTCGCAGCCGGCGTGGCCTGCTCCTATGACGGCGATGTCGAAATCATTCATTGTTGTGGCGTGAGGGCAAAAATCCATGCGGGCGGATTGATCATCGGTTTCATCCAGCGTCTGTAAACAGCGCTGCATGGGTGCGGTCAAAAAAGAGCCATTATACGGTATCAGCTTATATTTGCAACCAAGATGGAGCCCTTTGCCCTGGCGACGGCCCGGCCGACCCTGCTGCGCGGCGATGACCGGGAAATTGCGCAATGGGCGAGATGGCGGCTTTTGTCGAGAGTGCGGTTGCTTGCCTTTTCACAGGGAAATAATTTGACAGAAACGGTCCTCTATGATTAAAATAGACCTCTTTTGAAAAGTGAATTGACGGCCTTGGGTCGTCGTTCTTGTTCCGTCGGCGGCTCGGTGCTTCATTTGCACGGGCGCGGGCGGGCCGAAGAAGGGGAAAAGGAGCCGTTGAGCAGAGAAGTCCGCTTCCTCCCCTGTCGCCAATAAACAGATTATCTCCAAGAAAGGAATTGCATTATGAGCAAAAGAACCTACCAACCCAGCACCATCAAACGCGCCCGCACCCATGGATTTCTTGTCCGCATGAAGACCCGCAACGGTCAGGCGGTTATTAAAAGACGGCGCGCAAAAGGGCGCAAGCAGTTGGCGGCCTAACGATTGGATCATCGTTGTACGCTCCCCAAGGCCCACCTGCTCAAAACAACCGCTGAATTTCAGCGCGTGTATCGGTCTGGGCAGCGGTTTCGGGGCGACGGGTTTGCTGTTGTCGTCTCGCCAAACGCGCTGCCGTGGAACCGCTTGGGAATCAGCGTGCATAGAAAGACCGGGAACGCGGTGCGGCGAAACCGGGTCAAACGGCTGGTGCGCGAGGTCTTTCGACGTCATCGTGAACTGTTCCCGGCGTCCGCTGATGTTGTAGTCACCATCCGGCCTGAGTTTTCCGGCGACAGCCTTGCCGAGATGCGGGCCGGAATTGCCCGGATTATTGGCGGATAGCAAGGGCGCCGGCATGCACGCAGAAGAGCGTCATCCAACCGATCCCCCGGCGGAAGAAGCGTCCAGTCGGGGGATGTGGCGACAATGGCCGGCGGTGATTTTAGTCGCGCTGTTCAAGGGCTACCAGTGCTACATCTCGCCCCTCTTCCCTCCCGCCTGCCGTTTTGTGCCTTCGTGCTCCCAATACGCCATCGACGCTGTCCGCAAATACGGCGCTCTTCGCGGCGCCGCGATGGCGCTCTGGCGAATATTGCGTTGCCACCCTTTTTCCCGCGGCGGCTATGATCCGGTAAAATGATCCCCACTCGCAGGCCGTCTTTCTCCTGTCAACACCTCTGCAACGCAGGGGTTTCTAAAGGTATGCATCATGGATCTCTATAGAGCCTTTCTGGCCATTGTTCTCTCG
>NZ_JAVBXR010000127.1 GCF_030824455.1 Desulfobulbus sp.
ACGCCAATGTCGCCGTAGCGTGCGGGTCATGCCAACTTCGGGAGTTGTCACTCCCTGAAAAACGACTTAACCGAACCATAAAAGGGAAATCCGGCCAAGACTGTCACTGATTCAGGGCAAAGATCTAGATGCTAATAGCTTTCCACAAGACATGGCAAATTCTTATAATTTAAACCTTAAATACGAAATCACGCGTCCTGTTCCAGGTTTTTCCCCAATCCACACTTATCTGCACACTGGAGAAAATGAATATATTAGAGTTACAACATTTGGATTTGTTTATATTAAAAAAAGAGAAAAAGGTAATTTCGATTAGCTGCATAGACATAAATAAGGAACTAGAGAAACATTAAAATTGCGCTTCACCAACTGCATGAGGCGGCTGAGGAAATCAATCAATCCAACACCTCCGCGCCTGAAAAATTCAATACATTACAACAAATATTTCACCAACAGCAACGGGGCGACAGTCCCATTGTTTTTCAGTCGCTGGAAATTTTGCATGGCAATTCTGGCATCTTTCTCGGGTGTTTTTCGGGTCTTTTTGACAAATCCATGCAGAAGGACGATATCGTTGGCCGGTGTTTTGACAAAAAGCACCCGGGCAGACTCTTTTCCGCAATCCACGCGCAGCTTGTAAACGGGGGGTTCCGGTGACATGATACGTAATTCCAATCGAGGCTAATTTTCTCTCCCGCCTCCATCTGCGGAAAGGAAACGGGGACGGATTCATGTTCAAAGGCAGCAACTTTTTTTGGAAATAAGGAGTCAGAGAAACCTTGGAATTGCGCTTCACCAACCGCATGAGGCGGTTGAGGGCATCCATCAATCCAACACGTCAGCGCCTGAAAATTCAATACATTACAGCAAATATTTTGCCAGCGGCATGGGAGCGACGGCCCCGTTGTTTTTCAGTCGCTGGAAATTTTGCATGGCGATTCTGGCGTCTTTCTCGGGTGTTTTTCGGGTCTTTTTTACAAATCCATGCAGAAGGACGATATCGTTGGCCGGTGTTTTGACAAAAAGCACCCGGGCGGACTCTTTTCCGCAATCCACGCGTAGCTTGTAAATTGTTCCCTTATATCCCCAAATTCTGGGGTTGAGAATTTTCAAACTGCTGCAGGAATACACATCATCGAACTCGTTGTAGGTCTGCATTTTTCGACATATCGCCGCAGCGAGCTTCCCGGAAACCAGATGCAAAAAGGCTTCGAACTCGGGCAAGCCGTCAGGCCCGTGCAGACTGAGTATATTCATGACCACACTTCCAGAAAAGAAGGGGCAGCAGGGCATCCAGCAGTGCACTTTCAGCCGCGTCACGCAGCATTGGGGCGAAATCCATTAACGTCGCCATCCCCAGGCGTTGCGGGATTCGGCTCGCTCGCCCCATGCCGGTTGCCTCCGACCATCGCCGGAACGGCACTCCGCCCCCCTGTGGAGAAAGAGGCCCGGCGACAACCATCGGGTTCAGCGCGAGGCGACCACCTCTTTTCTCCCCTCGATCACCAAAAAATTCAGGGTGACGTGGATGGTAAACAGGGGAAAGAACAGGGCCATCAAAAAGACGTTCAGTAGCGGGATCATGCTGATCACCGCTGGAAGCACTCCCAGTCGGAAGGCCTGATGGGGATGCCGCCGCAGCCAGAGCATTTTCGCGCCCAGGGTCCAGCGGTAGCGGGAAGCCGGATAGTCGACAAACATCAACGCCGAGTAATAGGTGTAGAGAACAAAAACCGCCGCCTGGCCGACCACCGGAATGAAGTTGGCAAACAGGGCGACCACCGTGACCACAATCCCCATGGCGCCGATTTTTATACCCTCCCAGAGATCAATCAGCGCCCCCGACAGGGTCAGGGCGGCCTCTCCGTGTCCAGCCTGTGCACAGTAGCGGTTGCCGGCCCAGGTGCTTAAAAACACGTATCCCGGTGTGGTTAAACTGTACGCCAGGACAAAGGCCAGGTAAAAGGCGACCACTCGGGAAAGAATAAGGTACACCCATTTCATGGCCGTCCATCCCCACAGCAGGGGCCAATGCCAGAATTTGTCCACGGTTGGCGGGGTGGTGAACAGGGAACCGCTGAGCTGGTTGATCAGATCAACGGAAAGCAGATACCCCAGCCAGGTGAGGCCGCCGGTGAGCACGACCAGCACCAGGCTCCAGCCCAACAGGCGGGGATAGCGAAAGAGAAAGGAAAAGGAAAAGCTGAGCGGCACCCAGGGAGGCGACGCGACGGGATGGCCGGGATGGGATGAGGTGGTTGTGTTCATGGCTTTTTGGCTTTTGGGGGAATGCCGCACCAGGCGGATGGGTTGGACTGCGTCGGCAAGCGATGCGTGCCGGCCGATTGAGAAGAACTAGCCGGCTGCTTTTCTCACAGCAGCGGGCACTCCTCTTCAAGGCCACTCTATAGCCCTCTGGAGCGAAGGCGACAAGAGAGAAAGCGCGACAAGCGGCACGCCCTTGCGCAGGGGTTCCAAGAGAGTTCCGAGAACTTTGCCCTGCCCGCCGGGCAGGGTGCAGGGGCTTATCAGCCCTGATAGGCGCAACTGACCAGGTCGGCGGTTTCGCATGCGATGGCATGGTCCGCCAGCGCTTTGAAAACGCCCAGCAACTGTTCCCTGCCGGCGATTGCCGCCACGGCGCCGTTCTCATCCTCCAGGATCGTATAGCCGCAGGACCGCAAAACGGACAGCGCCTTTTCCAGGCAATCGACCCTCAGGCCCAGACGGGAAAAATCGTTCATGTAAAACAGCGGCCACTCCCGGTGGCAGGCCGTCGGCTTTCCTTTTTCCATAATCGGCAGCAATCCCATTGCCGTCTCCTTCAAGGTAAAGGGTTATTCCATTTCAAAAGTGAAACGCGGTTGTGCTTGGACACCAGAGAACGAGAGCGGGCCGGCGGACCGTAGCCTGGATGCAGCTTGCGGAATCCGGGGTTTGATATGATCTGTTCCCGGATTCCGTTGCACTTCATCCAGGCTACGGGTTGAGATGACGCACCCTCCTCGACGAGATGTTGCGGTGTGCAGCAGGCCTCGTTTGATTGAGAAATGGAATTACACAACACACGCCAACCTATCGCCCGGATATTCGGCCCTCTGCCAGGCTCTCCTGCGCGCCAGCCGCCGGACAAAATTCAGGATGCGGGCGAAAAAAACTCCTTTGCATCCGCGTCCCGTGCTACGGTGCGCGCGAGCAGCGGCGCAATGCGAACCGCCGCAGCAACCACTTCCCCAACCATGCTGGAGCCGCCATGTCGACATTGAATGATCCCAGGGTGTTTTTCGCGGCCGAACGGACCTTGCTGGCCTGGACCCGCACCTCGCTGACGCTGATGGCCTTCGGCTTTGTGGTCGAGCGCTTTGGCCTGTTCCTCTCTACCCTGCTGCCGCAGCAGAGCCAGACGCTCCAGCGCGGACTTTCATTCTGGATTGGCCTGTCCTTTATTCTACTCGGCTCGCTCTCCGCAGTGGCGGCGGTGACGCAGTACCGCAAGGTTCTGCGCACGCTCAACCCCAAAGAGATCCCCGACGTTTACCTCACCGGACTCGCTCCCTGGGCCAATCTGATTGTCGCCGCACTCGGCGCAGCCCTGAGCGCCTACCTGTTCCACGGCGCAAGGCTCTGAGCTTGCCCGAAGCGCAACCGCTGCACCGTCCCCAGGCGCTGCCGACCAAGCGCCGCCCCTACGGGAGCGTCGGCAACAAGCGGCCATAGCGGCGTTTGCGCTCAGCGGTAAACGACCACCAGGGGCGGGATTCGCCGCCCGCCATGAAATCGACCGCAGCCATGAAGACGTCGAGCACGCAGGGATCGTGTCGCTGACCGGTGATCTCCTGCAGCGCCTGATAGAGCTGAAGCGGGTCCCGGCCGATCAGTTGTTGCGGGTGTTCGATGCCGAGCAGGCGGAGGTCGGCGGCCATGGCCTTGCCGATGTTGGGCAGCTGTTCCAGTCGGTCGAGGAGTGTTCGGTCAGGATTTTTCATCGGCGCAGGTCAGGCGGGAAATAGCCCGGCGTTCCATGGGACGCTCACGCGGCAATATCGGCAACCGGACCGCCGGCCAGGCGGATCAGGTCTTCGCTGGCGATGCTGAACACCGCGTGCGGGGTCCCGGCGGCGGCCCACATCCGCGCAAAACGCCGCACCGTGGCGTCCACCAGCACCAGGGGCTGCTCCGCATGGGCAAAGGGGCCACCCCGCCGATGACAAAACCAGTGCGGGCGCGGACAAAATCGGCGTCCGCCCGGCCGATCTTCTCGCCGATCACGCCGGCCACCTTCTTTTCATCAACCCGGTTGTCGCCGCAGGCAATCACCAGCACCGGACGGTCACTGGCTTTGGCGCGGAACACCACCGATTTGGCAATCTGCGCCGGCGTGCAGCCCAGGGCGTCGACCGCCTCCTGCGCGGTCCGGGTGCTGGCGGCAAGAATCTCCACCCGGCTGTCCAGGTCGCTTGCGTCTAAAAATCGCTGCACCCGCTGGCAGCTTTCCGGCAGATCAACCATGTTGACGACTCCACTTATGATTGTTCATCTTCCCTGCTCCTGTACAAACACCACCACGTAGCGGGTAGCGCGGTTCAACCCAATCCTTTCATCCCGGCAATCCCGCCTCAACGCACCGAACGATCCAGCATGGCCGGCAGGCCGCCCTGGTCTTCCGGGGCAAACCCAAAGACCTGCCGCCAGATCGTGTCGTTTTCCATACAAAAATAGATGCAGGTGCGCGGACTCGCATACTTGCGCAGCTCCTCCAGAATAAACCGGTACATCTCCACCCGCTGGCTGCGGAAATAGCGGCGTTTGCCGTCCAAACCGTCGATGAATTCCTGGTAAAAAAAACGCGAGCCCGGAAATCGTTCGGCCGCAATCTGTTTAAGAGAGGGCAGATAGCGCAGCGCGCCCATGCTGATCCAGGCGATGGACTCGGCCGGGACTGTGGCAAACAGCCGGCGGATGGTGGATTGGTACCCCTCCTGCCAGCCGTCGTGGAGGATGATCGGGTCAAAGTGGAAGGCCAGCCGGTAGCCCCACTCGGCGCATTGGGCCGCCGCCTGCAGACGCTCTTCCAGTGTGGCGGTGCGGATCTCCTCGCGAGCCATGATCGGCGGGCTGTTGAGCGACCAGGCGACCAGGGTGCGGCCTTGGTGCTCCAGGCCTTCGAGGTTGGCGATGTTGACGCTTTTGGATTTTAGCTCCAGCACCGCGTTCTTACGTCCGGCCATATACCGCACCAAAAGGGGGCTGAGACGGGTGAGGCTGTCCAGGGCCAGGCTGTCGGTGAATTCGCCGGTGCCGATGCGAAAGAAGCGCTCGGGCTCGGCGTCCAGGGCCGCGTCAAGCTCGGCAAACAGGTCCTCGACGTTGATGAAAAAGCTGAGCCAAGGGTTGTTGAGATAGGCCTGGAGGATGCAATAGACGCAATCCATGGGGCAGTTCATGCCGATGTTGAGCACCTGGTAGTCGCAGCAACGGTACTCGCGGGTGCCGGGACAGGGCTTGAAAAAAGCGCCCCGGTTGCGGCACAAGAGCAGGTGGCGCTTGCCGGCGGTCATGTTGTAGGGATAATCGCCGGCAATGTCGGGCGCGCCGCGCTCGCCGACCACGGTAACCGGCAGGCCGGCGCGGGCGATGATCTCCCGGGCGTAGGGCGCGTCCAGACAATCTTCCGCCACATGCAGACGGGTGACAAAACCGGCGGGGTCGCCGTAGGAGGAGGTCTGTTTCAAAACTCGTGTTTCCCTGTTGATTGATGGAGCTGGGCCAGCGCCAGATAGCGCGCCCCTTCCTCGGGTCGGCCGTGTTTGACGCAGCCCTGGCCGTAAATCAGACACTTGCGAATCAGTTCGATGCGTGCCGCCTGCTGCTGGGCTGGGGTCAACACCCCTGAATCGAGCAGCTGGGCCAGCGACCGGATGCGGAAGACGTCCATGCCCATGCGGTGGATTTCAGACAGCTGATCCGGCCGGCCGCCCTCCTTGCCTGTCAACGGTTGAGGCACCAGCAGGAAAGGTTCCCGACTCCCGGCCCGCAGCCAGAGATCGTAATCCTCGCAGCAGGGCAGGTCTTCGTCAAACAAACCGTAGCGATCAAAAAATTGCCGCCGCGCGACCACCGTGGACATGCCGACCACGCACATCCCCAGGCTGGCGGCAAAGACGTCGCCGTCGGGCGGGTCGTGCTTCTTCTTCTGATTCACCCGTTGGCCGTTGCGATGCCAGATCTCGCGGGTGTGGGAAATCAGCACCTCAGGCCGGGCCTCCATGGCCGCCGCCTGCACGGCCAGTTTGCCCGGCAGCCACCAGTCGTCGGAATCAAGAAAAGCCAGCAGCGAGCCCCGCGCCATGCGGATGCCCAGGTTGCGGGCTGCGGCCGCGCCCCGGTTGTCCTGGCGCAGCACACGAATTGGGATGCGGGCGCCTTCGGCCAGTCGCGCCAGCACGGCCTGCGTCTGGTCGGTGGAGCCGTCGTCGACCACGATCAGCTCGTCGCAGGCCCGCCGCTGCGTCAGCACCGAGCCGATGGCCCGCTCCAGGTGCGCGGCCCGGTTATAGGTGGGGATTATTGCCGTAATCAAATCAGTTACCAACCCCAAACGGCCCCGCCGCCGGCCTGCGGGCCTGGGTTGCGGCCAATTTACCCTAGCGGTTTGCCGACAGTATAGTATAGTAAAATGCTTGTTTCATAAAAACTTACGCGTCCGCACGGTTGCGCCTTGGCCCTTGGTTACAGCGGACGGCATCTGACCCGGCATTTCTATGTACACAGACATCCTCATCAATGCAACCTCCTACGAGAACCGGATCGCGCTGGTGGAAAACGGCAATCTGCGCGAATTCCACCTGGAACGGGTCTCGGAGAAGGGGCTGATCGGCAACATCTACCTGGGCCGGGTGGTTCGGGTGTTGCCCGGCATTGATGCGGCTTTTGTCGACGTGGGTCTGGACCGCACCGGCTTTCTCTACGTCGACGAAGCCCTGTACATATTTGCCGAGAATTTCCAGCGCCTTCCCCTTGGGCACAAACTTCGCTCGATCCCGCCGCCCCATCTCTCCGCCGCCCCGGCCATCAACGAGATCCTCCGCGAGGGTCAGGAAATTCTGGTGCAGATCGCCAAGGAACCCATCGGCTCCAAGGGCGCCCGCCTGACCTGCAACATCACCCTGCCCTGCCGCAACCTGGTGTTCATGCCCCTGACCGACCACATCGGCATCTCGCGCAAGATCGAGGACGAGGTCACCCGCCAGCAGCTGCGCGACAAGATCGAGGTGCTGCGCCCGCCGGGCACCGGGTTCATCATGCGCACCGTGGCTGAAAACATCGGCAACGAGGCCCTGGAAGCGGACATGGAGTTCCTGCTGCTGCTGTGGGACGAAATCCTCACCAAGGCGCAGAAGTCGCCGGCCCCCTGCCTGATCTACAAGGATCTCGACATCATCCTCCGTTCGGTCCGCGATTTCTTCACCGAAGACATCAACGAGCTGGTGATCGACAACCACGAGGTCTACGAGCAGCTGCTGTCCTACGCCAAGACCTTTGCCCCCCAGCTGCAGGACAAGATCACCTTTTACGAGTCCGACCTGCCCCTGTTTGAACGCTACGGGGTTGAGGCGGACATCAACAGCGCGCTCGACAAAAAAGTCTGGCTGCGCTCCGGCGGCTACATCATCATCGAGCCCACCGAGGCCCTGACGGTGATTGACGTCAACACCGGCCGCTACGTCGGCGCCAGCGACCTGGCCGAGACCATCTTCAAGACCAACATGGAGGCGGTGCGCGAGATCGCCCGCCAGCTCCGGCTGCGCAACCTCGGCGGCATCATCATCATCGACTTCATCGACATGGACAACGAACAGCACCGCGAGGAGCTGTACACCGCCTTCCAGGAAGCGATGCGCAACGACAAGAGCAAAGTCAACATCCTCAAGCTCTCGGAGTTCGGCCTGGTGCAGATGACCCGCAAACGGCTGTCGGAAAGCCTGATCCAGACCATGTGCGAGCCCTGCCTGTACTGCGGCGGCGACGGCTTCATCAAGTCGCGGCGCACCATCTGCCATGAAATTTTCCGCAAGATCAGCCGCGATTCGCGCAAAATCGGCGGCTCGCACGTCACCATCAAGGTGCATCCCCACATCGCGGAGATGCTGCTCAACGAGGAATCCTACACCATTGAGCTGCTCGAACAAAAAACGGAAAAACGCTTCACCATCATCCCGGTTCCGGACATGCACATCAAGCGCTACGACGTGATCTGGAACGAATAGCACAACCCGATCAACCCCCAAATCCAATTTCTCCAACAGTTATCTATGGCTACACAAATCCGATTGCGCGGCTCGGCGCGAAAAGGCGGTTTCTTCAAACAGTTGCTCCTGGCCCTGGCCGCCACCGCCGTACTTGCCCTGGCCGTGGTCGCCTTTCTCCTCTTTGAATTTGAAAAACCGACCCTGGTGCTGGACAAACAGATCAAATACCTGGGCGGCAAGGTTGAGCTGCCCCTGCACGTCACCGACAACAAAAGCGGCATCAGCGCCGTGGTCATCACCCTGACCCAGGGCCCCAAAAGCGCCGTGCTCCTGGAACGCACCTTCCCGCGCGCCGCCTGGTTCAAACCCGCCGGGCCGCAAATTCTCAACGAAAAGGTGACCATCGACGCCCAGAAAGCGGGCATCAAGGAAGGCAACGCGGAGCTGACCATTTCGGTGCGGGATTTCTCGCTCAACGGATTTTTCAAGGGCAACGAAACCCTCACCCGCATCCCGGTGGCCATGGACACCACCCCGCCCAAGGCAGTGCTGACGCACGGTCCGCGCCTGATCCATCCCGGCGGCAGCGGCATGGCGCTCTACACCGTATCCGAGCAACCGGCGCGGCACGGAGTAATGATTGACAACGCCTTTTTCCCGGGATTTCCCACGAACAAAGCAAACGCCTTTGTCGCCTACTTCGCCCTGCCCTGGGACGCCGGCAAACCGGAAAAGGTCCGGGTGGTCGCCTTTGACGAGGCCGGCAACGAGGCCGCAGTCCCCTTGCCCTCGGTCTTCAAGAAGGACCCGGACAAACACGACAGCATCAATCTCAGCGAACAGTTCCTGCAGCAAAAGATGCCGGAATTCGAGCAGCACTATCCGGAGATGAAGGGCACGCTGCTGGAAAAATATCTCTACGTCAACAACCAAGTGCGGCAGAGCAACGCCCAGGCCATTGCCAAGACCTGTGCAACCACCGATCCCCAGCAGTTGTGGACCGACCGGTTCTTCCGCATGCCCGGCGCCGGACGGGCCGGGTTCGCCGACCAGCGCACCTACCTTCACAACGGCACGGCCATCGACAACCAGACCCATCTCGGGGTCGACATCGCCTCCACTGAACGGGCCGAGATCCGCGCCGCCAACCGGGGCAAGGTGGTGTTTGCCGATTATCTGGGCATTTACGGCAACATGATCATTATCGACCACGGCCAGGGCGTCGCCAGTTTGTACTCGCACTTGAGCAGCATCGAAACCACCGTGGGGACGCTGGTGGAGAAAAACCAACCCATCGCCCGCTCTGGCACGACAGGCATGGCCGGCGGCGACCACCTCCATTTTTCCATGCTGGTGCACGGCATTTTCGTCACCCCAATCGAGTGGTGGGACCAGCACTGGATCGACGTCAACATCAAAGCCGCCTTCAATGCGCCCTGAACCGACTCCAGCAGACGGCGTGAAAACGGCCGCCGACGGCGTTGCGCCGTGGTTTCGGCGCCGCCCGCCCCTGCTGCTCTACAGCTACATCGCCAACGAACTGCTGGCCCCTTTCTTTGCCAGCTTTCTCATTCTCTACGGCGTTTTTTTCCTGGTGCGGCTGATTCCGCTCCTGGAGGTGGTGCTGGCCCTGCGCATTGGTCCGGCTGATTTCATCCGCTTGTTTTCCTACATCTTTCCCCGGATGCTGCTCTACATCATTCCCATGGCCAGCATGGCCGGGGTGATCGTCGGCTTCACCCGCCTGACCAACGACCGGGAGATTCTGGCCCTCAAGGCCTGCGGCGTCAGCCTCAAGCAGATGCTGCCGCCGGTGATTCTCATCGCCGCCGCCATCGCCACCCTGACCGGTTTTTTTTCCATCCGCCTTATCCCCGCCGGCGCGCTGGGATTCAAGCAACTGATGTTTCAACTGGCCAAGGAAAAGATCGACAAGGGGCTGCAAGCCAAGGAATTCACCGAGGCTCTGGGCGACATCGTCGTCTATGTCGATGAAATCGACGACCAGCAGCGCTGGCACGGGGTTTATGTCTCCGACATGCGCGGCCGCACCCAACCGCTGATCACTGTCGCCAAAACCGGGCACATGGAGGCCGAGATGGAGCGGATGATGGTGACGATTGTCCTCAACGACGGCACCCTGCACAACAACGAAGGCCTGGACAACCAGTTGATCCGCTTTGAGCGCTATCAGCTGCAGATTTCACTGCGCCAGCCGACCCAGGTCGGCAAGGAAGACGTCACCAGCCAGACCCGCGGGGCTATGAGTCAGGATCAACTGCTCAAGGCCGCCGCCAAACTCGCGCCCGATTCCAAGGCGGCGCGCATTTACCTGTCCGAATACCACCATCGGTTGGTGTTGCCGGTCGGCTGCTTCATCCTCAGCCTGCTCGGACTGCCGCTGGGACTGCAGGCCGGGCCGGGTCGACAGGCCGTGGGCATCCCCTTGGGGCTGGGCTTTTTTGTGCTCTACTACATCACCTTCACCACCACCCGGGTGATGAGCGAGGAAGGGGTTGTGCCCCTGGTTTTGGGGATGTGGCTGCCCAACATCCTCTTTTTGCTCCTCACTGTGCTCATTTTCCGGCGGGTGAACCGGGAACGGCCGCTGATCCCGGAGCCGGTGCAGCGGGTGCTGCTGGCCTTCTACGACCGGGCGCTCAAGACCGCCTGGCAAAGGGCCGTTGCTCTCGGCCGACGACTGTTTGATCGCCTCGCCGGCCGCAAGCCCTAACCCAGGGAGCCGCGTCGCGGAACCAATACGCGGTTGCCGCCGGCCGCAAGTCCCTTTATAGTGACGAGCAGACCCGACCTGTTTTTGGGCGGCAGCTGGTTGCAGCTGTTGCCGACGCCCCGCAAACCCTCACGATCACGAGAACATCGCCCATGCAACTGGCCTCTGCCGCGCAGATGCGCGAACTCGACCGACGCGCCATTGAAGAGATAGGCATCCCCGGCATGGTGCTGATGGAAAACGCCGGCCGGGGCACGGTGGATCGAATGATCCAAATTCTGGGACCGGTGGCGGGCAAAACCGTGTGCGTCTTTGCCGGCCCCGGCAACAACGGCGGCGACGGCCTGGTGATCGCCCGCACCGTGCATGGCCTGGGGGCCTTTCCCTTTGTCTTTTTCCTGGTTGATCCGGAACAACTGCAAGGCGACGCGGCCCACAACTTCGCCATTCTCAAACGGCTCCGCCTGCCCTACCAGGTGCTCGATTATTCAGAAAAAATGCTCACCCTGATCGACACCGTCCTAACCCTCAACCGGATCCATCCCATGCACTGCCTGGTGGACGCGATCTTCGGCACCGGGTTGGCGCGAGCGGTCGAAGGCCGTTTCCTGGACGTAATCACCGGCCTCAACATCCTGCGCGAGCGCCATCAATTGCCGGTGGTCAGCGTGGACGTGCCCTCGGGCCTGAACAGCGACAGCGGCGCCGTCCTCGGCTCGGTGGTCCAGGCGGACCTCACCGTCACCTATGGCCTGGCCAAACCCGGACATTTTCATCACGGCGGCCCCAGTGTGGGCCGGCTGGAACGGGTCGACATCGGCATCCCCACCAAGGTGGTGGCGCAGATGGGACTGAGCGGTTCGCTGCTTGACCGCGACATCGCCCACCTGCTCCAGCCCCGTGAGAAAGCCGCGCACAAGGGCGCAAACGGCCACCTCCTGATTGTGGCCGGCTCCGAGGGAAAAACCGGCGCCGCCCTGCTCTGCGCCCAGGGAGCGCTGCGCAGTGGAAGCGGTCTGGTGAGTTTTGCGGTTCCCCAGGACCTCAACCCCATCTTTGAAACCGCCATCGCCGAGTCGATGTCCGTGCCGCTGCCCGCCTCGCATCGGTTTCTTTCCATTGACGACTATCCCCTGATCGAATCCACGGCCAGGGGCAAAGACGCCCTGGTCCTCGGTCCCGGCATCGGCACGGAAGAGGCAACGGCGCAGCTGGCGCTCCGGCTGTACGCGGAAATCAGCAGCCCAATGGTGGTGGACGCCGACGCCCTCAACATCCTCGCCGCCCATCCCGAGGTGATTCGCAAACCAGCCGGCCCGCGGATTTTCACCCCCCATCCGGGCGAGATGGCCCGCTTGCTCGGATCAACCATTGAGGCGGTGCAGGCGGACCGACTCGCGGCGGCCCAGTGGCTCAACCAGGACATGGCCGCCGACAGCCCGCCGATGATCACCGTGCTCAAGGGCGCGGGCACGGTGGCGGCTGCGGCCACAGGGGAATGGGCCATTAACGGCACAGGCAACCCCGGCATGGGAACCGGCGGCATGGGCGACGTGTTGGCCGGCATCATCGGCGGTTTGCTGGCCCAGGGGCATGCTCCCTGGCAAGCCGCCTGTCTTGGCGTGTATCTTCACGGTCTGGCGGCCGACCAGATCGCCGTTGGTCGTCCCTACGGCTTCTCCGCCACCGAGGTGGCTCAGATCTTGCCGCAGGTCATTGGAACTTTTATCAAACCCTTCAACCAGGAGAATATAATATGCTGACAGCACAGAACATCATGACGAGCGAGGTCATCACGGTCAAAGAAAACGCCACGGTGCGGGAATTGGCCGCGCTGTTGCTCACCAGCAACATCAGCGGCGCCCCGGTGGTCGACGACGCGGGCAAGGTGATCGGCGTGGTTACCGAGAGCGATCTGATTTTTCAAAACAAAAAGGTGCATCTGCCGACGGCCTTTGCCATCTTGGACGCCTTTGTTTTTCTTGAACGACCGGAAAAGATGGAAATGGAGCTGAAAAAAATCGCAGGCTCCAAGGTCGGCGACATCTGTTCGCGCAAGCTGATCAGCGTCGGGCCGGAAACGGAGTTGGAGGAACTGGCTACCTTGATGGCGGAGAAAAAAATCCACACCCTGCCGGTGATGTCCGAGGGGCGGTTGGTGGGGGTGATCGGCAAATCGGATATTATCAGGACGATTGCCCAGGGGTTGTAACGATGGGCGCGTAGAGCTGCCAGCAGTTGCGGCCTTTTTTCTTGGCCTCGTACATGGCGATGTCGGCGTGGCGGAGCATGGTTTCGGCGTCGCTGCAGTCGTTGGGGAACACTGAGATGCCGATGCTGGCGCCGATGAAACAGATGTGATCGTTGGCTTCAATCGGTTCGTTGAGCGACTCGATCACCTTTTGCGCCACCAGGGTTGATCCTTCCAGGGTCTCGGTGCTCTCCAGCAGAATCACAAATTCGTCGCCGCCCAGCCGGCACACCGAGTCCGAGGTGCGCAGCACGCTGCGCAACCGTTCCGCCACCTGCATCAGGACAATGTCGCCGACCCCATGCCCGAACTGGTCGTTGATCGGCTTGAACCGGTCGAGATCGATGAACAGCAGGCAGAGGATGCGGCCGTAGCGCTTGGCCAGGGAGATGGCCTGGGGCAGTCGCCTGCGGAAATAGTTGCGGTTGGGCAGGTTGGTGAGCGGGTCGTGGTTGGCCATGTAGCGGATGAGTTCCGCCGCTTCCTGGCGCTCGGTGACGTCCTGAAACACCAGCACCCCGCCGACCAGCCGCTGCCCCTGGCGAATCGGGGTGGAGCGAAAATCCACCGGAAAGCTGGTGCCGTCCTTGCGCAGCATCCGGGCCTCGTCGTAGCAGGTGGTGGCGTGTGCGTCCGGTTGACCAAAATACGGGCAGCAGGCCTCGGAAAAATCCTCGCTGCCGGGCAGGGAGAGCTTGAAGACGTCGCCGCAGTTGCGCCCCCTGACTTCCTCGTTTCTGTACCCCAGCATTTTCAACGCCGCCGGATTGATGTACGAAATCATGCCGGCGTCGTCGACGCCGCAGATGCCGTTGGCCGCTGCGTCGAGAATCATCTCGTAATTGCGCGAAAGCAACTCCAGTTCCTGCTTGGCCCGGTGTGAGCCAAGGATATAGCGGATGCGGTTTTTCAGCACCGGCCAGCGCAGCGGTTTGCGAATGTAGTCAACCGCGCCGGCGCTGTAGGAGCGTTCAATGCTCCGTTCGTCGTCCAGGGCCGTCACCATCAGCACCGGCGGCGGGTCGGTCATGGAGCTGCGGATGTGCTCGCAGACGCCGGGTCCGTCTATGCCCGGCATGGCGATGTCCAGGATGATCAGATCAAAGGCCTGCTCCGCCGCCTTCTCCAGGGCCTCGTGGCCGTCCTCCGCCTCAACGACCGCATAGCCCTCGCTCTCCAGAAACTGGCGCATGAGCATGCGGATCACTTCGTCGTCGTCGACAATCAGAATGACCGGTGTGGAGCCCGACAAAAGGGAGACTGTCATAGCCTGTGCATCACCAAGAAGAGGTTTGATTTGACGAACAGTTCAACTGTAATTGTAGAAAGAACTCAAGATTAATCAAGCTGTTCGGCGAAAAAATGCTTTACCTGGGCCACGGCTTGGACAATTTGCGCAAAAATGCGGTCAATTTGGGCGATATTGCCGTTCTTGCCCATGTTTTCCGCCAACAAACACAGATGGGCCAGCTCCTCGGCTCCGAACTGGCTGCTGCTGCCTTTCATGGTGTGGGCCACCTTGTTGATCGCCTCGCTCTCCTTGGCTTGCACTGCCCGCTCCAGCTCGGCGACCCGACGGTCAAGAGAACGCAAAAAGACGCCGACCACCGGGGCGATGTTGCCGACATGCTCGCGCAAGCGCGAGAGCACCGCCGCGTTGACCACCACGGCGCCGGTTGCCGCCGCGTCCGCCCCATCGTCGCCGCCCTCCTCCGCAGCCAGCGATTTGGGCACCACCGAGGCCTGCAGTTCGGGCAGCCAGGACGAGAGCACCGCCTGTAATTTCTTAAAATCGAGCGGTTTGATCAGATAATCGACCATGCCCACTTCCTGGCACCGTTTCTTGGCCCCGGCGGTGGCGTCGGCGGTGAGGGCGATGATCGGAGGCGGCTTGCGCTGGTTGCGCTCGGCTTCCTCCATAATGGCCTTGGTGGCGGCAAATCCGTCGACCACCGGCATCTGGCAATCCATGAAGATCAGATTAAATCGGTTGGACCGGCACAGGTCAATGGCCTCCTGGCCGTTTTCCGCCAGCACAATCTCAACCCCAGCGTGGCGGAAGGTTTCCGCCATCACGATTCGATTGGTTTCCTCGTCGTCGACAAACAGCAGCCGGAGCCCTTTTTCGGCCCCAGGAGGCGGTCCGGCATCGATTTCGCCAAAGATCGGCAGATGCTCCGCCGGCTCGCGTTCCTCTGCGGGCGCGGTTTCGGTCTCGGGGCTGGTTCTGGCCGCCGACAGCGGCAGGGTGAACCAGAAGGTCGAGCCCTGGCCGTAGTTGGAGCGGACGCCAAGGTCCCCTGCCATCAACTTGACCAGCTTGGCGCAGATCGAGAGCCCAAGCCCGCTGCCGCCATACCGCCGAGTGGTGGAGCTGTCGACCTGAGAAAAGGGCTGAAAGAGCTTGCCTATGGATTCGTCGGCGATCCCCACTCCCGAATCCTGCACCTCGAACTTAAGCAGGTCCCCATCGTCGCTACGGTGAATCAGGCTCACCCGCAGCAGAATCGTGCCCTGCTCGGTGAATTTGACCGCATTACCCAGCAGATTGACCAGCACCTGGCGCAGCCGGTAGGCGTCGCCCAGATAGCGCGGCGCCAGGGTGGGGGCGATCTCGGCGCTCACGGTCAATCCTTTGCGCCGGCCGGTCACCTGATACAGGGCCACCAACTGGGCCAGCAGGGTCTGGAGATCAAAGGGCTCGACATCAAGGGCCATCTTGTCCGCCTCGATCTTGCTGAAATCAAGCAGGTTGTTGATCAGAGTCAGGAGACTGGCGGCGGAGGTGCGGATGAGCTGGGCAAAGTGCTTCTGACGCGGTTGCAAGTCGGTGTCGAGCAGCAGTTCGCTGATGCCGATCACCCCGTTCATCGGCGTGCGAATCTCGTGGCTGATCATCGCCAGGAAATCGGATTTGGCCTGATTGGCCGAATCGGCCTGCCGGGCCTTTTGCCGCAACTTTTTGTTTTCCCGCTCCAGACGCTGGGTCTCGGCTTCGAGTTCGGCGATGCGGTCCTGCAGTTGCGTCAACGGGTCCATGGCTCAGGGAAAAAGCAAGAGTTGCCGGTGCGCCGGCTTTCGTTTCGCGGCCGATCGCATTTGGGGCGGCGGCGAAAAAACAGTGGGCGGCAATTCCGCCAAAAAAGGCGAGGGTTGCCGGTGGTCGGATTGCTGACCATGCACCGACCGCGACCGGCTCCAGGTGAGGTAGAGCGCCGCCCCCGCGCGAGTAAGGCCCACGAAAAACAGCCGCCGCTCCTCCTCGAGATGCGCCTTCAGGGCTTCGGGGGCCAGCGGCTGTCGCGGCGCCAGCGGCAGCAGTCCGTCCTCGACGCCGGCAATGAACACCACCGGAAACTCAAGCCCCTTGGCGGCGTGCAGGGTGGACAGGGTCACCGCCTCGGCGCGCGGATCAAACAGCACCGAATCGCTGAACCGCTGGAGATGGGCGGCAAAATCCGGCAGCGAGTCGCCAAAGGTCAGGGCCAGTTCGCGCAGGCGAGCCAGATCCGGTTCCTGGGCGTCAAACTGGTAATGGTCGATGAGCGCGGCCAACACCGATGCTGCCGATTGCTCGCCCGCCAGCCGCTGCAATTGGGCGTGTAGCCGGCGAAACCGCGCTAAAGCCGCTCCGGCGGGGCCGTCCAGGGCCAGATGGTCAAGCGACGGCGGCCCTTGGCCTGCGTCCAGAAAACTAGCCCGCGCCAGCTGCAGGGACTGACGCCCGATTCCCGGCTCGCGGCCGAGCAGCCACAGCAGATGCTCGGGTTCGGCCAGCCCGGCCAACAGCAGCGTCCAGGCGTAGAGCAGGCGGCAATCGCCCTTGGTGTAATAGGCCTCAAGATCGACCAGCTGAAAGGGAATGGAGCGCTCGTTCAACACCCGGCCGATGACCTCGGCCTGACGCGAGGTCCGGCAGAGCACGCCGATGTCGCGCAACGAGGCGGCCGCCGCCCCGGTGTGATCAAACCGCTCCAGGCTGCGGTGCGAGGTGCCGCCCAACTGCAGCTCGATCTGATCGGCGATGAAGACCGCCTCGCGTTCCGGGTTGGGGCAGTCCTGTTGATGGAGCGTGCCCGGCTGTCCGCTGCACGGTTGCATGGGTTCAAGCGGTCGGGGATGGGGATTGCGGCGGATGAGTTGTTCGGCTGCGGACAGGATCGCGGCGCCGTTGCGGTAGTTGCGCCTCAGCTGATGACACTCGGGCTGAAAGTCCTGGATAAAGGTGTGGAACCAGCGCGGGTCCGCGCCCCGGAATCCGTAGATGGCCTGGTCAGGGTCGCCGATGACAAACACCGAGGCATGCTCGGCCAGCAGCGCCACCAGGGCGTACTGCGCCTGGTTGACGTCCTGAAATTCATCGACAAAGAGATGGGCGACGCCCGCGCGCACCGCCGCTGCAGGCTCGCCGCCCCGGCGGAGCAGTTCGACCGTTTGCGGGACCAGGGCGTCAAGATCCGCCAGCGAACGCTCTTCCAGGACCTGGAGATAGCGGCGCGCATCGGTTCCCGGCGCCGGCAGCTCGGGGCTGCGCAAGGCCAACGACAGGGCGCGGGAAAAATCGGCCCGCTCCTGTTCGCTCCACTCGGGATGCAGCTCGGCAATCAGGGCGGCCCGCTCCGTAGGCCCGACTACCTGCAGGTTGGGCTGGGCGCGGCGCAGCTGGCTCAGGCAGAAGCCGTGAAAGGTGGCGACGGTCGCGTTTGCCAAATTCGCCGCATCCTTGCCCAGTCGCTCGCGCACCTCGGCCGCCGCCTTGTTGGTGAAGGTGATCACCGCACAGGGTCCGGAGCCATGTCCAAGCTGCCGCTGCACCCGAGCAACCAGGGTGTGGGTCTTGCCGGTTCCCGGTCCGGCCTGGACCAGAACCAGCGAGGCCTCGCTTGCCACCGCCCGCTGCTGTTCGCTATTCAGGCCTTTGGCCGTCGGCGCGACCACCACCAGCTGGATGCGCTCATCTTCGGCGGAGTCCAGCCGGGTTCGCTTGGTCCTGCTTCGCGGCACCGGCGCAATCGGCCCCAACAGGCTGCTCTGCCCGCAGAGACTGGCGCGCTCGCCGGCGGAAAACACCGTGATCACGCCAAACTCGCCGTCGTACCCGGCCTGGCGGATCACCCGGTTGGTCCGCACCCGGTCAATGGCCTCGGCCAGGAGCGGAAAGCCCTTGCTCTGAATCTCCGCAATCGGCGTATCCAGGAGCAGACCGAATTCCGAGCCAAACACGCTGATCAGCCGCGCGTAGCCTGCCGCCACTTTCTTGCTGGCCGGACCGCAGTCCAGCAGCTCGGCAACGATTTCCTGCAGGGGAATAAGGCTGTGCACCGCCGGACTGCCGGCTGGAAAGACCGGTTCAGCCCGGTCGGCCAATTCCATCACCCGGTGGAGCACCCCGATGGTCAACGGTTTGCCGCAACTCGGGCAGAGCCCGCCCACTTTGCGGGTGGCCGCAGGCTCCAGGCAGACGTTGCATTTGCGGTGACCGTCGCAGTGGTACTTGCCCTCTTCCGGGTAGAACTCAACCGTGGCGGCAAAGACCTGCTCGCCTGCCGGGTTGCGCGGGGAGCGCAGGGCCTCGCGCAGGGCAAAATAATCAAAATCCGTTGCCAGCAGGTTGGCCTCGCGGCCCAGCTTGCCGGGGGAATGGCAATCAGAGTTGGAAATCAGGGTGAAACGGTCAAGGCTTGAGATCAGCCGGTTCATCTCCGGGTCCGAGGACAGCCCGGTTTCCAGGGCAAAGATGTGATCGCTAAGGTCGCCGAAGCAGTCCTCGATGCGGTCAAACCCGGATTTTGAACCGAACAGGGAAAACCAGGGGGTCCAGATGTGGGCGGGCACGAGGAACCCCTGCGGTGCCTTTTCGAGGAGAATTTCAAGCAGATCGCGGGAATCAAGGCCCAAAATGGGGCGACCGTCGGAGGCGATGTTGCCCAGGGTGGCCAGGGTGGCGTTGATGCGCCGGACCGACTCCAGATCCGGGGCGTAGAGCAGGTTGTGCACCTTGCGCACCTTGCCGCCGCGCTTGTAAATGGAGCTGATCTCGGCGCTGAGCACAAAACGGACCGATTCGGGGGGAACAACGGGCTGAACGCCCGGCGGCAGCAGGTTGCTCCAGTCGCGGCCGGGTTCGCTTTTCAGGCGGAAGAAACCGGGTTCGGCCTCTTCAAGGCAGTCGTGGAGATGGGCGAACCAGCCGGGGTGGGTGAAATCGCCGGTCGCCGCCACGCCAATGCCCTTGACCGCCGCCCAGGCCGCCAGCCCATGCAGATGGCTGGCCTTGCTCGTGGCCCGGGAGTAATGGGAATGGATGTGAAGATCGGCGATATAGTTCACGCGCTGTCCCGCCAACCGTAGAGATGATGGGTTTTGATGTAGGCGAACACCGCCGGCGGCAGCATGGCCGGGACCCGGCCCAGGGCCAGTTCCTTGCGGATCGAGGAGGAGGAAACCGGCAGTTCGATGTCGCTGAGATAGGTCACGGTCCGCCCTCCCGGGCCGTTCCAGCGCCCCTGGGGCTCATCGAAGTGGAAGGCGGGATCAAGGGAGACGAGCGCCTGGTTGATCATCACTGCATCCACCGTGTCCCGTCGAACCACAATCAGATCGACCAGGGCCAGGAGTTCGTCGGAGCGGCGCCAGTGCGGCAGATCAAACAACGAATCCGCGCCGATGATGAGGGAAAAGCGCTGTCCCGGCGCCTGACGCGTCAGGGCCTCCACCGTGTTGATGGTGTAGGAGGGCGTGGGCAGGTGTTCTTCGATGTAGGAGCACTGCATCCGGCCGTGATTGTCGGCCGCAAGCAGCGCCGCTTCGAGCATGGCCGCGCGGTGGGCAAAGGAGACTGCGGTCTGCCGTTTGTGCGGCGGCCGCGGCGCCGGGATGAACAGCAGGCTGTCCAGACGGCAACGGTCGAGCACGTGGCGGGCCAGATGCACATGCCCCGAATGCACCGGATCAAAGGTGCCGCCGAACAGGCCGATAGTGCGGCCCTCGCAGGGAGCGGGCACGCTTCAGGCGCGGGTTTCGCCCATGCCGTAGACGATGAATTTCTGCGTGGTCAGCTCTTTCAGGCCCATGGGCCCGTAGGCGTGCAGTTTGGTGGTGGAGATGCCGATTTCAGCGCCCAGGCCAAATTGACCGCCGTCGTTGAAGCGGGTGGAGGCGTTGACCATCACCGCCGAGGCGTCGACCTCGCGCAGGAAACGCTGGCTGCGCTCATACGAGCGGGTGAGGATGATTTCCGTGTGCTGGGAGCCGTAGCGGGCAATATAGTCCATGGCCTCGTCGATGTCGGCCACCACCTTGACCACCATGGCCAATTCCAGAAACTCCCTGCCCCAGTCGCTTTCGGCTGCGGGTTCGATCATCTCGTCGCAGAGCAAACAGCTGCTGTGGCAGCCGAGCAGGCGGACCCCGGCCTTGTGCAGGGCCTGGGCCACGCGGGGGAGGAACTCCGCCGCGATCTCCCGATGCACCAGCAGCGCTTCCAGGGAATTGCAGGCGCTGGGCCGCTGCGCCTTGCTGTTGAGGATCACCGGGATAGCCATGTCCATGTCGGCGTCCGCGTCGACAAAGCAGTGGCAGACGCCCTTGTAGTGTTTGAGCACCGGGATGCGGGATTTTTCGGTCACCGCCCGGATCAACCCCTCGCCGCCGCGCGGAATGACCAGGTCAATGTAGGCCTCCTGCCGGAGCAGACAATCGACGCCGCCCCGGTCGGTGAAGGCCAGCACCTGGACGATGGCGGGATTGACCTGGTGTTTGGCCAGCACCTCCTGCAGCACCTTGGCCAGGGCCAGATTGGAACGCAGGGCCTCAGAGCCGCCGCGCAGGATCACCGCGTTGCCGGCCTTGAGGCAGAGGGCCGCGGAATCGATGGTGACGTTGGGACGGGATTCAAAAATCATCAGGATAACGCCGAGCGGAGCGCGCATGCGGCCAACCGTGATGCCGCTCGGGCGGCGGCGCATCTCGCTGATCTCGCCCACCGGATCTTCGAGGGCGGCCACCTCGCGCAATCCCTGGACCATGTCGAGAATGCCCTGTTCGGTGATCTGCAGCCGGTTGAGCATGGCCTCAGACATGCCCTTGGCCTTGGCGTCGGCCATGTCTTTGGCGTTTTCCTGGAGGATGAACGGTTGCTGGGCTACCAGGGCCTCGCCGACGTCAAGCAGCACAGCGTTCTTCACCGCCGCGGGCAGGGCGGCGATGCTGCGGGAGGCGGCCTTGGCTTTTTTCACCATATCCAAAACGATTGCTTCGATCTGCACGGGTTCCATTGCGGGGTTCTCCTCTGCTCTGCACGGGGCGCCTGCCGGGTGGTCCGGCGGCGCGGCTCTCAATCTCACCTTCAACGCCCCACTATGACGTGAAGCGCCTTGCTTGTAAAGCGGCTTTACAACAGGCCGTCCCGACCCATGACCACCAGGTTGTCGCGGTGGATCACCTCGTCGCTGTCCTTGCCGCCAAGGATGGAGGCAATCTCATGGGTTTTTTTGCCTCGAATCCGCTCTACGTCAACGGCGTTGTAATTGCTCAGACCAGCGGCAATCAGCACCCCGTCCTCGCCCAGACAATGGACCGGCGCGCCGACGGCGAAACTCCCCCGGACCTCGCACACCCCGGAGGGCAGCAAACTCTTGCCCTGTTCCACCAGGGCGCGGCGGGCTCCGTCGTCGATCACCAGAAATCCTTGCGGTTTGAGCACATAGGCGATCCAGTGTTTGCGCCGATTGATCTTGCCCTTGCCGGGCAGGAAAAAGGTGCCGACCAGTTCGCCGCTGAACAGGGCCTGGAGGATGTCCGGCCGCCGGCCAGGGCCAATGAACGAACACCCGCCGCAGGCAGCCACCATCTTGGCGGCGCGGATCTTGGCCATCATCCCGCCGGTGCCGACCAGACTGGTCGCCTGTCCGGCCATAGTCTCGATTTCCTTGGTTATCTGGGCAACGGTGTAGATGGGGCGGGCGGTGGAATCTGCCGACGGATTGCCGGTATAGAGGCTGTCGACGTCGGTGAGGATAATAAACATGTCGGCGCCGATCATGTTGGTCATCAAGGCGCCCAGGGTGTCGTTGTCAGAGAAACGCAGTTCCTCGGCCGACACGGTGTCGTTCTCGTTGATGATCGGCGCCACCCCGAATTCAAACAGGGTGAGGATGGTGTTGCGGACGTTGAGATACCGGCCCCGGTGGGAGAGGTCGGCGTGGGTGAGCAGCACTTGGGCGACCGGCTGCTGAAAATCGGCAAAGGCCTGTTCATAGGCCTGCATCAGCAAGCCTTGACCGGTGGCGGCCAGGGCCTGCTTGATTCTGAGTTCCTCGTGCGGGGTTTTGACCACGCCCAGCCGCTTGCGACCGGCGGCCACCGCCCCGGAACTGACCAGAATCACCTCGCGTCCGGTGGACTGAAGAAAGGAGACCTGGCGGGCAATGTTGCCGATGATGGTCAAATCCAGGCCGTTGTCGTCGGTGAGGACGGCGCTGCCGACCTTGATCACCACCCGCTTGGCCTGATCAAAAAGGGACTGACGGTAAAAAAGACCGTCGTCTTTACTCACCTGAAAGGTCATGGCGCACCTCTGCGCGCTGCTCCTCCAGCAGATTGCCGAGCAGCTCCTTCAACGATTCCAGACCGTCTTCCATCTCCGCCGATATTGCCAGCACCTGAAATCCGGCCCCGGCAAACTGCGCCGTGACCTCGGCCAGACGCTCTTCATCGACCAGATCGATCTTATTAAGGACAATCAAACGCTTGCGCCCGAGCAATTCCTCGTTGTACGCGGCCAACTCGCTGGCCAGCACCTGATAATCCTGCAGGGGCTGATCATCGGGGCTGGAAACGTCGATCAGATGCAGCAGGATCGAGGTCCGTTCAATATGGCGCAGAAACTGATGTCCCAGCCCGACGCCTTCGTGCGCGCCCTCGATCAAGCCTGGAATGTCGGCAATGATGCAGGGATCGCTGAATTTGATGTGCATCACCCCCAATTGTGGTTCCAGGGTGGTGAACGGATAGGGCGCGATTTTGGGATTGGCGGCGGAGAGCTTGGACAGCAAGGTCGATTTGCCGGCGTTAGGCAAGCCGATCAGACCGACGTCGGCCAGCAGCTTGAGCTCAATCCGCAGCCAGCGCTCTTCGCCCGGTCGCCCGAGGGTGGCTTTGCGCGGCGCCCGATTGGTCGAGGTGGCGAAACGGGCGTTGCCCAGGCCGCCCTTGCCGCCTTCGGCGGCACAATAGACCTGCTCCGGTTCGGTCAGGTCGACCAGCACCGTGCCGGTTTCCGCATCCTTGATCACCGAACCAAGCGGCACCCGGAGCACGCAATCCTTGCCGCCCCGCCCGTGCCGGTCGCTGCCCACGCCGCTCACGCCGGGTTCGGCCTTGAAATGCGAATGGTAGCGAAAATCGATCAGCGAGCGGAGATTGGGGTCGGCCACCAAGTAGACGTCGCCGCCTTTGCCGCCGTCGCCGCCGTTGGGGCCGCCCTTGGGCACATATTTTTCCCGCCGAAAACTGACGCAACCATTGCCGCCGTCACCGGCCTTTACGAAAAATTTCGCTTCGTCGACAAAACCCATAATTCATCCGGGAAATACAAGGAGGGGGATAATACGAAAAAACCCGGCATCAAAAATTTGATGCCGGGTCCGCAATGCTTCAAGCGGGGCAACCCCTCGAAAGGAGGGAAAAAAGACCCTCCGCAGGCGTGAACCGCCTACTCGACAGGATATACCGCGACTCTTTTCCGATCCTTGCCAAAGGATTCGTAGGTCACGGTGCCGTCGACCTTGGCAAACAGGGTGTAGTCCCGACCGCAACCAACGTTGGCGCCGGGGTGGATAACGGTCCCCAACTGGCGCACCAGAATGCTGCCGGCTTTGACGACCTGTCCGCCGAAACGTTTAATTCCGCGCCGTTGTCCCGCGCTGTCGCGGCCGTTTCGTGAACTGCCGCCTGCTTTTTTATGAGCCATGGTGTGTTCTCCAGTAAATCAGTTTGTCACTTATGCTGAGATCGTTTCAATCGTCAAAGCGGTGTACATCTGGCGATGTCCGTTCTTCACCTGGTATCCCTGGCGCTTCCGCTTCTTGAAAACGATGACCTTTTTATGGCGGCCCTGCTCAACGATCTTGGCAACCACTTTCGCGCCGTCAACCTGGGGCTGGCCGATTGTAACGGTTTCGCCGTCAACCACCAGAAGAACTTCCGCCAACTCTACCGTGTCGCCAACTTCACCCTGAAGCTTCTCAACGCGAAGCGTATCACCGGCCTCTACCTGGTATTGTTTACCGCCGGTCCGAACTATTGCATACATGCGACTCCTCCTCTCTATCCTCAAATCTATAACGGCCAATGGAAATAATTAATCGCAAAGCGTGCTATTTAACCCGATTCCCACAACGCCTGTCAAGAGTAATGTGCACCTCGCGCCCTTTTCGCGGCAAACAATCGCGCGCAAGGTCTGGCCGGCAGCCCCTCGCCAGGTGCCCAATCCACTGTAAGACAACCACAACGAAGGATAATTTTTCTCAACAACACGTTCTTTGCCTTGTCCGCACGGCGAATAATAACTACTGTGAATGTACAGCGGATCGCCCGCGCCAAGCAGCCGTCTTGTCCAGTGCTGCGGGAAAACATCATCAAAACCCATCTTTCCAGGAGATATTGACATGCAGAAAATGGAATGCCCCTGTGGATACGTGTACGATCCCGAAGAAGGCGATTATGAGCACGGCGTAGCCGCCGGCACCGCCTTTGCCGACCTGCCCGACGAGTGGGTTTGCCCCAAGTGCGGCGCTGAAAAGGAATATTTCTACGCCGTTGACTGATTCCCCCGGCTCCAGACCGCCACCGCGCCGCGGTCTGGAGCCAGCCTGTCAACTGGCCTCAAGACCTCGTCTCGCCCCCTGCCTGATTCCCTGCGAAGCTCGCCCCCTCCTGAAGGACTGCCCCTATTTTTCCCTTGTGGAAAGCCGGACGATGCCATATCATCAATGATTCCGACAGGAAGAAACCCGTCCCCCGTTTTTTTCAAGAGGAGTTTCCCCATGCCTTTCCAGCGTTTGCGCCTTTTCTCGATGCTCTGTTGCGCCCTTGCCTTCCTCTTTTCCGTGGCCCCTGTTGCCGCCGATTATTACGGCGAACCGGCGGAATTGGTGGAACGCTCCGCCTCGGTGTACAAAGGCTTCATGGCCGATCCGAACATGGAGTGGTTTCAGCGCAACGTCAACCAGGCCAGGGGCGTCTTCATCGTGCCGCAGATGCTGCGCGGCGGCTTCATCATCGGCGGTTCCGGCGGTCGCGGCGCGCTGCTTGCCCAGGATCAGACCAGCGGCAAATGGAGTTCTCCGTCCTTTTACAGCATGGGCTCGGTATCCTTCGGCTTTCAGGCCGGGGCCGACGCCTCGGAGATCATCCTCCTGATCATGACCGACCGGGGGCTCAACGCCATGCTCTCCACCGACTACAAACTCGGCGCCGACGTGGCGGTGGCCGCCGGCCCCATGGGCGCCTCAGCCAAGGCGCAGACCGCCGACATCCTGGCCTTTGGCCGCTCCCAGGGCATTTACGGCGGCATCAGCCTCGAGGGCGCGGCCATCTCGCCGCTGGACGACTGGAATCGCCAGTATTACGGCAAACCGGTGCAGGTGTTCGACATTCTCATCAATCAGAAATGGAGCAACCGCCAGGCTGACCCCTTGCGCAACCTCCTGCCCAAGCCGGGAAGAAACGCCCAGCCCATAGGCAGATAATCGGCAGATAATCCCGGATCAATGTCTCGGGCAACGCAGCGTCTCGCAGGTTGAACCCCATGACTCCACAGCCTTGCTTCACCCTTGACCGCAGCCAGCCGGAACAACTGACCGTCCGGCTCGACGGCGCCTGGACCCTGCACGCCGCGCCGCCTTCGCCTGCGGATCTGCTGGCCGCCCTTGCCTCCCCTGTGCGCAGCCTCGCCTTTGCCGCCGCCGCCCTGGACGACTGGGACACCCAACTGCTGATCTTCTTGAAAACAATTATTGCCGCCGCCCGCGCAGCCAACATCAGCGTCGATCTGGGCGGTTTGCCGCCCGGAGCGCAACGACTGCTGGCGCTGTCCGAAGCTGTTCCGGCCACCTCCACCTACGACAAAAGCGGACGCGAATTGCTGGTGACCCGCCTGGGTCGCCTCGTGCTTGACATTGCCGGCCAGGCGCGGGAAGTGGCGGCCTTTACCGGCGAAATCGTCCTTGCCTTTCTGACCCTGTTTTCCGGCAAACCGCCGTTCAAAACCCGGGATTTCTTTTATTTCGTGCAGAATTGCGGCATCGATTCGCTGCCGATCGTATCGTTGATTTCTGTGCTGGTGGGGGTGATCCTCTCGTTTGTCGGCGCGGTGCAACTGCAGATGTTCGGCGCCCAAATCTATGTGGCCAATCTGGTCGGACTGGGCATGGTGCTGGAGATGGGCGCGCTGATGAGCGGCGTGATTATCGCCGGCAGAATCGGCGCGGCCTATGCGGCGCAACTGGGCACCATGCAGGTCAACGAAGAGATCGACGCCCTGCGCACCATGGGCATCTCGCCGGTGGGCTTTCTCGTCCTTCCGCGGATGCTGGCCCTGATGCTGATGCTGCCCTTGCTCTGCATCTACGCCGACATCATGGGCATTCTGGGCGGCTCGGTCATCGGCGTCACCATGCTGGACCTGTCGCTGGTCGAATACCTGGAACAGACGCGCAAAACCCTCCACCTCAGCCAGTGCGGCCAGGGTTTGTTCAAAAGTTCGGTCTTCGGGGTGCTGATCGGTTTTGCCGGTTGTCTGCGCGGCATGCAGTGCGGCCGCAGCGCCCTGGCGGTTGGCGAGGCCACCACCTCGGCGGTGGTCACCTCGATTGTCCTGATCGTGGTCTCGGACTCGATCATCACCTTTTTCCTGTACCGGTAAAGCGGCAATGACCACGGATCCTGTCCCGGTCATCGCCGTCAAAGGGCTGACCATGGCCTACGGCAGCTTTGTGCTGCAGCGGGACATTAATTTCACCATCGCGCGCGGCGACATCTTTGTGATCATGGGCGGTTCCGGCTGCGGCAAATCCACTCTGCTGCGCCACATGATCGGCCTCAAACCGCCGGCGGCCGGTTCGGTCTGGTTTGGCGAGGAAAACTTCTGGGAGCTGAGCGAGGAAGACCGCGCCGGGATCGTGCGCCGGGCGGGCGTGCTGTATCAGTCCGGCGCCCTGTGGAGCTCGATGACGCTGGCGGAAAACGTGGCCCTGCCGCTCCAGCACTACACCAATCTCACCCCTGCGGTGATCGCCGAACTGGTGACCTTCAAGCTCTCCCTGGTCGGCCTGGCCGGTTTCGAGGAGTTTTACCCGGCGCAGCTCTCCGGCGGCATGCGCAAGCGGGCCGCCCTGGCGCGGGCGATTGCATTGGACCCGGATTTTCTCTTTTTCGACGAACCCTCGGCCGGACTGGACCCGATCAGCGCCCGCAATCTCGATGAATTGATCATGGAACTGCGCGAGAGCCTCGGGGCCACAGTGGTGATCGTCACCCACGAACTGGCCTCGATTTACGCCATCGCCACCAACTCGGTCTTCCTCGACAGCGAGACCAAAACCATGTTGGCCACGGGCAACCCCACGACCCTGCTGCGGGAATGCCAAGACCCGACAGTGCTCAATTTTCTCACCCGGGGCACCGGGAAACGGGAGGTTCGAACGGTTTGAGCAAGAAAGCCAATCCCACCCTGGTCGGCGGCTTTGTCCTCGCGGCCCTGGTCCTGATCATCGCCGCGGTGGTCGTTCTGGGCGATTTCCAGCTCAAGGACAACAAATTCCGTTGCGTCGCCTATTTCACCGGTTCGCTCTACGGCCTCGACATCGGCGCGCCGGTAACCTTCCGCGGCGTGACCATCGGTCGGGTCAGCCAGGTCCGGATCAATTACGACCAGCAGGAGAACAATTACATCATCCCGGTGGCCATCGACATCGAGCAAACGCCGCAACTGGCGGACAATATCACTGAAAACGCCACCCCCGAAACGCTCCGCGCCATGCTTGCCCAGATGATCGCCCAAGGTCTGCGGGCGCAACTCAAGGTCACCAGTCTCCTCACCGGCAAGCTCTACATCGAACTCGCCCTGCATCCAGGCAGCGATGCGCCCCTGCGCAACAAGGACGCCAGCCTGGTGGAAATTCCCACCCTGCCCTCGGGCCTGGAACAGATCACCCAAAAACTGGAAAGCCTGCCGCTGAGCGAGATTCTCAATAAAACCGCCGCCGCTCTCGACGGCATCAACAGCATCATCAACTCCAAGGAAACCCGGCACGGCCTGGAATCGCTGGACGCAACCCTGGACCGGCTCAATTCCATTCTGGGACGCGCCGACGCCGAATTTCCGGCGCTGGCCGCCGAACTCAAGAAGGGCTTGACCAATTTCGCCGCCCTCTCGGCCACAGCCGACGTCTTTCTCCGCACCGCAGACAAGGAAATGCCCGAAATGAGCGCGGAGTTCAAACGTCTGCTGACCGGGCTCAACGCCACCGCCGGCTCCCTGACAAAAACCTTGAACAATATCGAACAAATGACCGCAAAAGACTCGACCCTTTCCTATCAGGTGGCCGCCTCCATGCGGGAAATTGAACGGGCAGCCGCCTCCATTAGACAACTCACCGATTACCTGCAACAAAACCCCAACGCACTGCTCTTTGGCCAGGGCGAGGACGCGCCATGAACGCCTGCCGATTCCGATTTTTCCTGCGCCGACTGTGGTTGCCGTTGGCCTGCGCGCTTCTGCTCGGCGGTTGCCTGGCCACCACGACCACCAACACCCTCTACGCACTGCAACCCATCCGTCAGCAACCGCTCGGCCGCGAATTCAGCAATTTCGAGGAGATTATCCTGCTCATGCCGGTGCAACTGGCGCCGCATCTCCAGGGACGGGGTCTGATCAGCCAACAAGCCTCGGGTGAGGCCCGCGCCTCGGCCACCCACCTCTGGGCCGGCCCACTTGAGCAACAGATCGCGCAGCAAATGGTCGCCAACCTCAAGGATGCGCTGGCCACCGACAATGTTGCCGCCTACCCCGGCCCGCGCTTTGGCGCCGTTCGTTATCAGCTGGAAATCGAGATGAACGAATTCAGCGGCAACGGCCAATCCTTCACCACCACCGCCGTGTATACGCTCAGTGACGCCGCCGACAAGACCATCCTAACGCGAAAGACATTTCGCCAGACGCGGCCCATCGACAAACCCGCCTATTCCGGCTATGTTGCAAGCGCTTCAGAGGCCATTGCCGATTTGAGCACGGAGGCGGCCACGGCCTTGCTGGCTGCCCGTCGCTCGCAACCCGCACCCCCGAAACGCCCATGAACATTAATCGCCTTGCCCTGTTCGCGGTCGCCCTGCTCGCCCTTGCCCGTCCTGTAAGCGCCGAGGCGCTGACCAAGTGGCTCGACCAGACCGTCTATGTCCCCATTTATTCGCACATTTACGCCGACGACCGCTACCGAGACACCCCTTTTCTGCTCACCGCCACCCTCAGCATCCGCAACACCGATCCCGCCAAGCCGTTCACCTTGAAGAGCGTCAGCTATTACGACTCCAAGGGCGCGTTGCTGCAACAGTATCAGGACAAGCCGGTGGTGATTGAACCGCTTGGCTCCACCCGCTACATTGTTCCGGAATCGGAATCCAAGGGAGGTTCCGGCGCCAAGTTCCTGGTGGAATGGGAGGCCGAATCGGCTGTTGTTGAACCGATCATCGAATCGGTGATGATCGGCACCAAAATGCAGCAGGGCATTTCGTTTATCTCCACCGGCCGGGTGATCAAGGGAACCCCGGCCCGCTAAAAAAGCACGCGTCTCCCCATGCGCAATCCGCTCATCCAAACCGGCTTTGTCCGCGTCCGTCGTCAAGGAACGTCCATGTCCCGCTTGTCTCGCCTCCTGCTTGTCTGTATCGTCGCGGTCGCCCTCAACGGCTGCCACGCCGCCCGAACCAAGGGTTTGTTTGGTAAAATGATGGAGCCCGAACCGTTGCGGGTGGGGATCTCCGTCGACGCGCCGCCGCTGGCCCACAAAAAGGACAACGCGGTCGTTGGCCTGGAGATGCAGTTTGCAACCGGCCTGGCCGCCTCGGTCGACCGAAAGCTGGAAGTGGTGACGGCGCCGCGACAGGATCTGCCCCAGGCCCTGCTGGACAAAAAGGTGGACATCATCATGAACGGGATGAGCGTGGCCGAGGCTCACAAGCAGAAACTGGCCACCGCCAACCCCTACATCATTTCAGGCCAAGTGGCCCTGGTGCATCTGGACGACTTCAAACAGTTCGGCAGCGGCACGCACAATCTCACCGATAAAAAGGTGCGGCTCGGCGTTGTCGACGGCAGCTCCGGCGACAACCTGATCAAAGGGCTCAACCCCAAAGGTGCAACCACCCGCTACCCCTCGGCGCCCGAGGCCTTGCGGGCCCTGATCACCGACCGCATCGACGTCTTTGTTTTTGACCTGCCCGCCAACTTCTACTACGCCTCCCTCTTCGTCGACAAGGGGCTGACCCCCGGCGTCACCCCCCTCACCCGCGAACCGCTGGCCTGGGCCGTCCGCCCGGACGACGCCAAAATGCGCGACGCGGCCAACGCCTACCTGGCCGGCATCGAAAAAAGCGGCGAGCTGCAGAAAATGCTCGAACGCGCGATCCCCTTCTACCGCAACACGGCGTATAGCCCGAAGCTGTGACGGCCGTCCTGTGGAGGCGCGCCGACCATTGGCCCGATTCTCCACCAGACCAAGACGCCCATTTTCCTTTGCCCGCAGTCTTCTGTCAGCGTCCTGTTGCTTCAACCCAGTTTGCCAAGCGCAATGCTCACGCATTCAACTTCACGAACAGTATTGGCAACCAGCGTCAACCCTCCACTGCGCGCGTGCCCGGCAACAAGGCAGGCGCGCAGTCGAACCGCGTAATGAAATAATCCTGCCGCCGGATCAATCTGGTTGATTCAGTGTGAATTATCGAAACATTGATTGAACTGGCCCGAGAGATTCACCCGGTTGACGCACCAAACGATGCGCTCAATCTGGTGAAGGACTCGTCTTTTGCGGCTCGCGTCTTCAGGCGGAGTCCGCCTGCTCTTCCCGGGAAAGCGTTTCCCCCGCAAGCTGATCATCCATCCGCACATCCAACCGCACCAGCGCCCGGTACAGACTCTCCCGCCCCATCAGCTCGTCGTGGCTGCCCTGCTCGACAATCCGGCCCTGATCCATGACGATGATCCGGTCGACCCGGCGGATGGTGGACAGCCGGTGGGCGATCACCAGCGAGGTGCGGCCGCGAAAACCGGTGGATATCGCCTCTTCCAGCAAATTCTCCGATTCGGTGTCAATCGAGGCGGTGGCCTCGTCCAGCACCAGAATGGCCGGATTGCGGTAGAGGGCGCGGACAAAGGAAAGCAGTTGCTTCTCGCCCAAGCTGAGGTTGAGCGCGCCTTCGCCGATGCGGGTGTCCAGCCCCTGGGGGAGACGGTCGATGAAGGGCTGCAGGCCGGTCTGGGTGAGGATGTCGGCAAGCCGCGCCTCGTCCGGCGGCTGATCCAGGATCATGTTGGCCCGCACGGTGTCAGGCATGATGAAGATGTCCTGCATGATAATCCCAACCCGCTGGCGCAAGGCCGCAAGCGGCAGATCGCGCACGTCGCGGCCGTCGATCAGAACCTGCCCCTGCACTGGATCGTAAAACCGGACCAGGAGCGAAATCAGGGTTGATTTGCCGGCCCCGGTGGCCCCGACCAGGGCGACCGTCTCGCCGGAGGCGATGGTCAGGTTGATGTCAGTGAGGATCGGCTGATCCTGCTGGTAAGCAAAATGAACCCCGCGAAATTCGATCGAACCGGTCAGGGGAACGGCTGCGGCCGTCGTCTCGGGCGCCGGCGCCTGCATGGCGGAGCGGGCGTCCAGGGTCTGAAAGATGCGTTCCGCCGAGGCCATGGCCGACTGGACAATCGAATACTTCTGGGACAGCTCGCGCAGGGGCTGAAAAAAGAGCCGCATGTAGGAGATAAAGGCCGCCAGCTCGCCAATGGTCAGGTGGCGACGGATCACCTCGCCGCCGCCGTACCAGATGATCAGGGCAATGGCCGCCGAGCCCATCAGCTCGGTCAGCGGCATGAAGGCGCCAAAGACGCGGATCTGGCCAAAGGAGCGTACCAAATATTCCTGGGTCAGGCCACAGTGGGTCTGGCTGCTCCGGCCCTGACCGCCAAAGCTCTGGATAACCCCGACGCCGGCCAGGGACTCGGCGAGGAAGCTGTTGATTTTCGACATCTGCGAGCGGATGGCGCGGAATTTCTCGCGGGCAAAGCGGGAAAAAACCACGGTCACCACCACGGCCAGGGGGATGAAGACCGCCATCACCAGGGCCAGTCGCCCGTTCATCATGGCCAGAAACCAGAAGATGCCCGCCAGTTTGAGGCCGTCGTTGAACAGGGTGACCATCACCGAGGTGAACATCTCGTACATGTTCTGGATGTCGTTGGTCAGGCGGGTAACCAGCCGACCGGCGGGCTGGCTGTGGAAATAGCTGAGATCCAGGGTCAGGACATGGGCAAACAGGTGCTGCCGCAACCGCTGCATAATCGATTGGCCAATCCATTCCAGCAGTACCACCTGGGCGAAGGTGGCGGCAAAAACAACGCCGACCAGCAGGCCGTAGTACAGCGCGGTTTGTCCCAGACCAGCAATCCGCGCCGCATGGTCGAGGCTGTCGGCAACGATGTAGTGGTCGATCCCCAGTTGCATCAGCCGGGGCAGGCCAAGGGTGGCGGCGGTGACGACCAGGGAGAGCGCCACCGCGCCGCCCATGCCCAGCACATGGCCCCGGCAGTAGACCAGGAGCCGCCGCCAGATGTGGGCGTCGCCGAACGAGCCGACCTGGCCCTCTTCTGAATAGCCGAAATTATGCATGGCCCTGCTGTTTTTCCGCCATGACGCGGTAAAAAGGGTTGGCCAGCAGGTGTTCGTGCCGGCCTTGGTCAACGATCCGGCCCTGATCGAGCAGGACGATCCGGTCGGCGTGGCGCAGCACGTTGACCCGGTGGGAGACCAGCAGCACCGATTTGCCTCCCAGGCTGGACAAAATGCCCTGCAGCACCTGCTGTTCGGTTTCGACGTCAATGGCGGACAGGGCGTCGTCGATGATCAACAGCGGCCGGTCGCAGAGCAGCGCCCGCGCCAGGGCCAGCCGTTGCCGCTGGCCGCCGGAGAGCTTGACGCCGCGCTCGCCGATGACCGACTGGTAGCCCTCGGAAAAGGTGCGGATGTCGCCGTCAATGGCCGCCGCCCTTGCTGCCGCCTCGATCTCGGCCAGGGTCGCCTCGGGCCTGCCAAAGGCGATGTTGGCGGCAATGGTGTCGGCAAAAACCACCGGCTCCTGGCCCACATAGGCGATGCAGCGGCGGATGTCGGCCTGGGAGAGCCGGTTGACGTCCACACCCCGGAAAAAGAGCATGCCGTCGGCCACCGGATACATCCTGAGCAGCAGTTTGCACAGGGTGGACTTGCCCGAACCGGTGCGGCCGCTCAGCCCCATCAGACCGGGCGTGATGGCTAGGCTGACGTCGCTGAGCGCCGGACGAACGGCGCCCTGATAGCTGAAACTCAGCCCCCGGCAGACGTAGCTGGTGGTTGCCGCCTGCGGCAAAGGCTCGGTCGGGCCGATGTCGACCGCCGGTTGCTCCGAGAGCAGGCGGTGAATCCGACGCAGACTGGTGACGCCCCGCTGGGCGAGGTTGGCCACCCAACCCACCGCCATCATCGGCCAGATGAGCATGTAGAGGTAGCTGACAAAGGCGACGAACGAGCCAATGGTGATGCCGCCCTCGATCACCAGTGCGCCGCCGTAATACAGCAGCAGCAGCATGCCGATGTTGCCCACCAGGGTGGAGATGGGAAAGAGCAGCCCCTGGATTGCCGCCACCTTGAGATTGATCCGCACATAGGCCTCGCCCAGGGTCTGAAACCGCCCTTCCTGGAACCGCTCCAGGGTGTAGGCTTTGATCAGCCGGATCGACACCAGATTGGCGCGGGCAAATTCGGTGATCAGGGAAAACTGCTCCTGCACCAGGTTGAAACGGTGGTGAAGACGGCCGGAGAGGATGCGGGTGCAGACGATTAGCAACGGCATGGGCAACAGCGCAATCAGGGTCAGTTTGACGCTGATTGCCAGCATGAAGCCCAGAGCCGCAGACGACATCACCAGCGCGTCCACCGCCGCCACCAGCCCCATGCCGCAGGCCATCTGGATGGTGGCCAGATCGTTGCTGGCGTGGGCCATGAGATCGCCGATGGTCCACTTCTCGAAAAACGGCTGGTCCATGCGCAGGATGTGATCAAAGAGCCGGTCGCGCAGTTTTTTCTCCAGGATGCGGGAAAAGCCGATGATCAGATAGCGCCAGGTGAAACGGAGCGCCGCCACCGACAGCGCCACCAGGCAGACGTACAGGCTCAACTCCAGCAACCGAGCCGATGTGGCGGTTCCGGCCGAGAGCGCGTCCACCGCCGACTTGACGAATCGGGGAATGATCAGCTGGAGGAAATCAACCACCACCAGGGCCACAAAACCGCAGGCCAGGCGCAGCCAATGGGTGCGGAAAATGGGCCGCAGGATGCGCAGCAGCGAACCGATGCGGGCTTGGCTGCCGGCGTCGGCGGCAGGATGTCCGGCGTCAGGGCCGGCGGGAAAATCGCTCATGGCAGGGAGGGCAGCAGCTCTTCGTAGGCGGCGGTGAGGCGAATGAATTGCTCGGTGTCGCCGCCCTTGTCGGGGTGCAGCTCAAGGGCTTTTTGCCGGTAGATGCGGGTGAGGTCTTTTTTGCGCATGCCCGCCAGTTGCTCGGCAGTGAGCCCCAGAATGGAAAATGCCTGGGGACGCGACATCCGGTCGGCGTCAGGCCGGACGCCGCTGTGAAACCGCCGCGAGCGCGAGGAACGGGAAAAGCGGGTCCAGGCCGGGGACTGTTCCGGGGCGGCGTCGAAATACATGATCAGATAGCGGATCAGAGGGTCGGGCAGACAGCGGGCAGGTTTGTATCCGCGCCAGAATTCCGGGTCGGCGGCCAGGCGGCAGACCTCGGCGACAAAATGGGCGTCCATCTGGTCGCGATTGAGGGCCTGAGGGATGGAGCGGGCGTAGCTTTCCGGAAAAAACCGCTGCAGATCAAACACCGCAAACAGATAGTGCGGGTATTCCCGGGGCGGCAGGGCCTGCTCCCGCGCCAGGATCAACTGCTCGATCTCGTCGCGCGATTTGTCGAGCAGGACGGTGTAGAGCGCGGCAGTCTTGTCGATCGTCTCCACCGACGTCCGGCCAAGCCGTAAAAAATGGAGGCGGCGGCGGTCCATGGCGTGGGTCTCGCGCATCGCCCTGGCGCGCAGGGCCTCGTCCGCCGGACGCCAGTTGCGGTAGGCGTGGCGGTTGCGAAAGGGCTGCAGCTTGGTTTTGATGTAGGGGTCGATGAAGGGAAAAAACAGTTCTTCCAACTCGCGGTACGGCGCGGCGACGCCCTGGGCGCGCAACCCTTTGAGGAAATCTTCGTCAATATGAAACGAGGAGTCGCCGCTGTAGACAAACACCCGGCCAGGATCAAGCCCTAAATCGACGAGGTCGCGGGAGAGAAAAACCCCGCCGCTGCAATAGGATTCCCGAAGAATGTAACGATGGAGCCGGGAGCCGGCCTCGGTGCGGGCAAGATACATAGACAAAAAGCTCAACGACGCAAGGCAAACAACAGAGGAAGCGACGACCGGCCGACCGGGAGAATCCCGCAGCCGGACGATTCACAGAAAACGGCTGACAATGTCCTCAACCGCGTCAATTGAAAAGGGTTTGGCCAGGGCCGAGACAAAATTATATTCGGCAAAGCGCTGAATGACCTCGCTGCCGCTGTCGCCGCTGACCGCAATCATGGCCGCTTCGGGATGCAGCTCCGCAATCCGGCGGGACGCGTCCAGCCCGCCCATGCCGCTGTGCACTCGCAGATCAAGCAGGGTCAGATCAAAGGGCTTGCCGGCGGCCATCTGGGCGCTATACAGTTCCACAGCCTCCTCGCCGGTGGAGGCCACGCTCACCATGCAGCCGTAGTGCTCAAACATCTTGCGGTTGATCAGGCGCATCATCTCCTCGTCGTCCATGACCAGCACCCGCCGCCCGCTCCCCGCTCTCGCAGCAAACCGGGGATCCGTAACCACCGAGTTCTGCAGGGGAAAATAAAGATAGACCGTGCAGCCGCCGCCGGCGGGCGACTCAATCCACACCAGGCCGCCGTGTTTTTTGACGATGGAATGGACAATGGTCAGCCCCAGCCCCATGCCCTTCTGCGCCCCCTTCTGCTTGGTCGAAAAATAGGGATCAAACACCTGCTCGGCAAGGGCCGGCGCAAGGCCTGGACCGGAATCGTGAAACGCGATCCGCACCAGTTCCCCACTCGGCACAGGCTGACCGGTTCTAGCCGCCTCCTCGGCGCCGTCGACGCGGTCCAGGGTCACCTCAATGCGGCCGGTTGCGCCCATGGCGTCGACCGCGTTTTGGGTCAGGTTGACAAAGACCTGACGAATGAGATCGGGGTCCAGGGTGATGGCCAACTCTTCTGCGCCGCCCGTCACCTGGCAGCCGATGCCGGTGGGGGCGAGTTCGTGGGCCAGCACCGCGTCGATCAGACTGCGCAACTGCACATGGGATTTCTGCGGCAGGTAGTTGTCCGAGAAGGTGGTGAACTGGCGGATCAACTGCACGGTGAGGTCGAGCGCCTTGGCCGATTCATTCAACAACTGGTTGACGCCGCCGTCCCGGCTGATGTAGCGGGCCATCTCCAGGTTGCCGCTGACGATAGTCAGCAGATTGTTGAAATCATGGGAAATGCCGCTAGCCATGAGCGACATCGCGTCAAGCTTGCGAATCCGCTGCAACTCTTTTTCCAGCTGGCGCTGGCGTTGCTCCAGCATCTTGCGCCGACTGACGTCCTGCAGAATGCCGATGATGAAAAAGGTGTCGTCCTCAGGCACCGGCGCCAGATTGAAGGTCACCTGCCGGTCGCCCAAAAGGATGGGGTCGTCGTAGGCAAACACCAGGGGGGTGAAATCGGCGGCGCCAGCCACCTGCTCCAGCCACTGGTTGACGCACTCCCGGCCGGCCTCGGGCAGCAGTTGCGCCAGGGCCGCCCCCAGCACATGGGCCTCGGGCAGATTGAACAGGGTCAAGGCGGCGCTGTTGGCCATAACAATCCGACCCTGATGGTTCAATTCCACCACCCCCTCCGCCATCCTCGCCAGGATCACCTCGCGGTGTTTTTTACTGATCAGGAGTTCCTTGGTGACCTCGCGCGGATACAGCCCCTCCAGGCCTTCAATGCTGCCGTTTGCGCCGCGCTGGTTGCGCCGATACCGTTCCAGAGCAGCCTTGACGTGTGTCTGCATGGTGATGGTCGTGCCCTTGGCAATGCAGACGTCGGCCCCGATCCCCAGGGTGGCGTCGTTGTCCTCAAGGGCCACCCCGGAGAGCACCACCAAAAAAATGCCCTGCAACTCGGGCGTGTTGCGAATAATGTAGCCCAGCTTCTCGCCGTCGATCTTGGGCATGATCAGATCGGTGAAAATGATGTCGGGTCGTCTTCTGGCAATGCAGTCCAAGGCGGCCAAGCCGTCCTCGGCCGCTTCCACCTCGCAACCTTCGCCCTCGAGCACGTAGCAGAGGATCTTCCGGATCACCGGACTGTTGTCGACAACCAGCGCCTTGATCTCAGCCATTTTCGAGCAACTCCTTGACCGCGCCGGCCAGTTCGCGAACGTCAAAGGGTTTGCTGAACACCCTGTCCGCCCCCAGCTCCTGCGCCGCCGGCAGATAGGCCTCCGGGCCGATCCGGCCGCCGCCGGATATGGCGATGATTTTGATGTGGGGAAACTCTTTTTTCAGCGAAGTGATGGTCTCCAGCCCTTCCTGTTCGGGCATGATCAGATCCGTAATCACCAGGTCTGCCGGCTGTTTGCGCTGCTTGTGCATGCCTTCGCGGCCGTCGCCGGCCTCCGTCACTTCGTAGCCGGCCCACTCCATCACCTGACGCAGCAGAATCCGCATCTGCTCGTCGTCGTCAATGACCAAGACTCTCATCCTTCTCCTCCGTCGCGACTGGGCAAAATCTCCCGGATGGCCATCGCCAGCAGCCGCATGTCCACCGGCTTGGCCAGAAATCGGCGGACCCCGGCTTCCAGCGCCTCTTCCAGGGTCACCGCCTCGCTGTATCCTGAACAGAGGATGATGGGCAGATCCGGATGCAGGGCGTTGATCTCCGCCGCCAACTGCAAACCGGTCATCCTCGGCATGGTGTGATCAGTAATGAGCAGATCGATCTGCTCCTCCCCTCTGGTGAAATACCCCAGGGCCTGCTCCGGACTGGTCGCCGGCAACACCCGGTAGCCGAGATAGGAGAGCATCCGGGTGCGCATGCTGACGATGTCTTCCTCGTCGTCGACAAAGAGAATGGTTTCGCTGCCGCGCGGCATGGCGGTGGCCGGGTCGTCTTCTTCGCCCTCAGCGTCCTGCACCCGGGGGAAAAAGACGGTGAACGCCGAGCCCTTGCCCACTTCAGATTTGACGTCGACGACGCCGTCGTGGGAGACAATGATGCCGTGCAACACGGCCAGACCCATGCCGGAACCCTCGCCCACCTCGCGGGTGGTGAAAAAGGGATCGAAAATCCGCTCCAGCATCTCCGGGGCAATGCCCTTGCCCGTGTCCTGCACCGTCAACACCACATATTTCCCCGGCGCCAGGTCGTGGTAGCGCAACTGTTCCGCCCGGCCGGTTTCGATCTCCCGCAGTGAAATTTCAATGGTTCCTGCAGCGTAATTCAAGGCCTGGGCGGCGTTGGTGCAGAGATTCATCACCACCTGCTGGATCTGGCCGGGGTCGGCGTAGATCATGCCGATGTTGTCGCCCACCGCCACTTTCAACTCAATAGTGGCCGGCAGGGAAGCGCGCAACAGGCGGCAGGACTCCTTGACCACCGGGGCGACCAGCAGGTTGCGACGCTGGTTGACGGATTGGCGGCTGAAGGCCAGGATCTGGGTCACCAGTTCCTTGGCCCGGTTGCCGGCCCTGCGCACGGCTTGCACGTGTTCGGTGATCTCTTCATAGGTGATGGGCGGCCCCATCGACGCCTTGGCCGCGTCTTCCTGGGCCGGCAGGCGATAGAGCAGCAGATCGGCGTTGCCCAGAATAGCCCCAAGGATATTGTTGAAATCGTGGGCAATGCCGCCGGCCAGGGTGGCGATCGACTCCAGCTTGTGGGCGTGGACCAGCCGCTTTTCCAAATTGCGCTGCACGCTGATGTCCTTGGCGGAATAGACGTAGCCGACAATCTGCTCATCAACAAACAGGGGCGCGCAGGAGACGGAAAAGGTGCGACCCAGGTAGCGGTGGGTGATTTCCTGGCAATGCGGCTTGTTGTCGTGTCGCACCGTTTGCATTGGGCAGAGCGGACAGACGGCGTCGGCGCCGGCAAACAACTGGTGACAGGTCTTGCCCTCAATGGCCGCCCCGTTGACGGACAGCAGTTGAAAGGCGGCCCGATTGCCTTTGACGATCCGCAACTCGTTGTCCAGGATGAGCACCGGATCGATGATGGCGTCAAAGGTGTTGCGCCACTCCTCAAGCGAGCGCTGGAGCGCCGGGCTCAGAGGGTTTCCGGCAAACAGTTCGTCCGTCCCGGTTGCGACTGGCGCGACAGTTGGCGACGACTTGGCCTGAGCAGCGCGCAGACCGGGGCGCAGGCGCGTCAGATAGAACACAACCGTGAACACGGCATACACAGCAAGCAGGCACGAGACAAGGGGCAACACGGGGCTGTTCACTTCACCTTTCCGGAAAGTTGAGGGGATCGTTGACGAAATATCCGTTCCCGGAAAAAGTTGATCGTCTTCCGGCGGCGATCAACAATCCGGACCTGTTCGGGGATAAGGTCCGAGATGCCGTTGCGCATGATGGACATCTTGTATTCTATGTTTGCGGCAAACCGGTTGTCCAGGTACCAGGCGTAAAAAAGGCCGAAAAAGAGTCCCGGCGGCGTGAACCCTTCGCCGGGATTGATCACCCGAGTAAACACCCGCTCGTCTTCCCGCAACCGGTGCATCCGTGAGAGCCGCAGGTAGGCGTCGATGTCCTCAGGGGTAAGGAAAGAGGCCAACTGCTCTTTTTCCCGAACTTTGAGGCGGAAGACCCGTCCCACCAGGTCATCGCCGGACACCAGATCGGCCATCCGCTTTTCCTGGGCGTAATTGCCCAACAGCGACTGGCCCAGGGCGACGAGAAAGACCATCTCGAACCGGTTGAGGTTCTCGGCCTGATCCTGGCGGATCTTGATCCGCTGATCGTGGGGATCGTAAAAGGAAAAAACATTGTCCCATTCCTGGCAACGCTTCCACGAACCCGGCTCCACCAGGGTGACGCCGCGAATAAACTGCAAATGCTCCAGAGGGATGTCGGGATGGAGCCAAATGATCTCCACCACCCGCTCCAGCAGCCATTTGCGTTCAATCTCGGTCATTTTGACCATGGTCATGGAGCCCGCCGGGATCAGCTCGGTGCTGAGATACTGCAGCTGCGAACGGATCTTGTCATAGCGCAGGCAGGGAACCAGCTTGACCGGACACTCGCCGGTGAACACGCCGTCGGCGGCCGGCAACGGCTCCTTGCACGCGGGCGGTTTCAGATAACCGGCCAATTGCAAGGCCCACAACCCCTTGATGGCCTGGGCCAGGGCGTCGGGGTCGTGTTGAATGGCGCCGCGCTGCCGCAACTGCTCCTCGGAAAACACCTTGGCCTCGATGGAACCAAAGCCAAGCGCCCGGACCCGGTTGCGGTCGATATAGATCGGCTCCTTGTCCTCCAAGGCGTAGCGCTGCAGGACTGAACCGGGGATGTCGGTCAGATCCAGGGCCACCACATGGGAAAACAGGTCGTAGACGCCGCCGGGGATGTTGCGGTGATAGGCCCGGATCAGATCGGAGACGTAAAATTTGCGGTCCGGCGCGTCGCGGGCCACGTCGGTCTCGCCCTTCTGCACCCAGATGTTGGCCACCAGCACCTTGAGGGCGGAACGGTTTTTGCGAATGGCCTCGGCCAGACCGGGCACCTGCAGGATCGGGATAATCGAGGTGTAGAGACTGCCCGGGGCAAAGAGGATGATGTCGGCCGCTTGCACCAGCTGCGCCACCTCCGGCTGGAGAAAGGGATTGCGGCTGAACTCGACCAGCACCCGGTCCACCGGATAGCCACGCCTGGCCTTGCCCGATTTGTCTTCGCTGGTGACCAGCACGCCGTTGCCATAGAGGATCTGCAGTTGCGACAAGGTGGTGGTGCAGGGAAACACCGCGTTCTGCTGCGCCCCCAAACAGGTGGAAATCTCGGCCAGCCCGCGAATGGTGGCGGTGCGCACCACCTGATGCGAGGCCAGCAACTGGGTGGCGTCCAACGAGGGGTCGAGCTGTTTATAGATCGCCCCGGCCAGGAGCAGGTTGCCCAGACATTGCGGCCGATGCAGGGTTGGCGCCAGGCGAGGGTCGGAGTAGAGCCGGGAGGCAAGATCGCCCAGATACACGCGCAGGGGTTCAGGCAGGTCGCTCAGGACCGCGTTGGTGTCCTGCAGCAGTTGCGCGGCCGATTCGGGATGGGAGATGAAGCGGTAGTTGAACACCGCGTGCAGGGCGGCGGCGCAACGGGCGGCGCCCATCCGCTCCAGGCCGTAGATCCGAATCAAGTTGGCCCGCCGGATGGAGGAGATCAGCACATGGCGAAGATCGCCCAAGGCAATCAGGGGCAGGTCTTTCTGCAGCTCGCCGGTGGAACCGCCGTCGTCGGTGACGCAGACCACCGAGCTGACTTGAGGGAAGACCTGCTTCAGGCCGGTAAAGGGCGTCCGCGCCCAACCCAACCGCCGGGAATCGCCGCCGACGATGTTGGACAGTCCGGTGCCGCCGCCCAACACCACCACCCGGGCGGCGCTGCCGTCAACCACCTCGATCTGTTGCCGAAGTTTTTTAAACAGCGAGGCGATGGCCGGCGAAAAGGCGGCCACCGGGGTGTTGTCGAGGACAATCGAGGTGATCTTTTCCGCCAGGGAGTTTTCCGGCAGGACGTCGAGCACCGAAAAACCCTCGGAGGTCAAAAACTGCAGCTGCGACTTGAGTTGCTGCGGGCCGGCCATGCCTAACCTTGCCCCCGTTGCGCGGAGCGAGAGGCTGTCACTGCGCCGCCGTCAACAGTGCTTCGACCCGAAGCAAGTCCTTGGGGGTGTCGACCTCCACCGAATCGTGATCAGTCAGCACCACTCGGATGGTGTAGCCAAACTCCAGCGCCCGCAACTGCTCCAGCTTTTCAAACCGCTCCCACTGCCCTTCCGCAAGGCCGACAAAGGTCATCAGAAAATCTTTGCGGTAGGCGTAAAAACCAAGGTGTTTGTAGTAGGTCGGCTGCTCCTTTTCGCTGGGATCGCGCTGGAAAGGAATCGGCGAACGTGAAAAATAAAGGGCGTTGCCGCGGCAGTCAAACACGGTTTTGACATGGTTGGGGTCGGCAATCTCTTCGGGGCGGACAATTTTATAGATCAGGGTCGCCATGGGTAGAGAAGAGTCGTCGATCAGCGGCCGGGCCACCTGTTCGACGATCTCGGCCGGGAACAGGGGCTGATCGCCCTGGATGTTGACGATTACGTCCTGGTCGGCAATGTCGAGCACCCCGGCGGCCTCGGCCAGACGGTCGGTGCCGGTGGCGTGATCGCGCCGGGTCATGACCCAGGCGCCGCCAAAGGCCTCCACCGCCTGGGCGATGCGTTCGTCGTCGGTGGCTACAACCACCTGGGACAACAGCCCAACCCGACGGGCCCGTTCGACCACATGCTGAATCATGGGCTTGCCCTGGATCAGGGCCAGGGGCTTGCCCTCAAAACGGTTGGATTGATAACGGGCGGGGATAATGGCGATTACTTTGGGTTCGGTTGCGCTCATCAATCGTTCCTGGAGTTTTTCCCGAGGGAGGCGACATTGTTGTGTTCTTTTACTTGGGTCATGATACAGTGCGGCCAGACAAAAGGCAATCACCAAAAAAACCATCAGGTTACAACGGAAAACAACCTTGTCCGTCTCTCCCCTCCCCCTTGTTCTCCACGCCGATGGGTCGTCCGCCCCAGACCGGGCGCTGGGCCTGGCCCAAGCCCTCAACATTCCTCTGGCCGCCGCCCCTCCCGCCGAAGGCCTGCTGCTGCGCTTGACCTCAGAACATCTCGAATTGCGCAAATTGGGCGATCCGGCGTTGCCCGGTGCCCTGTGGGTGGATTTCAACCGCCCCGCCGCCCGCCGCCGCCTGCTCCATCCGGGCGAGGAGCTGCTGACTCAGGCGGCCAAGGTGCGCAACGCCGCCCAACCGCTGCTAATTGACGCCGCCGCAGGCCTCGGTCGCGACGGTTTCCTGCTCGCCGCCAGCGGTTTTCGAGTGCTGATGTTTGAATGCAATCCGGTGGTTGCCGCCCTGTTGTCAGACGGCCTGCAGCGGGCCGCCCGGATTGTGGAGCTGGCCGACATTGCCGCGCGAATGCGGCTGACAACGGCCAACGCCCTGGATCGCCTGCCCGCGCTGGCCGAGCAACCGGACGTTATCTACCTGGACCCCATGTTTCCAGAGCGGTCCAAAACCGCCAAGGTCAAACAGGATTTGCAGCTGTTGCAGTTACTCGACCAAAAAAGCGAACCGCCCGAGCAGCTTTTGTTCGCCGCGCTTAAGGTGCAGGCCAAGAAGGTGGTGGTCAAACGACCGCTCAAGGGGCCCTTCCTGGGCGAACGGGTGCCCTCCTACTCACTCCGGGGCAAGGCGGTGCGCTTTGACGTCTATGTGGGTTCCGGGAAAAAACGGGAAAGCCCCTGATTCAACGCGCCGGCTGGCGTCCCGAATCAGAGGCATACAGCAGGGAGCAGGGAGAGGCGGCTCAGACCTGCGCCGCTTTTTTCAGCGCTGCGGCAATCTTGGTTTTCTGCTCGTCGGCCAGCAGGATCGGCACCTGGTAGGTCAGGGCCCGCTCGAGAATCGCCGCCGAGGCCGGCAGGGCCTGCGGATCGTACACGATGCGCCGCTTGCCGTGGGCGCTGAACGGCCAGCCGCCGTGGCAGTAGGTCTTGCCTTCAAGCAGGTGCTCCCAGTTGGGATAGTAATGCCAGCCGTTTTCGCTCCAACGGACCGCGCCTACGCCTTCGTCGCGCAGCACCTGGTTGACCGCCGTGGTTCGCTCGCTGTCCGGCAGCATGAAGGTGAGGAAGGTGGCGGAATCGCCGTCGGCATCGAGAATCTCGCGGAACCGGACGCCGGGCAGCACGCTCGCCGCCTCCTGGAAAAAGGCTTTGTTGGTCTTTTGGGCGGCAACGATGCCGTCCAGCTTGGCCAACTGAGCCAGACCGATGGCCCCCTGGATCTCCATCATCCGGTAGTTGAAGCCAATGAAAGGCCGCCCCTCGCCGCCGCGTCCGCCGGGATTGGGCGCATGGTCGTGGCCGTGATCCTGGTATTCCGACATCCGCCGCCACAGCGCCTCGTCGCTGGTGATGCACATGCCGCCCTCGCCGGTGGTCATGGTCTTGACCGCGTCAAAGGAAAAGGTGCCCACCGCGCCAAAACTACCGAGATGCCGGCCGTGCAGCCGCCCCCCCGCCGCCTGGGCCGTGTCTTCGATCACCGGGATGTTGCAGCGGTCGGCAATGGCCTTGATCTCCTCGATCCGGGCCTGGGCCCCCATCATGTGCACCGGGACGATGGCCTTGGTTTTCGGGGTGATCTTCTTTTCCAGATCGGCCGGGTCCATGTTGAGCGTCAGGTCGACCTCGGTGAAGACCGGGACGGCGCCGCAATCGAGAATGGCCTCCCAGGTGGCGACAAAGGTAAAGCCCTGGGTGATCACCTCGTCGCCGGCGCCGACGCCGAGCGCGGCCAGCGCCACCTTGAGGGCCGCAGTGCCGGAGGTCACCGCCTGGGCGTGGGTCGCGCCGGTGTAGGCGGCAAAGGCCTGCTCGAATTCGCGCACCTTCCACACATCCTTGCGCTGGGCGGCAAACTCGTAGCGAAAGAGCACGCCGCTGTCCAACACGTCCAGAACCTGCTGTTTTTCTTCTGCTCCAAAAATCTCAAAACCAGGCACAATGCACCTCTTGTAGAATAGTGGGGATACCGAAAACGGCGAACTCCGTTCTCGGCCCGTCAGTTCGCGTCCTGGGGCAGGACATAGCCGTTGTCGATCAGGCGGACCTTGCCGTCGATGTGGACGGCCAGGGCCAGCACCGTGCGCTCGTCGGCCTCGGCAACCGGCTCCAGGGTTTCGCAGTCGACAAAGCTGGCGTAGTCGATGGCGGTTCCGGCAAAGGAATGGATGTGCGCCTCCACCAGGGCGTGCAACGCCGCCGTTGAGCGCACGCCCTCGCGCGCCTTGGCCCGCGCCAGCTGCAGACCGGTCGACAAACTCAGCGCGGCGGCCCGATTCGCCGGGTCGAGATTGGCGTTGCGCGAACTCATCGCCAGCCCGTCGGCCTCGCGCACAATCGGCTGGCCGACAATCCGCACCGGGATGTTCATGTCCGCGACCAACCGGCGAATGATTGCTAGTTGCTGAAAATCCTTCTCGCCAAACACCGCCGCATCGGGCTGCACAATATTGAACAGCTTGCTGACCACGGTCGTCACCCCGGCAAAATGGACCGGACGGCTTTTACCGCAGAGATGGGTCGCCAGATCTTTCACCCGCACCTCGGTTTGAAACCCCTGGGGATACATCAGGTCCGGGGTCGGGGCGAATACCGCCGCCACCTTTTCCTGCCGCAACAGCGCCATGTCGCGTTCAAAATCGCGGGGGTAACGGTCCAGATCCTCGTTGGGTCCAAACTGGGTGGGGTTGACGAACAGGCTCGCCGCCACCAGATCGCACAAGCCGGCCGCCCGGCGCATCAGGCTGAGATGGCCCTCGTGCAAAAAACCCATGGTCGGAACCAGGCAGATGGTCGCGCCTAAGCGCGCTTTGGCCCTTGCCCACGCCTGCATCTCTTCTGGCTTTTGAATTATTTCCATTATTTTTTCAGTTGGTTGAGTCTGGACTGCACCATCTCCCGAACCGGATCGGCCTGCCCCCGTGCAGCCTGCGCCCCTGCTGCTTCGAGATATTTGCCGTACATGGCCGCGGCCTCCTCTTTCTTGCCCAGCAGCTCGTTCACCCGGCCCATGGCCCGGTAGGCCTCGGCGGCAAACTCTTCCTTGGCGACCAGCTCGTTGTAAGCGGCCAAGGCCTTGTCCCACTGCTTCTCGTTTTCATACAATCCCGCCAGCTTGTTGAGCGCCAGGGGTTTAAGCAGGGATTTTGCCGACAAGCCGGCGTTGATCGCCTCCAGACGGCTGATTGCCTGGGCGCGCTGTCCTTCATGCTCCTCAAGCAAGGCCAGCTCGATTTGCGCCCAGAGCGCGGGGCCGGTTGCACCGTATTCCGACACGACCTTGTCCAGCAGCTGCCGCTTGCCCTGCTTGGCGATCAGGGCTGCGTCCAGGGCTGCTGACGCCTGCGCGGCGCGGTAATCGCGATAGGCAAAGTACGACGACAAACCAAGCGCCAGGAGCACGCCCACGGTCACGACGATCCAGATGGACCGCTGATTGCGCCGGATAAAGGCGATCATGGCCGGCGGCAGGTTGAACTGTTCCATCAGCCCCATGGGCGGGGCCAGCGGCTGCAGCTTGATGTTGTCGCGATCAAAGGCGCCTGGTTCGGTCATGCGATGGGTGCTCCCTGGTGAAAAATAATGTGGTGTATGGCGAATGCAGCGTTCGGCCGTGCCGATCAAAAGCCGCAATCAGGCGAAACCGCGCCGGGAAATACCCGTTGCGCGCGCCCGGACAAGGCGGTACAACACGCGAGCCCGGACGCCAAAATGCCCGATTATAACCCGGCGAAAAAAAAAAGCATCAGCCAATCCACCATGAAAATGCAAAAAG
>NZ_JAVBXR010000038.1 GCF_030824455.1 Desulfobulbus sp.
ACTTTGAAATTTTCTGAATAATATTTTTTTCTAAATTTAATTTCAGCATAAAAAGTAAAATATTTAAAATTAATAGTATGTAAATTGAATTATCAATTAACATAAAGCATATTTTTAAAATTAATGGCGTAGGTGTTTCTGGAAAATACATTGTTAGTCCTCATTTTATATCTAGGCTCGTCAGGTGACGAACCAAAGTTAAGGCGTTTTTAATGCGCTTTTTAATGCGCTTTTAGCGGTGCCAGTGACCGTAAAATGAGGTGAATGATTAGAAAAATCGTGAAAGATAGCGTACGAATCGGCCTCTCACGCCGGCAACAGGGGTTCGAGTCCCCTTGGGGTCACCACAGTGACGTTCAACCAGTTAATATTGCTCAATAATACCAACGGGTATTTTGTTGTATAATCACCGAAAGCCCATTTGACACAAACCATTGGTAAAAGAGGTTTGCCATGGGTTGCCCTTCTTATCCTGCGCCCCGCCGCTTTTGTTGCTCATCGCAACAAAAGGATAGAAAAGCATCAACATGCCGGTGTGTCCGACCTTTAATTTTCTGGTTGTACCGTTGTCAAAGAGCTTTTGGCGCTGTGAGGCCGCCAAGCACGGGTATCCGCCTTTGCTTTTTTTGCAAACGACGAGGCGGCTGACGGCTACAACCTTCGGTTAGCGGTATAAAGCTAACCGGAACCGACTGTTTCGTCGGTGGACGTTTGACTTTTTGCGGGACCATTAAACATGGGCTAGGCCGAAACAACGACCGAGCTTTCTCCTTGACAGGAAAAAGCTCGGTCGGTAAAATGTAAAAATATTTGTGCCGGAGTGGTGAAACTGGTAGACGCACTGGACTCAAAATCCAGCGGGGGCGACCCCGTGTCGGTTCGATTCCGACCTCCGGTACCATGAAAAATCAAGGGGTTACACGATCTGTCGTGTAACCCCTTTTTTTTGACTACTTGCATAAACTTGCATCATTTTTTGTCGCCGGCGTGAAGGCTGAAAAATGGCAGACTTATCCAGTCTATGCTATTATTTTTATTATGTTTTTTCTCTTTTTCGCACTCTATTACTCCCTGTTTTTCTCTGAAAAAATCCTTCTAAAATCCTTCATTTTGGGGGCTGATTTGAATGAACGGTTTGCCCTTTGTCGTTTATCCAGGTGTATACTTTCGGGCCTGTTGTCAGTTTTTTCTTTTCAGGTTCGAGGCGTATCGATTTTTTCTCTTCTGCTGCTAGATTCAAGTTTTCCGCTGCTATTGTTTCTTGTTTGACCTTTTCGAGATTTTTTTAAGATATCTTGTATTTACCTCACTTTCCTCTGCCGCTACGCTAATTATTATCGCTCCTTTCTTCTTTTCACTTTCGAAATGCAAGCAATTAAAGCGATTAATCCAAAACATGGGAGAATTGTTCCCCATTTTGTAACTATTCAGCAAAACTCCATAAAAGTTCAAAAAAGTTCTTAACAGGGTTTTGAGGTAAATTTTCAAATCTCCACCCCACCGGCCACGTGCCCTGTTTTATCCCGAAAAAGCAGCCCATGCGCTTCTGGCCGACAGCGAACTGGAGTGGTGCGGCCCCCGGGGGTTGCGCAAAAAAGAAGAATGCGACACAGGTCAATTTTGGCGCAAAATTTCCGGTTTTAAAACCCGTGGTATACTGGCGGCATGATATAGACACGGGGGATGGCGTGACCATCGACAACATCAATGTGGAAGAGACGGTACAGCGGGTTGCCGAGCTGATTGCCGCGGAGAAAGGACTTTCGCCGGCGCTCAAGGGCAGTCTGAAGGTGCTGCTGCTGTTGGTTTCGCTGCTGCTGAACCGGTTGGGGCTCGACAGCAAAAACAGCAGCAAGCCGCCGTCAACCGATCCCTTCCGCAAGAAGGAGCCGCGCTCGCCAAACGGCCGCAAACCCGGCGGGCAACCGGGACACGTCGGTGCCGCGTGCGACCGGTGGCTGAACCCGACATCGTCAAATACATCCCCTTTGACAGGAGCCAGGAGCCCGAGGGCTACAGAAACCATCGACGATTTGAAATATCCCCTCGCCAAGCGCGTTCCCCGCATGATGCGCGGTTTTACCATTACGACCAATTGCGGCGATATTCATATCGATCCCCAATTTGCCGAAGCCTTCCGTAACCTTGCCACTGATGTCCTTCAATATCAACTAAACAGACTCATCAGGCTTTACCTATCATTTCCAACTATCGAGCCGACTTATGACCTATTCAGACGCTCTAACCATTTTCGGCTTATTCCTCGTTTTCATCGGCTTTTGCGTGATGGCTTATCTCGAGGTTTTCAGTTTGCTCCTACGGTTTCATTTCAAGTTTTTCCCCATGCTCGCCAAACGTTACGACCGCCTGCTTGGCATTGAATTTCGAGAGCCCGTGAACAGGGAATGGTCCTTCAAAAAAGAAGAATCTGAACCAGAAGATTTGGAACCGTTCTTCAAGGCCGCAGACAAATGAAAAGCCAATTACTCCAGCCCGTTCCTGAAAAATTCCCTCTTCACGAAGTGGCCGTAATTGTCTGCAGTCGTTGCAAGGAGCGGTATCAACTGACTCTTGTACTCTCTCGCATGCAAGCGGCTGAAAGAGGTGGCTCAGTTCGTTCGGACAGTTTTTTTTTAAGTGGAGTCTCTGCTTGTTGTTAGGCTGCCTGTTTAACCGTCGGCAACATCACGGCATATGCTTCGTCCGGGGTTCTTTTCTCTAATTTTGAATAGGGTCGGGATCTGTTGTACCAGTCCAGATATTGCATGATCGAAACTCTGGCATCGGTGACCGTGTCATAGGCATGCAAATACACCCATTCATATTTCACGGATTCCCATTGCCTGCTCCTTGGTTAGGCCCTTCATTGGGCGCTACTGGTGGCAGATTTTCCACTTGATACCACTCCGACACTTGACTTGATATAATCTGCTTCGTGCGGTAATCTCTGCACATGACAACAGAGATCGTTTTCCCCGGCATCGAAGAATACTTGGCTCCCTATTATGGTTATTTCCGTCGTTCAGAGAGTCGAGAGCTTGCTGAATGCTACATAACCGGCCTACTTATGGACGGTGAGCGGAAATCAGTTGAACCTATGTCAGAGAAGGTAAACGCTTCAGAGCGTGGCATGCAGCGTCTTCTCTCGACAGCCAAATGGGATGATCAACTTGTTGCTGCACAATTCCGCCGCACCATGCTTGACGCCACATCCGATCCGCAAGGACTCCTGGTTATTGACGACACCGGCTTCCCTAAGAAAGGGTATGACAGTGTCTGTGTTGCCCGGCAACACTGCGGTGCGTCAGGCAAGACTGACAACTGCCAGATTGGTGTCAGCATGACGTATGTCGGTCAAGATATTGCCTGGCCATATGTCATGGAACTGTTTGTCCCCGAATCTTGGGATCAGGACAATAATGAATGCGCTGCAAAGCGTAAAAAAGCACATGTGCCGGAGTCGGTCCGTCATAAGTCTAAATGGCGCATTGCACTTGATTTTGTTGACCTGGCTCGCAAAGACAATGTGCCCCATCGTGCAATCCTTGCTGACGGTTGGTATGGCAACATTCCGGAGTTTCGCCAGGAGCTTGAGTTACGCAATGAAAGCTACATGTTGGGGGTGTACTCCAACACCCAGGTCTTTCTTCAAGAACCGGTCTTTGAAATTGCGCCAGTCAAAGAGCATAAGCGGGGGCGTCCACGAATTCGCCCTAAGGTGATCTCCACAAACCCCGAGCCAATCAAGCTGTCGGCACTGGGAGCAAGCATTGCCGATGATGCCTGGCAACGACTGGAGCTGAGGCTCAATTCAAAAGACAAGCCACTTGCTGCAGAAGCCGTCTCGATGAGAGTCTGGCCGGCCATCGGATGGAAACAAGGCGATCATCATGAACAGGTCTGGTTGCTGATAGAGCGCCGTCCCCTGAGAGGAGGTGGACACGAGCTTCGCTACTTCTTTAGCAACATGCCACAGCACCTGGTAACGATTGACCTTGCCCGGCTCTATCATGAACGTTATTGGATTGAGCATGGCTATCAACAGCTGAAAGAAGAACTGGGGCTTGATCACCATGAAGGGCGCTCTTGGAACGGGTGGCATCGGCATGTTCTTCTAACAACGCTGGCTTATGGCTACCTGACACTCCTGCGATTGCAGCAAAAAAAACAGCTGAGTGCCACAGCGCGGCGCAACTGGATCCAGAAAAGGTCGACCCTGGAAAGCGCTGCTTTGTTCTGAAAAGCAAGCAGATGGAGCGGTCGCGCCACCGTTGCTGTTCTCTCCGATCCTCTGAGCGATGAAGACAAAAACAACGGGCCAAGGGCATGCCATCACTGCCTGATGTCAGGCACCAGATTTCAAGGCTGCTGGTTCGGATGTTGAATGGTTAAAGTACAGTATGTGTCGGAGTAGTACTAGTTCGGTCAATCGATCAGAAATAAATATAATGAGAAGAAACCGCTTCATATAATTTTTTTTCTGACGTATACTCCTCATAATTGAAAAAGGTGCCCAAGAGATCCTCCTGAATAAATTGGCTTTTTGAGAATCCCATTTTAATCCGGTCATTAATTTCCGAACATTGCTTAACGTGCAATCTGTGTAAACAGACTGAATTTCGGACCATCACACTGGTCGATGGCCAAAAAGCAATGCTCAATGTTCGGCGACTAATGGACTCCCAAACAATCGCCCCAAGGGCTGCGGTTTGCCCCTTGCAAAATTCGGCAATATCGGCTCTCCCCAAAAAACAACTTATATGAACATGCACGAGGTAGCTATATGAATTACGGAGTTGTTAGCCAGGAACAACTTGAAAAAATAGATGAAATCCTGACTGAAAAGCTCATAAAAATTGGCGTCGACTGCGTTATCATCATTGATATGGCAGGCAACATTATTACCGCCAAAGACAACGGCACATCAAAATACGATGTGTATTCGTTTGCCGCCTTAGCCGCCGGTAATTTTGCCACCGTCGACGCCATGGCCAAACTTGTCGGCGAGCAAGAATTTTCGCTGCTGTTTCATAAAGGAGCGGAGTGCAATATCCATTTCTCCAAAATTGACGACGAACTGTTGCTCATAACCATGTTTGGCAAAAGCATCTCTCTGGGTTTTCTTCGTCTTAATGTGGTTGAAACCATTGAGCGCATTAAAAAAATCTGGTCGCGCAAATAACTGATTTCTTCGGTCCAAGGCGTCTGACTATTATTGTTATGGATTTTTTGCGATCAGCTTAAGACCGTAGGAGAGCGTTGTGAGTTTTATCAATCTCAGAGAAAAGATCGTCCAGGTGAAAATTGTCTACTACGGTCCAGGCCGCGGCGGCAAAACCACCAACCTTGAATACATCAACAGGAAATTCACCAAACAGATTCAGTCTGAAATGGTGAGCCTTAAAACCCATGGCGACCGCACCCTTTTTTTCGATTTTTTGCCCTTCAACATGGGACAGATCAAGGGTTACGAACTCAAAATTCAGCTATATACGGTTCCCGGCCAGGTCAAGTACAATGCCACCAGAAAGTTGGTGCTCAAGGGCGTGGACGGCATTGTTTTCGTGGCCGACGCCCAAGAACAGATGCGCGAAAAAAACATTCGCTCGCTCAACCAATTGCATGAAAATCTTATGAGTTACAAGGAATCCATATTCAAGATTCCGTTGGTTCTTCAGTACAACAAAGTTGATCTGCGCAATCAGGGCATTCCTGTGTTGCCGATTTCTGTTCTTGACAAGGATTTGAACAGCAAACTCAAGGTGCCCACGTTCGAGGCGAGTGCGCTCACCGGGTACAACGTTCCAGAAACGCTCAAAAAAATTATTTCATCCACGGTTATTTCCATTCAGAAGAAACTTATGTAATGGCGCAGCACCAAGGGAGCCAACACTAGAGCCGGTCTATGAAAAAAACGCAGCGTGAAACAATCTCCGCAATTGAAGATTTTGAAGATCTGACGCTCTTCGCCAACGAATCCTTCGACACTCAGGATGTCGATCTATTTGAGTTTACCAGCGAAGAATCTTCCCCGTTGACCCGGCTTAAATCCATCATTCTTTCATTGGATTGGGAAATCAACGACGAAATTCTGCAGGAACTGGCGGACGAGTTGGACAACTTGCAGTCGATGTGGCAGGGCGACAAAGTGGCCGAGGTGTATTTGCAAGGCCTCAGTAAAATAGGAAATTATATCCGCACCAAGGGGGCCTACGCTCATCCCAACTCTATCAAACTGCTCCTCACCTTTTTCTACAATTTTGAAAAAATAATCTCTTCGCCAAATATCACAGGGGAACAAATCACCCAACTGCTCAAAGGCGATGTTCGCAAATTCAAAATTCTCCAATATCAGATCAACCAAAGCGAAGACAATGCACCCAAGCCGGTTGTCTCTACAATTGCGCCAAGCGTGCTTCCAGATGCGCCCTCATCGCCTCCTACAGAATCGAATGCCGCCAAACAATTGAAAGCCGCTATTCTTAGTCTCGACTGGGAAGTCACGGATGACAGCTTGGCGCAATTTAATGCCATGCTTGCCGCCCACCATCAACAGATGATGGAGAACAAGCCGGCGCTGGTGCTCTTGCAGGGTTTGCAGGCCTTGAGCGATTACATCGCCGAGGAACGGGCCGACGCCCATCCTGAAGCGTTCACGCTCCTTCACTCGTTCAACGAGGCGTTGGAACAGGTGTCGCAAACAGACGGCAGCCGCCTTGATCAGGCCGGCGTCCAGGAACTTCTGGTTGATCGCATCAATCGTCTCAACAACCTCAAGATGCTCATCACCAACCAGTCTGTTTCCCCTGTGGACGAACAATTGATTGACGATGTTGTTGAAGAAATCAGCGCTCCTGGCACTATCCAGGGGATCACAGATCAAGAGCCGATTGCGTTCGACGAAGCGCCGACTCCCATTTTTTTCCAGGAAGACGTCGCAGTGGAACACGACCACCTATCGTCGACCGCCGCCGATGCGTCCGAGGCCATTGGCGCTGAAATTGACACGCTGTTTGCCTTTGATGCAAAACCGGCCATGGAAACCGCCGACATACAATATCCCGACGAAATATTGCCGCCTGACGCCATTCATCCGGTCGCCGACGAACTCGCCGACGATTTTATTGAGGCCCACCTCAGCGCTAAACGCGGCCTCATGCCGGCCTTGTCCGATTCGGACGAATTCGCCGGTTTCAGCGAAGAATCCGAACCCCTGGATCTTCCTGCTCAGAGCGATCTGTCCGAACAGCTTGATTTTCTTTTTGGCGAGGCTGAGAAAGAAAGCGAGGATTCTTTCATGGCCTTGTCGGCCCAGGAAACCGATTCCCTGGAAATGGCGTTCGAGGACAACGAGCCTGTGGCGGCCTTGGCAGACGTTGACGCTGATCTTGAATTTGCGGAAGATGCAGTGGTGGCTGCCTTGAATGATGCGGAGCAGCCCGCCGATTCGCTTGAGCGTGACGCTCAGGATACGGATATCGACACTCTGGATATTCAAAGCAAGCTGGACAATTTTTTTGCAGACGCAGCGGCGGAACCTGTTCAGGCCGCCGGCGAGGATTCGGTTGAAGAGATCGAGCAATCGCTCTTTTTCGATACCGAGAACAGCGTCCAGGCAGCGCTCGCGGACAGTGCCGAAGAACAAGGTTTTTCGGAAGAAGAAGCGGTGGCGGCTTTGGATTTCACCCCTATTGATGAAATCGAAGAAAAACTTGATTTCTTTTTTGGCGCTGACATCGAGGAAGAACCCAAAACGGCAATTGTTGAGGAGGCTGCCCCAACATTTGAGCCGTTCGTGGAAGAGGAAGAATTCGAGATAGCCCCGGCTTTGAGCGAATTCTCGCCACCGGAATTGTCGGACATAGAAGAACCCGCCACAGTTGTTGATGACGACAAACTGCCGGACGAAACCCTTGAGGGCGCACTGGATCTCTTTTTTGACGCGGTTGAGGAAGAAACAGAGCCTGTGCTTGCTCCGACGGATGAATTAACCGAGGCGTTGGAGGCAACCTTGACCGACGCCGTTGGTTCGCCGGAAGAAGACAGGCAAATGCAACTAGCCGCTCTAGGCGCTCTTTTGCCGTTCGTTGTCCGCACGCCCTCGCGCGACAAGATGGCTGAAGCCGCCGAGGTTGTCGCCTCCTTGCAGCAAGCCGGACTTTCCAGCGAACAACAGGCTTTGATGCAACTGCTCAACTCCGTGATTGCCATGCTGATGCGCCTGCCCGCCAAGGAGGATGCGGCCACGGAAAAGTTGGTCAACTATCTGTACGAACAGCTTTTGCTCGCCTCATGCCCGGCCGAGGAGCTGCCGGAAGCAATCAGCCGCTTCACCGCCTGGCTGCAACAGGCCAGCGCCGTCATGCCTCTTGTTCCAGCGGCAAGCTCGCCGGACAGCAGCCAGGAACCGCAGTTCGCTTACACCGCCAAAGAGCTGTACTTCGAACTGTCCGAGCTGCGCTTCAACATCAAAGAAGAATTTGCCAAACTGCGGCACGATCTGCACCACCACAACCACTGACCAGATCACTTCTCATTTGCACAAGGGACCGAAGAGCCGTATCTTCGGTCCTTTTTTTATTTCCTCGGATCAAAGGCCTCGCGCAGGGCTTCGCCGATAAAAATAAGCAGCACCAGCGCCCCCACCAGCACGACAAAGGTGGAGAGCGACAGCCACCACGCTTCGATGTTGGCCTTTCCCTGGGCCAGCAGTTCCCCCAGGCTGGGGGTTGACGGCGGCACGCCCAGTCCGAGGAAATCAAGACTGGTCAGAGCGAGAATGGCCCCGGACATGCGAAACGGCAAAAAAGTGATCACCGGCGTCATGCTGTTGGGCAGCAGATGGCGCGACATGATGGTAAAATTGCCGACGCCCAAGGCCTTGGCCGCCTTGACGTACTCCATGTTGCGCCCTTTGAGAAACTCGGCGCGCACATAATCCGACAGCCCCATCCAGCCGAACAGCGACAGCAGAATCAGCAACAACAGCATGGATGGCTTAAAGATCGAGGCAAAAATGATCAGCAGGTACAACTCCGGCATCGAGCCCCAGAGTTCAATAAAGCGCTGAAAAAAAAGATCGGTCCGGCCGCCGAAATAGCCCTGCACCGCACCGGCGGCAATGCCGATCAGAGTGCCGACCGCCGTCAACGCCGCGCCAAAGAGGATGCTCAAGCGGAAACCGTAGATCAACCGAGCCAGAACGTCGCGGCCGCGATCATCGGTGCCGAGAAAATTCTCCGGGCTAGGCGGGGCGGGCGTCGGACGATCCAGTTCCAGGTTAATCGAGTTGAAGCTGTGGGGATTGGGCGGGAAAACTACGATGTTGCCGTCAGCGGTCAAACGGGTGCGGATATAGGGATCGCGGTAATCGGTTTCCGTGTCGAAATCGCCGCCAAAAACGGTTTCCGGATACATCCGCCACAGAGGAAAATAGTTCTCCCCTTGGTAGCGGATGAAAAGCGGTTTGTCGTTGCTGAGCAGCTCGGTGCCCAGACTGAGGCCAAACAGGACAACAAAAAGAACCAGCGAGTAGAAGCCGCGCCGGTTTTGCCGGAACCGGCGCCAACGCTTGCGCCCCAAGCTGTCCGCTCTGCGCGTTTTCTCCAACCCCATGGCTATTGCCTGCCCTCGAAACTGATGCGCGGATCCACCAGTACATAGGAGAGGTCGGAAAGCAGGCGCGAGACCAGTCCGATGATGGTGAAAAAATACAAGGTGCCGAGCACTACCGGGTAGTCGCGGTTCATGACCGATTCGTAGGCCAGCAGGCCCATGCCGTCCAGGGAAAAGATGGTCTCCACCAGCAGGCTGCCGGTGAAAAAAGCGGTGATGAAGCTGCCGGGAAAGCCGGTGATGATTGGAATAATGGCGTTGCGGAACACATGCTTGTACAGCACCTGCCGCTCCTCCAAGCCTTTGGCCCTGGCGGTGACCACATACTGTTTGCGAATTTCCTCCAGAAACGAATTCTTGGTCAGCAGGGTCATCACCGCGAGGCTGCCCACAGTGGAGGCGATGATCGGCAGGACCATATGCCAGAGATAATCACACGCTTTGCCGACCAGACTGAGTTCCCGCCAGTTGTCGGAGACCAGACCGCGCAAAGGGAACACGCTCCAGAAGCTGCCGCCGCCAAAAAGGACAATCAAAACAATGCCCAGCACAAACCCGGGGATGGCGTAGCCGACAAGGATGATTGAGCTGGTCAGGACGTCAAAGGTCGAGCCGTCGCGCACCGCCTTGGCAATCCCCAAGGGAATGCAAACCGAATAGACAATGAGAAAACTCCACAAGCCAAGCGACATCGACACCGGCAGCTTGGAAATCACCAGTTGGGCGACGCTCATGTGGTGGTAGTAGGAATCGCCGAAATCAAAGGCCAGATAGCGGCGCATCATGTCGACAAAACGTTCAAGCGGCGGTTTGTCGAAACCGTAGAGCTTTTTCAACTGTTCGACCCGCTCCTGATCCAACCCCTTGTTGCCCTGATACAACCCACCGCCGACTGCAGCGGATTCATTGCCGGAACCGTAGCCGCTTAATTGCGCCATCATCCGTTCCACCGGGCCGCCGGGGACGAACTGGGTGACCACAAAGGTGATGAGCATGACCCCGATCAGGGTTGGCAACATCAGCACCAGTCGCTTCAGTATATACAGGGTCATGACTCAGAGATTTCTTGGCTGGAGATGCAAGGATCCATGTCTCCGATCAAGAAATTTTGATGCCGCCGACAAAATCCGTGTCGTCCTTGGCCCTGCCGCTTCTCCGCTGGCGATCAAAGCCGTGGAGAAGCTCGCGTTCCTCAATCGACGCCTGTTCGGCGACAACCGGAGTGCGCGGGACTGGAGCCTGCCTGGGTTCTCGCACAATCGGCGGCGCAGAGTGGGCGGGTTCGGCCGGCCTCGGCGGTTCCGCGGCGACGCGCTCCCTGCCCTCCCGTTCTTTGCCCCTGGCAACAGCGCCGTCTTCCTCTGTCCGGCGCTTTAAAAAGGCCAGCAAGCCGTCTTGCAGCAGGGTCACGTTCACCAGTTCCCAAGATTGTCGCCCCAACTGATTGAGGGTCTTCTCCATTTCTTCATCATCGACATATCGGTCGCCCAACAGGCCATCTTTGGTGAATTCAAAAAGAATGGTCCGGTATTGCCACAACATCATCGTCTCCTTTTCATAAAATTTTCCCTGCAACGATCCTTCCGCAAACGTCCGACCAACATCGACCTGCGCCGTCTCAGCGCCCCTGCGCCCACCCGCCTACTGTTGGGCAAAAAGCGACCTCACCTCGTCGGCGATAACGGCAACGCCTTGCTGCACATCCTCTTCCGCCTGGGAATAGGTGATCCGCAAACACTCCTCCGCATGCCGCCAACCGGGCGCCAGGCCCGGGAAAAAATAATCGCCCGAAACCACCACCACGCCCCGTTGTTTCAACCGTTCGTACAGTTGCCGGCTGGAAACCGGCAGCCCTGGAAACCACAGCCACAGAAACATGGCCCCTTCGGGCACATGCACTTTGTAGGGGAAACCGGTGAAACTCTTTTCAATGCAGGCCAGGGCGCGTTCCATCTTCTTTTGATAAAAGGGTCGGATCACCTCGCGACTGAGGCGGATAATCTCGCCAGACTGGATGATCTCGGTGGTCAGCATGGCGCCAAAACTGCCGGTCGCCAAATTTACCACCGCATTGACCCCGGAAAGCAGGCGAATGATCTCCTTCTCCGCGACCACAATGCCGGTGCGCACGGCGGGCAGGCCAAATTTGGACAACGACATGCACAAAATCAGATGCTTGTTCCACACCGGCTTCACTTCGGTGTAGATCATGCACGGAAAGGGCGTGCCGTAGGCGTTGTCGATAATCAGGGGGATGTCGTGGGTTTCGGCCAAGTTGGCCAATCCGGCGATTTCGTCGTCGGTGAGGACGTTGCCGGTTGGGTTGGTCGGCCGCGACACGCAAATGGCGCCGATCTCGTCGGTGACGGCTATTCGCTCAAAATCGACCCGGTACTTGAAAAACTTCTCCCCAACAGGCTCAATTCTCGGCTGCACCGAGGTAAAAAAATCATCGCTCAGGCCGAGGTCGGCATAGCCGATATATTCGGGGGCTATGGGCAGCAGTATTTTACGGTGGCCGCCGTTGGCCGTTCTGCCGGCCAGCAGATTAAAGAGGAGGAAAAATGCCCCCTGGCTGCCGTTGGTCAGGCAGATGTTCTCCTCGTTTAGATCCCAGCCATACTCGCGGCGCAACAACGTTGCCAGGGCTTTGCAAAAATCGACCTCGCCCTTGGGCGGATCGTAGACGCCAATCAGTTTGCGCAACGACTGTTCGTCGGCAATCAAGGCCTGCAGCCGCTGGCGCATCACCTCTTGAATTTCCGGAATGTGGCCGGGGTTGCCGCCGCCCATCATGATTTTATCGCCTTCGGCGAGGGCGTTGCCGAGGTCGTCCATCAACGACAGAATCCCCGCGCCCGTGGAAAGTTTTTCGCCAAACGCCGACAGTTTCATGCCCCACCCCTCAATCCCTGATTGCTGTAAAAGAAAAAGCACCCACTCAAAGCAAACTCCGCCGCCCGCTGCGCGCCCGCATCGGGTGAACTGGTAATCTTACCAGTATCGAAGGAAAAATCCAACCCGATGTATGCAAAAGGAGTCGGGACAAAAACGCGAACCGCCGCATTTGCGGGGCAGTTGCCATTCAGGCGGGGCTACGCGGGGCAAAAAACTGGCAGGGCTGACCGGAGCTCGCCAGCACCACCCTAGACGGCAGATCCTTGCTTTTAAACCCGTACGCCCGGCATCCCCTCGGTTGCTGAGGATGGTAGGTGATGAAAAAATTCCTGCATCGCATGCAGTCCGGTTCCCGCTCTTTTTTCGTTCTATGCATCGGAACCGGGCAGGCGCTGTGGTTGCAACCAATCAACCATGATTTTTCGGAAAATCAAAAAACAGCAAGGTCCCCTTCCCCACCGCCAGGTCGCGCCAGGAGTCGAGGGCAAACTCCAGGGCCACGACGCCGCTGGTGGGAATGTTGTCGATCGCCAGACCGCCAAGCGCATTGGCCAGCACCGTGCTCTCCGGATTGTGCCCAACCAGCAGCACGGTGCGCATCTGCGGCTGCAGCCCCTGCAGCATCGTCAGCAGGGTGGATGCGGTGGCCGCGTACTGATCCGGATTGAGCTGCAACACGCCCGGCGCGCATCCCAATTGGGCGGCATAGTGAGCGGCGGTGCTTTGGGCGCGGGTCGCCGGGCTGGTCAGAATCAGATCCGGGTGTATCCCGCGCAGCAGCAGTCGACGGCCCATTTCCGGGGCGTCGCGCTCGCCGCGCTTGTTGAGGGGGCGGGCAAAATCACTCAAATCTCCGTCCTGCCAGCTTGACTTGGCGTGGCGGCAGATCAGCAGCTGCCTGACGGCGTCTTTAGAGGCGATCTCGGATTTCATGCCACAAACTCACATAGGCTGCAGCGGAGATCGATCCGGGCAGAGCGGCGGCAACGGGCTGCCGATACACCCCCATCCGTTCGATGTCCGCAGAATAGGGAATCACCGATTGCAGGACGCAGGACTTATCCTGCAGGGACTGCATCATGTCGGCGTGCATCTTTTTTCGTTTCTCGACCATGGAGAAAAAGACCAGCACCTTTTCGCGACCTTGGCCAATTTCATCAAGGAAGGCAAACAGTTGCTCCAGCGACAGCAGGGACAGGGTGGTGGGAATCACCGGGACCAGGATGTAGTCGGCGGCGTAAAAGATGTTTTCCGACAACAGCGTCAGGTTGGGCGGACAATCAAGAACGATCCGCGCGTATTCGTCCTCCAGGGGCTGCAGCACCTTGTTCAGCCGCTTCTGCGATTTTTTGCACTCATCAAGCGCGATGTCGATGTTGCGGTAGGAAAAATCAGCGGGCAGCATGTCAAGGCCGGGGTAGTCGGTGCCTCGGATGTTCTCCTCGATGTGTTTGCCGCCCTTGAGCAATTTTTTGGCGCCGAATTTATCCGGCGACCGGATGCGGAAATAAAAGGAGGCCGACCCCTGCGGGTCCATGTCAAGCAACAGGGTCTTGCCCTCTTCAATGGACGAGAGATAGGCCAGATTGACCGAGGCGGCTGTTTTGCCGACCCCGCCCTTGATGTTGTAGACCGCAAGCACGCTCATGGGAAATCCTATATTTTTCGGAAGAGTTCGTGGGACAGCGCTGTGGTTGCCGGATCGCTGAACTGATCAAAGGCTTCGGCAAAATGATCGCGCAGCGCCTGCTGCTCCTCAAACAGGCTCTGCAGCAGCCCGCCCAGGGCCGAGGCCTGTTCCAGGTTGCGCCGCGATCCGACCCGCAGTTCCTCCAAGGCTTGGCGAAGCATCTGCTGTTGCACCGAGAGATCGTTGAAGTCGCCCAGAATATCCTGCAATTTTTTCAGATGCCGCACCACCTGTTGGATCTCCTCCTTGGGATACAGAGAACTGAAAAATTCCATGGCATAACGCAGCTTTTTGCACTCAATCCGCAGGCGATGCACTTCAGAATCCGGCGTGGCTGCGCTCAATGCTTGGCCGTTTTGCAGCACCCGTTTGTACCGGCGCAGGATGATCCGCCCGGCCAACTCGCGAATCGGCGTTGCCGCCAAAGGCGCCGGTTGTCGATCCTGCCCGTGGAGGCAGCGGCTCCAGGCAATGAGCATTGCTTTGCTCTTTTTTCCCCGCAGGGCCCGGGCCAGGCGTTTCTGTTCCGCCTGACGGCGACGGGCCAGTTCGCCAAAAAAGGCGTCCAACCCCGGTTGCAAGGCGGGCGGCAGACGCTTGAGATAGGCGGCCCGGTTGAGCAGATAAACGTCGAGATCGCGGGTTGGCCCGGTCAAGCTGCCCAGCAGGCCGAAATCGCGCTTGAAGCGGGCGACGATTTCCCCAGGCAGAACCTGTTTCACCAGACTCAACCCGGATCGGGTGCGACGGACCGCAACCCGCAGATCGTGGAGAAACTCGGTGTCCCAATCCGCCAGCACGCCGGGGATATTGCGGTTAATACTGTCGAGGAGCGTTTGATAGATGCAGGTCATGGCCTGGCGGGCCGTGCTGGCTTCATCGAGCTCCAAGGTGAATTTCGAGCTGTAGTCCAGCGGTTGCCGGCCCGCCTTCCGGCAGCCCTCTTCAAATCCGATCAGGGGGGAGGCGGAATGGCGAACGCCGTTGTCGGCAAGGATGCGCTGGACAAGCGTCAGTTCCTGATCGTACCCACGGATGGGGAACAAACGAATCAGGCGAAACATCGTCCCCTGCCCCGCCGGTTGCTGGGTTTCAAGCACCAGCCGGGCCACAGTTTTTTGGTCGCTGTTGAGCAGCCGGACCTGGCGACCGCTCAATTGCACCGGCGCCAACGGCAGGAGACTCCGGACGCCAAGCACCGGGGTCAGCGTTTCCCGGAGTCGGCCCGGCGGAAACTGATGGGCGAAACAGGAGGTTTTCAATTCCGGCCCGCCCTGCTGCACGGTCACCTCGCAGCTGTCGCCGTGGTACAAGGTCCAGGAGGAATCGTGGCAATGGAGCAGGTAGCCCTGCTGATAGAGCCGCCAGTCAAAGGAATCGGCATACACCACCAAGGCCGCGTACTCGGGCGCGGCCTCGCAGCCAAACTCCGCAGCCAGGGCGGCAAGCAACGCGTCAACCTGGAGCGTGTCGGGAAGGAGCCAAGTGTCCGCGCCAGGTTGCTGCATCGCTCCTCCCTCAACTCCGGTAATCGGCGTTGATCTTCACGTAGTCGTAGGAAAAATCACAGGTGTGGAACTCGGCCTCGGCCGCGCCTTCGCTGAGTTGCACGGTGACGGTGAATTGCCGCTGTTTGAGCACCTCGGTGGCGGCTGATTCCGCGGCAGCGCCCACGAACACGCCGTTTTCGACCAGCCTGACCTTGTCAAAGCTGATCGCCACCCGGTTCTGGTCAAAGTGGCAAGCCGATCGTCCCAGGGCAGCGATGATCCGGCCCCAGTTGGCGTCCTCGCCAAAAAAGGCGGTCTTGACCAGGGGAGAGTTGGCAATGGTTCGGGCGGCGTCAACCGCCTCGGCCTCGCTGCGCGCCCCGGCCACCTTGATGGTTGCCAGCTTGGTGGCCCCTTCGCCGTCGGCAACGATCTTCAGCGCCAAATCCTTGAAAACGCCAAACAGGGCCGAGCCGAACAGGGCCGCCGTCTCAGCATTGGCATCGTCGATCAGGGCGTTGCCGGCTGCGCCGTTGGCCATGACCAGCGCCATGTCGTTGGTTGAGGTGTCGCCGTCCACGGTGATCCGGTTGAAACTCCGTTCCACCCCGGACTTGACCAATTGATCGAGCACCGGAAAAGCGATGTTGGCGTCGGTGACCACAAAACAGAGCATGGTGGCCATGTTGGGCATGATCATGCCCGAACCCTTGGCCAAGCCAAGGATCGAGACCTCCACGCCGTTGAGCAACACCTTGGCCTCAGCAACCTTGGGGACCAAATCCGTGGTCATGATTGCCTGGGCCAATTCGTCAAAACCGTCCGCCGAAAGCCGGGCAACCAGCGCCGGCATGGCTTGGGCAAAGGGCTCGGCGCTCAGCGGCTGGCCGATCACCCCGGTCGAGGCCACCTGCACCAGCGACTCATCAATGCCCAGCTCCCGTGCCGCCATGGCGCTGGTGGCGACAGCCTGAGCCATTCCGTCCTGGCCGGTGCAGGCGTTGGCGTTGCCGCTGTTGACCAGGACCGCCTGGGCCAAACCCGAACGCAACCGCTCCATATCCAAGAAAATTGGAGCCGCTTTGACCTTGTTGGTGGTAAAGGCGCCAGCGGTCACCGCCGGCGTCCGCGAAAAAATCATCCCCAGATCAAGCCGACCCGCATACCGTATGCCGGCCGGGACAGCAGCGGCCAAAAATCCTTTCACCTGCATGAAACATCCTGTTTTTTAATGAAGTTATTAGAATGACAACAGTCAATACTCTACCAGATGCCCGACAAAAGAAAAGAGCGAACCATTGGGCGACGGTGATTTCCCTTGACCATGAACAGGGTTTTATGCCACCTTACGCTTCGGCTTCAACGGCCGGAACCGTCGATGACCGTTTCCAGAGACTCCCAACCATGCTTTCCCACATACCCAGCCCAACACGCCCCACCTTGCACAGGGTGGATCAATCACCGCCGCTTCCCAAGGGGCCAGGCCCTTTTTCGACATGATGGACACCGTTGCCTGGAGCCTGACCGGTTCGCTCTTTCTTGCCGATCTGGCCATTCGCATTGGTTTTTCCCTGCGGGTCATCATGCGCAAGCGCGCGCCCAGCGTCTCCTTTGCCTGGCTGGTGGTCATCTTGATGCTTCCTTTCGGCGGCGCAATCACTTACCTGCTGTTTGGCGAAAACCGTTTGGGAGAGCGCCGGGCCAACCGCCTGATCAAGGATCGACCGGTGGTCCGCGCAAGGACGGCCGGCCATGTGGACGCCCCGCCCATTGACTGGAGCGCGGTCAATCCGGAATGTCTGCCCCTGGATCGACAGATCATGGCCACCACCGGCATCCCCACCATGCCCGGCAACCGGCTGGAACTGATCGATGCGGCCGAGCGTTTTTTCTCCTTGCTGATTGAAGACATTGGCCGCGCCAAGTCCAGCTGTTTTCTCGAATTTTACATTCTGAGCGAAGGCGGATGGGCCGACGATCTGATCGACGCCCTGTTGGTTGCCTGCAAACGGGGCGTGGTCTGCCGGCTGTTGCTGGACAGCATCGGCTCCAAACCGTTTCTCCGCAGCCGGAGCGCCGCACGTCTGCGCGCGGGCGGCGTGGCTGTGGCGGAAGCTCTGCCCGCCGGCCTGATCCGGGCCTTGTTTATCCGCATTGACCTGCGCAACCACCGCAAGATAGCGGTGATCGACAACCAGATCGCCTACACCGGCAGCCAGAATCTGGTTGATCCGCGATTGTTTAAACAGAAAAACGGGGTCGGCGAATGGGTGGACGCCATGGTTCGGATCACCGGCCCGGCAGCGGAACTTCTGGCGGCGATCTTTCTCTTTGACTGGCGGCTGGAACGGGCGTCACGCCCCTCCGATCCCCCTGAAAACACCGACCTCCCGCCAGCGCCCCAGACCGGCGACGCCCTGGTGCAGTTGGCGCCGTCGGGGCCGGGCTACGGCGAAGACACCATCCACGACCTGCTGCTCACCACCATCTATGCGGCCAGGCGGGAACTCATCCTCACCACGCCCTATTTCGCGCCGGACAACGCCATCCTGGCGGCGCTGAAATCAGCGGCGCAACGGGGCGTCGAGGTTACGGTGATTGTTCCGGAAAGAAACGATTCGCGGCTGGTGCAGTACGCCAGTCGCGCCCGCTACGAGGCCTTGACCCGCGCTGGCGTGCGCATCATGGCCTTTTCCGGCGGCCTGCTCCACGCCAAGACCATCACCGTGGACGGCGATTTCTGCCTCTTTGGCTCGGTCAATCTTGACATGCGCAGCTTCTGGCTCAATTTTGAGATGACGCTTTTTATCTATAACAAAGACTTTGCCGGTCAGGTTCGGCAACTGCAACAGCGGTATCTGCGCCAGACCACGCCCCATGACGCCGAGGCCTTTGGCGCCCGTTCCTTTGGCCAACGATTCCTGGAAAACATTGCCCTGCTGGTGAGTCCGCTGCTGTGAACCGACCGCGCACCCTCCGCCAGACAATGCCAGGCATTGCCAGACAGTGCGCCGGGCGGTTTTAACCCAACAATTCCCCAACCCTTTCCTTCCACGGAGCCTTCTCCCTGTCCATGAAAATCCTGCTGATATCCGACATCCACGGCAATTACCCGGCCCTTGAGGCGGTCAGCCGCGAGGTGGAACCGCTGGCCTGCGCCCATGTGCTCAACTGCGGCGACTCCGTGGTCTATGCTCCCTTTCCCAACGAGACCCTGGAGTGGCTGCGCGCCCGTCAGGCCTTTACCATCCGGGGCAACACCGACGACCGGGTGATCAAACTGCTCAAAGGCAAGTCGTTCAAAAAGCCGTCCAAGCCGGAAAAGCGGATCATGTACACCAGCACCGCAGCCATGCTGACCGCAGAAAACAGCCAGTTTCTTCTGGAGCTAAAAAAGAAGAAACTCCTCCGCCTCGGCCAGACCTTTATCGGCCTCTTCCACGGCAGCCCGGCCGATCACGAAGAGTTTCTCTGCGCCGACACCCCGGACAAGCGCTTCAAGGAACTGGCCAAGGAAACCAACTGCGAGGTGGTGATTACCGGACACTCGCATTCGCCGTATCACCGCCATGTAGCCGGCGTCCACTTCATCAATCCGGGCTCGGTGGGCCGGATGTTCGACGGACGGCCCGAGGCCGCCTACGCCGTGCTTGAGCTGACCAAGGGCAATATTTCGGTCAGTCACCACCGCTGCGCCTACGACGTCGAGGCCGTAATCAGGGCGCTTGACCAGCACCAACTGCCGGCCATTTACGGGGAGATGTTCCGCACCGCCAGCAAACGCAACTAAACCGCGACGAGCCCGGCCTCAGCGACCTCAGCGACCTGAGGCGGCCGCGTAGGCCTCGTTGATTCGGGCCTCGACATAGCAAAGCGCCTCTTCGCCGCACTCCTCAAGATCAAAGCAGAGGGCGTCCTGCCCCAGCAAGCCGCCGGGAACAAAGGCGCCGCGCTCTTCCGGGTCCTGAATCATATCGCCAAAAAAGCAAACCGACAGCCAGCGCGGCTGATCCTCGATCACGTCGACCATGACAAACAGGGGGCGCTCGCCGCCGGGAAGCGCGGCGCGCAACGAGTAGGTGACTCCTGGCCGGGGCAGGAACTCAATCGTTGCATTTTCTTTGGCCGACAATAAGGTTTTGAGCCGGACGAATCCCTGTTTATTGCCCTCCGGGCTTGCTTGCCAATCACTGAGAAAGGCGTTGACCGCCTCGTCTGTTCCGTTCATCGCGCATTCTCCCGCCATAGGCTGGAATGTATTTCCAGCGGTTCGAAATAGTTAAAAATATCGATGTCATCCTGGATTTTCCCAGGATCTGTGCTACCCTCATATATACGCGAACACCGGCTTGCACCACAAAAAAACATCCCGAACCCCTTTTCCAATCCGCGCCAAGGGCCGGGAAAGAGGCCCCGGACATCCCGGCCGGCGGTCAGCGCCGGCCAAAGGAGAAACGCATGGGCGAGAAAAAGAAGAAAATTGACGACAAAGGGAAAAATCAGGAGCCGGACAAGGCCCTTCATTTCAAACTGCAGGAAGGTTCGGCTCTGCGTTACATGGAGGATAAAAAGAGCGACGATCATGTCGCCGTGTGGGTGAGCAAGGCCGCCCTGGCCTATGAAATGGAGCTGAAAAAGCTGCAGACCGAGTTGATGAAACTGCAGCAGGACATGAAAAAACGCGGGGCCCGGGTGCTGGCCATATTCGAGGGTCGCGACGCAGCCGGCAAGGGCGGCACCATCAAGCGCATCTCCGCCTTTCTTAACCCCCGCAACACCCGCGTCGTCGCCTTGACCGCGCCCAGCGACAAGGAGGCTACCCAATGGTATTTCCAGCGCTATGTGCCCCACCTGCCTTCCGCCGGCGAGTTGGTGCTCTTTGACCGCTCCTGGTACAACCGGGCCATGGTCGAGCCAGTGATGGGCTTTTGCACCGACGAACAGCACAAACGGTTCTTGAAAGACGTGCCGCTGTTTGAGGAGATGCTGGTCAAAGACGGCATCAAGCTGTTCAAATTCTACTTCTCGGTTTCCAAGGACGAACAGTCCAAACGCTTTGAATCGCGCAAGACCGACATTCTCAAGCAGTACAAACTCTCGCCGGTGGACAACCTGGCCCAGACCTACTGGGACCAGTACACCGTCAAAAAATTCCAGATGCTCAACGAATCCAACCGCACCCTGAGCCCCTGGACCATCATCCGCTCCGACGACAAGAAGCAGGCCCGGCTCAACTGCATCAAGCACATCCTCTCCCACCTCGACTACGACAAAAAGCTGCCGGACGACGAACTGGCAACCGACCCCAACATCATCATCTCGGGCATCGACGAGATCAAGCACATGGAAAAAAATCTGTTTGATCCCCAGCACCTCAGGGGCTGAGCAGCAAAAAAAAAAGCCGTCAACCCTCTCAAGGGTCGACGGCTTGAACCGCAGGAACAGCCAGCGGCCGTTTGCGGGCAACGCTCAGCGCGCAACCATCAGCCGGTATGCCCGCAGCATTTCTTGTATTTCTTTCCTGAACCGCAGGGGCAGGCCGCGTTCCGGCCAATCTTGTCTTCGACCCGCTGAATCGGTTTGCGCTCGATTTCAGCGACCCCGGTCGGCGCGGTCGCGCTGGAACGCTTAGCCTCTTCCAGCTCGCGCTCGCGCTGTAGCCGCCGCTCCTCTTCCATCCGCGCCAGTTCGTCGTCCTGCACGAGTTGGATGCGCATCAGATTGGCCACGGTGTGCTGTTTGACCGCCTCGATCATGGTCATAAACAGGTTGTAGCCTTCGCGCTTGTACTCAAGCAGCGGATTTTTCTGGCCATAACCGCGCAGACCGATGCCCTCCTTGAGATGATCCATGTGCAGCAGGTGCTCCTTCCACAGGGTGTCCACCATCTGCAGCACCACCATCCGTTCGAGCTGGCGCATCTGCTGCTCGCCGTTGCGCTCCTCCTGCACGGCATAGCCCTGTTGCACCGATTCCTGCAATTTTTCAACAAAGGTCGCGTGGTTGAGATCGTGCCGATCTTCCTGCGGCCAATCAAGCTTCAGGTTAAACAGCTGTTCCACCCGTTCCTCCAAAGCCGGCCAGTCCCACTCGTCGGCCGCGCTCTTGCCCGCAAATTCCGCCCCAACCTGCGCGACCAGCTCGGCGATCATGTCGTCGACAATCGGGCGCACGTTCTCGCCTTCCAGCACCTCGCGGCGCTGGCTGTAGATGACCTCGCGCTGCTTGTTCATGACGTCGTCGTATTCAAGCAGGTGCTTGCGGATGTCGAAGTTGTGGCCCTCGACCTTGCGCTGGGCGTTTTCAATCGCCCGCGAAACCATGGAATGCTCGATGGGTTCATCTTCTTCCATGCCGAGCTTGTCCATGATCGAACTCAGCCGGTCGGAACCGAAAATCCGCAGCAGATCGTCCTCCAGCGACAGATAAAAGCGCGAGGAACCCGGATCGCCCTGACGCCCGGAACGGCCGCGCAGCTGGTTGTCGATGCGGCGGCTCTCGTGGCGGCTGGTGCCGAGGATGTGCAGGCCGCCCAGCTCGCGCACCCCTTCGCCCAGCTTGATGTCGGTGCCGCGGCCGGCCATGTTGGTGGCAATGGTCACCCTGCCCTGCTGACCGGCGCCGGCGATAATCTCAGCCTCGCGGTCGTGCTGCTTGGCGTTGAGCACGTCGTGGGCAATGCCCTCTTTGGTCAGCATCTTGGAGATTTTTTCCGAGATGTCGATGGAGATGGTGCCCACCAGGATCGGCTGGCCCTTTTCGTTGAGCTCTTTTATCTCATTGACGATGTTGCGGTACTTGGCCTGCTGGTTCTTGTAGATGACGTCGGCGTAATCTTTGCGGATCATCTTCTGATGGGTGGGGATGACGATGACGTCGAGGTTGTAGATCTTCTTGAACTCCGGGGCTTCGGTGTCGGCGGTGCCGGTCATGCCCGCCAGCTTTTTGTACATCCGGAAATAGTTCTGGAAGGTGATCGAGGCCAGGGTCTGGTTTTCTTTCTCCACCTTGACCCCTTCCTTGGCTTCCAGGGCCTGATGGAGCCCATCGGAGTAGCGCCGTCCTTCCATGGTGCGGCCGGTAAACTCGTCGACAATCACCACAGCCCCGTTCTTGACGATGTAGTCGACGTCGCGCTGGAAAATGTAGTGCGCCTTGAGGGCCTGGTTGACGTGGTGCAACTGGTTGATGAAGCGCGGATCGTACAGGTTTTCCACCTCCAGCAGCTCTTCCGCCAACCCTACGCCGTCGTCGGTAAGCATGATCTGCCGGGATTTCTCTTCCTTGGTGTAGTGCTCCTCGGCCTTGAAATGGCGCATGATCCGGTCGACCTTGAGATACATGTCGGTGGACTGCTCTGCGGCCCCGGAGATGATCAGCGGCGTCCGCGCCTCGTCGATAAGAATCGAGTCGACCTCGTCGACAATCGCGTAGTTGAATCCCCGCTGGCAGTAATCCTGCAGGGAAAACTTCATGTTGTCGCGGAGATAATCAAAGCCAAATTCGTTATTGGTGCCGTAGGTGATGTCGGCGGCGTAGGCTTCCCGGCGCTCCTCGTCGTTCATGTCATGGACAATGCAGCTGGTGCTCAGACCGAGGAACCGGTACACCGAGCTCATCCACTCAACGTCGCGGCGGGCCAGATAATCGTTGACCGTGACCACGTGCACGCCCTTGCCGCTGAGCGCGTTGAGATAAATCGGCGCGGTCGAGGTCAGGGTCTTGCCCTCGCCGGTCTTCATCTCGGCGATTTTGCCCTGATGGAGCACGATGCCGCCGATCAGCTGCACGTCGTAATGGCGCTCGCCCAGCACCCGCCTGGCCGCCTCGCGGACCACGGCAAAGGCTTCGGGCAGCAGGTCGTCGAGCGCCGCGCCCTGTTCAAGCCGCTCGCGGAAGTCGACGGTCTTGGCGGCCAGTTCGGCGTCGGAAAGCGGCTCAAGCGAAGGCTCAAACTCGTTGATCAACTTGACGATCCGCCGGTACTGCTTGATTACCCTGTCGTTTTTGCTGCCGAAAATCTTGGCAAGAGTCCTTCCTAGCATCGTGCGTCTCCATCAAGGGCGCAGGCGCCCTTGGGATAAGTAAAAGAGAAGTCCGTTCCGAATCAGGAGGCGGATGTAAGATTGGTGGTGCGGATCAGCGCGTCCTCGTCGCAGTCGGGGAACTTGGAGCAGTGGATGCAGTCGCTCCAGATCTTGTGGGGCAGATCCTGCTTGTCGCGGTCTTCGAAGCCAAATTTGCGAAAAAAGGCGGCCTGATAGGTGAGAACGAACACGGTGTTGATTTCCAAGCTCTTGGCCTCGTCCAGACAGGATTCCACCAGCAGGGCGCCGATGCCGCATTTTTGCCGTTCTTCGGCCACGGCCAGCGACCGGATCTCAGCCAGATTGTCCCAGCTGATGTGCAGGGCGCAGATGCCCAAAATCACGCCCTCTTCCTCGTACACCACAAAATCGCGGAGATGGTCGTAGAGGGAACTGATCGAGCGGGGCAGCATCAATCCCTTGGCGGCAAAGATGGTCAGCAGGGCGTGGATGGCGCGGACGTCGCCCATCCGCGCCGGCCGGATTCGCCCCGGCGTGTTGTGCTTGCAATGTTCGGACATAGGGTCTTTTTCCATGAGTGACAAGGGGGCGCGCCTGGGGTGTAATCCGCAAGCGCGGATCTCAGGGGTGTTCCTGCGGCGGCGTCTCTTGCGGGCATGCGGCGACTGCCGTCAGTTTGCGATATATAAACCAGTTTCCCTGACCGGACGCGAGGCCAATCAAGAGCACGAGCGCGGCAGAGAGCCAGGTGTCGGGCTGCAGCAGCGCGATCAGCGAGACGGCAACAGCAGCGCCGTAGGCGGCCCCGGAGGCCAATTCGAGACCTGTGGTCGTCCAATCGGGAAATCGCCGCGCCAATATTCCGGCAACAGGACGGGCAACGGCAAAGAAGCACAGGTAGGAACAGAGCAACAGCGGCAAAAAACCATAGACCGACCAAATAACCAGGGATTTATGATCCAGCTGCTCCTGCTGCAGGACCCCGGATTTCATCAAAGCAAAGGCCGCCAGGGTCAGCAGGTGGGCGAAAAAAAAGAGCGCCACCGGCGACGCCGCCGGGGCGTGCCACGCCGCATGCCGCCTGAGGTGTTCACTTGCCGCCTTGCGCGCCTCCGCCACAAGGGAACCGCGCGTCTTTGCCGCGCCTCTCTGATATCTTTTGCTGCTCATCTTTGTTCGTTGTTACCGGTCCGTGGGCGGCTGAGGTTGCGACGCCGAATTGCTCTCGGCGGCTGTCCGCGCCGGAGGTTGTTGCGCGGGCCCGCCCGGTTGCGTTACCCTGCTGTCCCGGGACGGCAGGAGGATGGTCTGCCCGGCCCAGATGCCGAGCACAAACATCCAGAAAAAAAGAAAAAAACAGACAACCACCAGCCCGAACATCCCACGCCAACCCAACTCAATGCGAAAGGCCTTGGCTTTCCTCGGTTGGGTTGCTTCCCTGGGCGGGTCTTCAGGCTCCGTCTCTTTTCTTGTCAACAGTCCCATGCTGCTCCGGGCAATTCAGGGTCAGGCCGACTCTGGCCAGCAGCCCAGCCGTGCAAACGGCATTGGTAAGTATTGCCGGCGGAAAAAGCAAGGCCAACTGCGGAAAAGCGCACGATCTGCAGCTGGTCTTACATCGATTCCGGGGCGGTCAACCCGGCCAACTGCAGGCCGTTGCGGAACACCCGCTTGAGCGCCCCGCATAGATAGAGGCGAGCCCGGACCAGCTCGCGGTCATCGGTCAACACCTTGTGTTTGTTGTAAAAACCGTGAAACTGACCGGCCAGCTCCATCAAATAAAAAATTACCCGGTGCGGGGCCAGATCCGCTGCTGCTCCGGCCACGAGCGACGGATAATCGGCCAGGGTCTTCAGCAGAGCAAACTCCTCGGGCTCAACCAAACGGTGCAGAACCTCGGCCGCCGAGTCGACGGTCACGCCCTGTTCCCGCGCCTGTTTTTCAATGCTGCACAACCGGGCGTGGGCGTATTGGACGTAAAAAACCGGATTCTCCTGACTCTGTTTCTTGGCCAGATCCAGGTCAAACTCGATCAGATTGTCAGGCTTGCGCATCAGAAAGAAAAAGCGCAGGGCGTCCGGGCCGACCTCGTCCACCAGTTCGTCGACGGTGACAAAGGTGGCCTTGCGGGTCGACATTTTCACCTGCTTGCCGTCGCGGAGCAGGGTGACAAACTGATACAGCACCACGGTAATCCGACTGTCGTCAAAGCCAAGCGCACGGATGCCGGCCATGACGTCGGGCACGGTGGCGATGTGGTCCGAACCAAAGACGTTGATCATCCAGTCGTAGCCGCGCTTGAACTTGTCCAGGTGATAGGCGATGTCCGGCAGCCGGTAGGTGGGTTCGCCGGTGCTCTTGATGATCACCCGGTCCTGCTCCTGCCCGAATTCGGAGGTTTTGAACCAGGTGGCGCCTTCCTTCTCGTACACCAGATCCTTGGCGCGCAGCTCCGCGACCACCTGGGTGATGCGGCCGTCCTCATAGAGGGTGTGCTCGTTGAAATAGGTGTCAAACCCGATGCCGATCCGCTTCAGGGTGGCGTCGATGTCGGCAAAGATGGCCTGCTGGGCCCGGTTTTTGAACACCGCAACCTCGGCCTCTTTGAAGGCGTCGTTGCCCTCGTCGATCATTGACCGGGCGATGTCGTAGATGTAGTCGCCCTGGTAGCCGTCCTCGGGGAAAACGTTGGGCAGGCCGAGCAGTTCCAGATACCGCGCCTTGGTCGATTCGCCCAGCACCCGCATCTGACGGCCGGCGTCGTTGAAGTAGTATTCGCGCTGCACCGCGTAGCCGCTGGCTGCCAACACCCGGGCGATGGCGTCGCCGAGCACGGCGTTGCGGCCGTGACCGACGCTCAAGGGGCCAGTGGGGTTGGCGCTGACGAATTCAACCAACACCTTCCGACCAGCGCCCACCTCGGAGCAGCCGAAGCGCTCGCCCTGATCGTAGATCGGCGCCAGCACCGTGGCCCAGATATTTTTATCGAGAAAGAGATTGATGAATCCGGGTCCGGCGATCTCCACCCGGTCGATCATTGGCTGGCTGCCGAGCAGTTGGGCAAATTGCGCAGCCAGATCGCGCGGTTTACGCTTGTCGACCCCGGCGGCCACCAAGGCGAAATTGGTGGAAAAATCGCCCTGCCCCTCCCGTTTGGGCACCTCGATGGTGTAGCGGCCGCTGGCGGCCTCGCTCCAGTGTCCCAGCTTGACGCCTTCGGCAAAGCAGTGATCAACAATCTCTTTAACGTGTGATTTTATCATGGCCCAACAGGTTGAAAAATTTTAGCAATCAAAGCGGCGCGAAACACTGTCGTCAATCGACCAATTCCCGGTCGTTGAGCTTGCCAAACAGACAGAGCGCCTCGTAGCTGATGGTCTCCATCCAGGCGGCAATCTCATCGGCGGCAATCTCTTCCCCGCCCTGCCGACCGAGCAGCACGGCCTCGTCGCCCATCTGCACGGAAGCGTCCAGATCGGTGACGTCGACCAGGGTCAGGTTCATGGAGATGCGGCCGACCACCGGAGCGCGCTGGCCGTGGATTATGACTTGCGCCCGGTTGGAGAGCACCCGCAGGTAGCCGTCGTCATACCCGACCGGCAGCACTGCAATGGTCGAGGGGCGAATGGTGGTGAAGAGCTGACTGTAGCCCAGACCGCTGCCGGCGGGAACCTGCCGCACCTGGATGACCCTGGTGGAAAAACGCATCGCCGGCTGCAGCAGCGGCGGCGCGGCGGCCGTTCTGCCCGCTGCGCCGTCCGGATAGTACCCGTACAGGGCGATGCCTGGCCGGACCATATCAAGGCAAGCGCCGGCAACATAAAATAAACCGCCGGAATTGGCAAGATGGAGGCGGCATTTCCCGGAGGTCAGTCGCGCCAGGGCTGCGGTAGTCTCGACAAAGGTGTGCAGCACCTGGGCTGAATTGGCGGATTGGCGATCATCGGCCAGGGGAAAATGGGCCATGACGCCGTCAAGCCGCAGGTTGGCGGTGGTTTGCACGGCCTGCGCCAAGGCGACAAAATCCGCCGGCAGAACGCCCTGGCGGCCCATGCCGGCGTCCAGTTTGACATGCACCCCCAGGGTGGTTTGGCGCAGCCCGGCCAAGCGCGACAACTCTGGCAACATCGCCTGATCGACCACCACCGGGGTCAGATTCGCCTCGACAATGGTTTCCAGGGTTTGGGGAATCACCCCGGCCAGCACCAGAATAGGCTGGGCAATGCCGGCCTCGCGCAGCCGCACGCCCTCCACGGCCTCGGCCACGCCAAAGGCCGCCGCACCCTGCGCGGCAAAAATGCGGGCGCAATCAACCATGCCGTGCCCGTAACCGTCGGCCTTGACCAGGGGCATGATCGCCGCCCCGCCGGCCAACCGTCGGCACACCTCGAAATTATGCACCAGAGCCGACCGGCTTACTTGCACACGATTAAGCGATCTCATTGTTTCTCAACAGGTTGAACCATTGCATCCAGCCCAATCGGCTGGACAGGCACAGCGACCAACCAACGGCGCAATACAGCATGCCCGTTAGCGGTCCAGGCTGACCGACCCAGCGCAGGACAAAGCCCGCGCCGATCATCAACGCCACCAGCAGCCAGGATTTCCAGGAATAGACGGCCCCCAGGCAGGTGCCGTCTTTAAAAAGGACAATGCGCCGGATGGAACGCCGCGCCATGTTGTCGAGCACCAACAACGATTTCAGCGTCCCCAGCAGTCCGGAGACTATAATCAGCAAGCGGCCGGCGCCCGGGCCGAGCCAGCCCCAACCCCGGAACAGCAGCATGCAGCCGACCACAGTCCAGAGAAAGGGCGCGGCAAACAGATGCACCGAACGCGGCACGCCCGGTTTAGACAAACGACTGAACATCATGCTTCCTGGCATCCAACCGTTCCACTCTCGCGGCAATCATCCCTTAAAACAAGTTAAGCCCATCCCCTACAAGGGATGGGCTTACAGACCAACCGAATGTTCTGATGCAATCAGATTTCGGTAACGGTGATGGCGCCTTCGGGGCAAACTTCAACACAGGTCTCGCAACCCAGACATTCGTCGGAGTTGACAGGCTCGGCCTTACCGCCCTGCATTTCAAAAACCTGAGCGGGGCAAGCGTTTACACACTCTTCATCACCAGAACATTTATCTTTGTCAACAACGATTTCCCACATGGCACAACCTCCAAAATGAATGAATTGAGAACACAAAAAACGATGTTGTTGCAACCTTGGGCTACAAGGCAAAACAATACGCAAGAATCGTTTTCCTTTAAAAGACAGCCCATGCTTTGTCAAGTTAAAAGATACTTTCACACCCAGGCAAGCACCCGGAAAAGAGCGGCTAACCTACCGATATCACCGGTCCACGCCGCCGCGACCAACCACCCGGCCTTTCACCAGCGTCACGCTTTTTTTGATTTGCTCTTGCCGGAAACAAAGGTAAGAAGATGAAGTCCAATTTTACCAATTCCAGAGGTGCACATCACGATGGCAAAAAAACAACAAAAAAGCGGCACAGCCTCCCCGTCCCCGGAAAAAGGCGAACAGGCCATGATCGAAGGCATTATCGAGGGCAGCCCGGACGCGGTGGGCGTGGCCGTGATCCGGCTGGACTGCGGCTGCCGGAAGATGGCCGCCGTCGACAAATCCGGCGATCCGGCCAGTAAAATCATCATGTACCGGGACAACGCCGAATCGATCTGCGCCCTGTGCAAGGAGGACAACGGCGATTACATGCGGGTGGTGAAACAGTTCATCAGTTGGAAATCGCCAGAACCCGACGCCCACACCCAGGCGATGATCACCGCCAAGGTTCTGGGCGCCGAACAATAGACGCAGTCCTGCACAGCGCCAATGTGGAGACAACAGCGGCCTGCAGCGGCAGTCCTTCGGCGCGGGCCATGATCTGTGCAGTCTGCGCGCATGGGGCGCAATGAAACCACTTGCGTTTGCCCTGATCGCGCTGCTCCTGAGCTGCCGCCTTGCGACGGCGGCAGTTCAGGAAATTGTCCTGCTGACCCTGGCCAAACCCGGCTCGCCGCAACGGGTTGTTGCCGACGCCTTCAAGGATCTGATCGAGCGGCAAGCCGGGGATTCCTTCGTCGTCCTGATCGATCCGGCAGGCTTGCGCTCCGGCGAGGCCAAGGCCGTGGAAGAGGTGCAAACCAACGGCGCGCAGATGGCCGTGCTTCCCACCCCCGCCTTTGAGCGGTTCGATCCCATCGTCCGGGTCGTGGCCTTTCCCTTCCTCTTTCGCGACGAACAACAGGCAGCGACCATCCTCGACGGGCCCCTGGGCGGGGCCATCCTCCGCGACATCGAAACCATTGGCTGCAAGGGGTTGGCCTTTGCCGAGGGCGGGTTCCGCCACCTGAGCAACAACATCCGCCCGGTCAAAACCCTGGACGACCTCAAGGGTTTGAACATACGAACCCCCTCCTCGCCAATCAACACCGCGCTCTGGCTGGCCCTGGGCGCCAGTCCCACGCCGCGCCCCTGGCCGATCTATGCCGAGCTTGAACAGGGGTTGATCGAGGGCCAGGAAAGCCCGCTGTGGCTGATCGAAAAATACAGTTTGCACACCGTGCAACGCCACCTCAGCCTCACCCGCCACAGTTACACCGCCCACCTCGCCGTGGCCTCGCTCAAATGGTGGAACACGTTGACGCCGACCGACCAGGCGCGGCTCCAGGCCGCCATGACCGAGGCAACGGCGCGCCAGCGGCTGGCGCAACGCAGCCAGGAGGCGGCGCGACTGACCCTGTTTGCCCAACAGGGCATGACAATCGAGGCGCAGCCCGACATCGAAACCTTTCGCGCCCGCACCGCCAGCCTCAAAGAGATGGCCGACTACCGCGAACCCAGGCTGCAGGCGTTGCTGACCAAGATGCAGGAGGCCGCCCTACTGCCGGCGCCGAACCAAACGGACCAAGCGCAACCAGCGGCAGAGGCAAAATCAATTGCTCCCGCCAACCTGCCGCAGGAGCAGCACGAAAATCCGGGCCCTCCGCCGCAGGACGGCAGGCAGGAATCCCCGCAAGCAAGCGTCGACCGCCAACCCACGGCCCTGGAACTGCTCGATGCGGACGAACCTTTGCCGCCGGCTGCGGTTCAGCCGCCCGCAGAGGTGGAGCCCAAAACCGAACCCGAACCGGCGGCGGCGCAAGAACCACCCCCAGGCAACACGCCGACAAATCAGGGACACTCCGCGCAGGCCGCCGACTGAAGCCAGCCGGACCACCAAGGCCGGAACGCGACCCGCCGGCGCGAAATCCTCAAATCCTCCTGCCGCGCCTTGCCGATTGGCCCGGCGATGGGTATTGTAGGCTCGCAAGGCGGCCGACTCTTGTCCTGCCCCGCCAAGACGTAGGCCCACAGTGGGCAACGCCGCTCCCTCAACGCATTGCCCCGGTTGCAATCATTTTTTTGCTCTTTCCATGCTCCCTATTTATCCAGAAACCACATCCTTGACCCTTGCCCACCGTCCTCTGCTGCACCCGCTTTTCCAGCAACTGCGCGACGGCATCTCCGAATTCACCTTTGCCAACATCTATCTGTTTCGGCAAAGCCACGGCTACCGCCTCTCGCAGTTCGTTGACGGCACGATTGTCATCCTCGGCCGGGACAAGGACACGCCCTTTTTCATCCTTCCCTTTGGCCTGCCCGAACAACCGTTGCTGGAGTGCCTTTTCCGCGACCACGGGATGATGAAATGCGTCTCCAAAGATCAGGCCGCCCGGCTGGCGGCCATGAACTACACCGTGATCGAGGACCGCGACAACTTTGATTACCTCTACCGCAGGCAGGCCCTGGCCGAGTTGGGCGGCCGCAATTACCACAAAAAACGCAATTTGATCAAGGCGTTTGTCAATTCGCACGCCTACCGGGCCCTGCCTTTGCGCGAAGAGTTCCGCAGCGACGCCCTCCGCGTACTTGACGACTGGCGGGCCGAGAACGACCAGGCCGGAGACTATGAGGCGGCGCGGGAAGGTCTGGAAAAATCGGAAGAGCTGCAGCTCTGCGGCGGGATTTATTACGTGGAGGAGCGGCCCGTGGCCTATGTGCTGGGCGAGGAACTGGCCGGAGTGGCGACCTACCTGATCCATTTTGAAAAGGCAGTGGCTGGCTACAAAGGATTGTACCAGTTCATCAACCAATCCTTTGCCTCGGTGCTGCCGGAGGATTACGAAACCATCAACCGCGAGCAGGACATGGGCGACCCTGGCCTGCGCCACGCCAAACTCAGCTACAGGCCGTCAGGATTTATCGAAAAATTCAAGGTTGCCCTGGCCTAGACGCCTTTGCCGCCGCGGGTTCAGGAAGCTTTTTGCCGGGATCACCCCCGTTCACGGCAATAGTGATGAATCTTGCCGCTGAAATCGCGGCATTGGCTCTGCTCTTTTTCCGCCCGCGCAAAGCTGGCGTCAAAGCCCAAGCCCTCCATCTGACGGGTGAATTTTCCCTGCTGCCGTCTGCCGGGATCTATGATGATGACGCGCACGGAGTTGCTGGCGTGCAGATCAATGAAATGAGACAGCAAACCCGGGTGATCAGGTTCGTAGAGCAGATCGCTGCCGATGATCAGGTCAAACCGGCCAAGCGCGGAGGTGGTTTCCGCCCAATCGCTGCGCTCAAACCGCTGGGGCGGCAGGTTGTTGAGCCGGTTGTTCTCCTGGAGAAATTCGTCGGCCAGGGGATGATAATCGCTGGCCGTATGGCTGGCCCCGCGCGCATTGGCAATTAAACTGGCAATGCCGAGACCGCAGCCCACCTCCAAAACAGTCAGACCGTCGAGGTCGTAGGTGCTCATGATGTCAGCCAGGATCAGTCCAGAGGGCCAGACCGTGCCGAACAGCGACCAGGTGGCCGAGGAGATGCCCATCCCTTCCGCCGTTCCTTCCGGGTCGTGGAACTGCTGGCGGTTCTGCAGGGAGCGGATGGTGTAGTCGGCGCCGCCGATGGCAAAGTTTTCAAATTTGACGTGATACATGGGACTGAGCGCTCATACCGAAGAGGATTTCGGGCGATGAATGTGAGCAAATCAGAAGGCGGAGGATCCGCGCTGCGAACAGGCGGAAAGACTACTGCCGAGATGGACAAATCCATGAGGATGCATTCAGAGTACCGGTTAGGGCGTCAAGAAGATACAACAATCGGCGCCGCCGGGATGATGCAAAGACGGCTGCGGTGTGTTTGCCCGGCGCACGCCGCCATTCTTTCCCCTTCAACCAACCCCTTGCCGCTCCCGCCAGCTGGCGCTACGCCTCAACTCCTCAACTCCTCGAATCCACTTTGCTCCCCAAAGCGCCTGGCCAAGGCGCCTCTTTACCCAAATCCACCTTTCTTCCCCTCGACTTTTCCCGCTCGTCCAGGTAGATTATTCTGCTGATACAAGCAGTTCCCGGCTCTCTCCTGTTCGCAATTCCGTTTTTTCGCCTTCCTTTGTCGGCGAAAAGCGGCAAACCACACACTTTAAGGAGGTAGGCATCATGAAAAAGTATCTTGTTCTTGGTTCAATGGCGCTCTTTGCCCTCAGCATCGCTTCACTGGGCACAAGCCAGGAAGCGGCGGAACAGGTCTGTCAACAGACCTTGCAGAACAATTGCGCCAAATGCCATAGCCTGAAAAAAATCTGCGCCAAATTGGATCAAAAGAACGCTGACTGGAAAGCGATTGTCGCTAAAATGGGACAAAAAGGGAAACTCAGCCAGGAGGTTCAAGACGCGGTCGTGGTCTGCCTGACCACCACCAGCGAGCCCAAAAAGCTGGTCTGCGATCAGTAATAAAACGCCCAAGAACGCTCGCCGTGCGGCGGGAATCACATGCGCAATACAAAAGGGGCCGTCGCGAGCGACGTCCCCTTTTTATTTGGGTCGTTTAGGTCCGGATGCACGCTTCTTGCGCTTCTTCTCCACCGAAAACCCGAATTTGCCAATCTTCTTGCCCAGGGAAAAATACTGTCCATGGGCAAAGACCAGCGGTTCCGCCTTGGCCAGATCAAAAGCGCCGGTGCGGGGATCGATGTACTGCTCGTCGGCCTTGACGTTGACCACCTCGGCGATGAACATGTCGTGGGTTCCCAACCGCTGGACGTCGGTCACCCGGCACTCAATGTTGATCGGCGCCTCAACGATAATCGGGGCTTTGACCTTGGTCGCCGCGCCCGGCGTCAGGTGCATTTCCTCGAATTTATGATATTGGCGGCCGGATCTGACCCCGCACCAGTCGGTGGCAAAGGCCAGCGGTTTGGTGGTGAGATTGATCACAAACTCCCGGGTTCGCTGCAGAATTTCATAGGAATGACGCTGCGGCCGCACCGAAATGTAGCACATCGGCGGATCGGAACAGAGGGTGCCGGTCCAGGCAATGGTGATGATGTTGTACTCTTCAGGGGTTTCTCCCAGGCTGACCATCACCGCCGGCAGCGGGTAGATCATGGTGCCTGGTTTCCAATCAACTTTTGTCATAGCCTTGCACTCTCAACGAGCTGTCTCAAGCTCAGATTATTGCCGCCGCAACCGGCCGCGAAACATCGAAAAATAGACGCCAACCCCGCAGAGCGCGGCGGAAACGGTGAACACCGCGCGCACGCTGAGCAAAAAACGATCATAATTTTCCGGCCCAATCGCCTCCCGCCCCACCAGAAGCGCCAACGCCACAGTGGCGATGGCCATGCTCATCATCTGCCCCATCAGCCGCATGGTGGCCACGGCCCCGGAGGCCACGCCGTAATGCTCTTTGGCCACCGAGCCCATGATGGCGTTCATGTTCGGCGACGAGAACAGAGCAAAACCCATACCGAGCATCACCAGATTGCCCACTATGCCGACCAGGCTGCTGTCGGCATGCAACTGGGTGAACACCAGCATGCCCGCCACGGTGATCGCCATGCCGGCGGAGGCCAGCAGTCGCGGTTCGACGCGATCAGAAAGACGGCCTGCCAGAGGCGAGAACACGGCCATCACCACGGGCTGCGCCATCAGCACAAGCCCGGCGGTTTGCGGCTCCATCCCTTTGAGATATTGCAGATACAGGCTCATCAGAAAGGTGACTGCAAAGGTGGCCGAGTAGTTGAGCAAAGCCGCCAGACTGGAAAAGGCGAATGTGCGGTTTTCGACGAACAGGGCAACTTCAAAGACCGGGTGCGGGGCACGACGCTGTTGCTGAAAAAACAGGCCCAGTCCGATCAAGCCGGCACAGGCCAAACCGCAGCCAAGCAAGGTCGGCAGCAGCGAAGCGCCGTAGATCAAGGCCAGGATGGCGGCCGCGTAGAGCAAACAGCCGGCGACATCCAACTTTTGGCTGCGGTCGTCGGCCCATTCGCCCTTGAGAAAGGTCAAAGTCACCGCGATTGAGCCGGCGCCCAGGGGGAGCATCAGCAGAAAAATGGAGCGCCAGCCAAAATGCTGGATCAGGGCGCCGCCAACAAAGGGGCCCACCGAAAGGCCCACGTACACGGCGGCCACATACACACCAATGGCGCGACCGCGTTTATGCGGTGGAAAAATCGAGGTGAGAATGGCCATGCCGGTGGTGATAAACATGGCGGCCCCCAACCCCTGCAAGGCGCGGAACAACAGCAGCCAAGCCGCGTTGCCGGCAAAGACCGCGGCCGTCGAGGTCAGGGTGTAGGTGATCAGGCCGGCGGTGAAAACCTTCTTCCGGCCATGGATGTCGGCAATCTTGCCGGCCGGCAACAGAGCGACCGCGACCGCCAGCAGATAGGAGGTGGCGACCCAGCTCAGCTGCACCGCATTCATGCCAAGCTCGGCCTGTATCGCCGGCAGGGCGACATTGACCGAAGAGATCATGAACGGCCCCATGAACGAGGTCAGAGCGGCGACGCACAGGGCCGACCGCTCAAGGGCGGAAGAAGGCTCGGCGGACGGAGGCGGGAACGGGGGAGAAGGAGAGGCGATCATAAAAATGCTGGTTATTTGTTGCGACCTTTGCCCTTGCCGTGCCCACCGCCTTGACTGTTGCCTTCGTTACCCTGGCCGTTCCCCTGAGCGTTGCCGTTTCCACCGCCATTGCCGGCGGCTCCGGGCGCGCCGGTCAAGACAAAGTCGCCCCGTTTGAGCGCATGGAATTCGGCGGAGCCAGGCTTAATGCCCAATTCCTTGGCCACCACGCCCCACCCTTTCCCCCTGTTGGCCTTGTAGGTCTGCAACACCCGGTCGGGCGGCAGACGCGTCATCTGGCCAAGCTGCAGACACATAAAAGCGTCGCCCGGCGTTGCCATCGACCGGACCAGGGACTGCACCTGCGGCAGCGGCATACCAAATTGCACGCTCAGGCGAACATTGTAATCATTCATGTCGTTATGGGCCTGATTGTTCAAACCAGAGAGGAATCCGTCCAGGTCCGCGCGGGCGCAGACAGGCGCAGCGAGTAAAACCACCATCAGGAAAAGACAACAACGCATGTTCTTCATTTAGCCTCCTTTGTTGCAACTTCGGCACATCAACGTAGCTTGTAACCTGCGCACTTTGATTTTTCAGACACATCCCCATGACGCTCCGCTGCAGGCCATCGAATCCAACTATATTGCCTCTTAATTGCCAGAATCGCAATCACTGCCCTGCATTTTCACCACACCGTCTGAAGTGCGCCTGCGCCTTGTCGAACCCCTCCTGCACGCTCGCCTCAGGCGTCTCTTGACGCTGCGGCGCAGTGCTCATCCAGATCACCCAGATCAACCGATCAGTCAGACGCGACGCGTGGAGCCCAACGCCGACAACGCCCGATTACGCAACCGAAAATTCCCGCCGCCGGCCACATTCGCCCAGAAAAAATATGCACACATTTGTCCATTTATCAAATTTTTCCGAACAACCATGTAAAACGCCGCGAAGGCCTTGCAATCATTGACTAGGCCGCTTCAATTCCCTGCCCCCGACATCTGTCCGATAACGCAACAAGAATCATAATTTCCCAGCCATGGTGCGAGAGTTGCTTTACAGCGAAGATCGTGCTCATGCAATACTGCCCCCTAACCACCTAAAATAAATTATAATTATGACCCAAAGCGACGCCAAGGACGGTCAGCTCGCCGAATCAGCCTATCGACACCTCTTCGACAACTCCCCCAACGCCGTTGTTTTCTGCAATCTGCACGGCAACATCCTTTTTGCCAACAACGCGTTTGAGCACATCTTTGGATTGAACAGCGCGGAAATAGTGGGAAGGAGCCTGGAAGGCCTGCTCCGCCCGCCCAACGGCGAACCCGAAGAGATGAATGAATGGGTGGATCAACCGACCCTGGTGCGCGTTGCGACCAGGCGTTTGCACGCCGACAAGACCCTGATCGACGTGGCGGTCTCGTCGTTCCCGCTCACGGCGGACCTAAAACTCCAGGGCGTGCTGATCATCTACCAGAGCATGGCCGAGCAGCGGGCAACCGAGGCCCAGATGCTTGAAACCCATAAAAAATACCAGAGCGTCTTCCACAACGCAGTGGAAGGCATCTTTTTAACCACGCCCAACGGCCGCTACCTGGACGTCAATCCGGCCCTGGCGCACATCTACGGCTTTGACTCCGCCCAGGATCTCATCACCCACTTCAAGGACATCAAGCGGCAGCTCTATGTGGAGCCCGAGCGGCGCGACCAGTTCATCCGCATCCTGGAGCGGGACGAGAAAGTCGTCGGCTTTGAATCCCAGGTGCGCCGGAAGGACGGCGAAATCATCTGGATCACCGAAAACGCCCGCGCCGTGTTTGGCGACAACGGCGAGATCAGCTATTACGAGGGCACGGTGATGGACATCACCGACCGCAAGCGCACCGAAACCGATTTAGAGGTGCAACGGGCCTATTTTTCCCAACTGTTTGCCAATTCGCCCCAGGCCATTGTCATCATCGACACCCGCCGCAATGTGCTCAACTGCAACCAGGGATTTGAAAAACTGTTTGGCTACCGGGCCGTGGACATTATTGGCTTTGGCATGCGGGCCCTGATCGTTCCCGAAGAATTGCAGACAGAGTGCGAAAAACTGCGCAACGCCATCCTCGCAGGCGAAACCGTGCAATGCGAGACCAGCCGCCGCCACCGCAACGGAACCCACATCCCGGTTTCCATGATCGGCTTCCCTGTCCGGGTTGGCCAAGAAATAAACGGCATTACCTATATTTACCAGGACATCTCGGAGCGCAAATCGTTTGAGGAGCAGATCACCCATCAGGCCTTCCACGACGCCCTCACCGGCCTGCCCAACCGCACCCTCTTCGGCGAACGGCTGGAGCGCGCCCTGGAGCGGTCGCGGCGGCGGCCCGAGCTTTTCTATGCGGTTTTAATGATTGATCTCAACAAGTTCAAGTGCGTCAACGACACCCTGGGCCATCCAGCCGGGGATCAGCTGCTGATCGAGGTCGGCCGCAGGTTGTCGTTTTGCGTGCGCACCGTGGATACCGTGGCCCGCCTGGGCGGCGACGAATTTGCCATCATCCTTGAAGAGTTTGCCTCCAAAAAAGAGTTGCTCAAGGTGGCCCGGCGAATGCACTCCATCCTCTGCGAACCGTTTTCCCTGTGCGGCAGCGACATCACCCCTGGCGCATCCATCGGCATTGTGTCGAACATGGCCGAATACACCACGGCCGGAGACGTGCTGCGCGACGCCGACATCGCCATGTACCGAGCTAAACAAAGCGGCAAAGGCATGGTCTTGTTCGACAAAAGGATGCGCCAGGAACTGGTCGAGTCGATCAACCTCGAAGCAGAACTGCGTGAAGTGCTGGTCAACGACGGCCTCACCCTCCACTATCAGCCGATTGTCGCGGTGGCCGACGAACAGCTGGAGGGATTCGAGGCCCTGGTTCGCTGGGATCATCCCCTGCGCGGCATGATCCCGCCGGACCGTTTCATCCCCCTTGCCGAGGAGACCGGGCTGATTGTCGAACTGGGCAAATGGGTGATAGCCGAGGCGTGCCGCACGCTCAAACGCTGGCAGCAAAATTTGGCCAGCGCCCGAAACCTGACCATGAGCGTCAACGTTTCCATTCGTCAGTTCAACAAACCCGGCCTGGTCGAGCATGTGACGGAAGTGCTGCAGCACAACGATCTCAACCCGGCCTGCCTCAAAATCGAGATTACCGAATCGGTGCTGATGCACGACGTCAACCGAACGGTCGCAGAACTCAACCGGTTGCGGGCGCTGGGCGTGCAGATCGCCATCGACGATTTCGGCACCGGCTATTCCTCCCTCTCCTACCTGCGGCGCATGCCGATTGATCACCTCAAAATTGACCGCTCCTTTATCAGCGGTTTTGAGGAAACGCAGGAAAACGATCAGATTGTGCAATCCATCATTTCGTTGGCGCGCAGCCTGGGATTGAGCGTCATTGCCGAAGGGGTCGAAAACCGGGAGCAGTTCGACCGGTTGCGCGCCCTGCATTGCGACAAGGCGCAAGGCTTCATGTTCTCCCGTCCGGTCGACGGCGGCAAGGCGATGGAACTGATCCGCAAATATGCTCAGATGCAGTAATCACGGTTTTTACCAAAGGAAGGCAACTATGTTCGCACTGTTTCAATCCGCTGGCAAAGCGAGGCGACTGGAAAGAATCCGCGAGATTGCAACCGCCTTGGCTGGACGCTGGGCGCTTGACTCTTCCTTTTCCCTGCCCGGAGAGGGGCCGGCCAACCTGCTCGTCGAAACGCTCAACCAGATGTTGGCCCGTCTGCACACCTTTGTCGTCGACCTCACCCGGCGCAACGTGGAAACCGCCGCGGTGGCGCCCCAGACCCACGCCATCGCCGCCAAGGTCCGACAGTCTGCAGAATCGCTCTCGCAAGGCGCCGAACAGATTGAAAAGGCGGGCCGCAGAATCGCCGAGGGGATCGGCAATTCAGCCGCCAGCGCCAACCAAGCGTTGGCGCAATCCGCCGCCATCGTCGAAGAAATCGACCGAACCGGCGATCTGACCAGTCAAGCCCTGCACGGCATGCGTGCGATGGGACAGGATGTGGACCGCCTCTCCGCCGCCATTGCCGATCTGGATCAAAAATCGCGCTCCATAGGGTCCATCATTGAATCCATCTCCGACATCGCCGACAACACCGGGTTACTCTCGCTCAACGCCTTTATCGAGGCCGCGCGCGCCGGCGTGCACGGCGCGGGATTCGGGGTCATCGCCCAGGAGATCAGACAACTCAGCCAGGAAACAGCCAAGGCGTCGCAGGAAATCAAGGATTCGCTTTTGGGCATCAGCGGCCTGATCCAGGAGACCGTCGCAGCGGTCACGCGCGTTCAAGAGGGGGTTGCATCGGGGTTGGGGAGCAACCAGGAGGCCTCGGCCGCCCTCGGCAAGGTGAGCCAAGAGCATCGCCGATTTCACACCCACCTGCAATCGGTGATTGACGCCGTCGGCGATCAGAAAAAGGCGGTGGCTTCGTTGACCGACGATCTGGCGCACATCACCGCTCTTGGCAAGGAAGGACGGAACGACAGCGGCAGGCTGGCGGAGTTGGCCGAACGCGTCAAGGAGCTGACCGAGCAGCAATTGCTGGCCACCGGCATTTTCATTTTGCCGCAGTACCGCAAGGCAGAGAAAGCGGTGACCGCCATGACCGAGGACGCAGACATCCACACCCCCAACAAGCACACCGATCAGGCCCTGCAGCGGCGCATGCAGTCGCTCTCCTTTCTCGAACTGGTCTATCTCACCGACGCCGACGGAACGCAAATATCGAGCAATGTGTTCAGAAGCGGCCAGACCACGGTCTGCGACGCTACGGCCAAGGGAAAAAACTGGAATCGGAAAGAGTGGTTCCGCCAAGTGCGCGAAACAGGAAGAGCGTACATTTCAGACATCTACAAATCCGAGGCCACCAATTCCTTCTGTCTTACAATCGCGGTCCCGGTCTATCGGCATTCCGCCTGGGTCGGCGTGCTTGGCGCAGACATCAATTTCGAGGATTTGCTCAACATCTGACGGCAACAGGGCTCGATTGCCGACAGCAAGAGCTATCAAACAGAAGCCTTCTCATTCCGGTTTGCGTTCAAGTTTGATGGAGCAAGCGCGCGCGGTTGGCCGCGCCGACATTAAAACTTCAGCGCCCCCCGCCCAAACGCTTTTTTATCCATGACATAACCCCCGCCAATAATTACTTTTTTTTGCAGCAACAAAGAGAAAAAAACGCTGTGCGTCACCTTGCAGCGCCATGCATCCGAGGGTATCATAGTGCATACTGATTGAGCTCAATAAGCCGAGAATCCCAGCGGGAGATGCAACTTATGGCAAAGTCAAAGATTGTCGACGTCACGGAGCAAAAACGGCTGAACGAGGCCCGCGAGGCGGGCGTTCCCTGGAAGAAATGGGGGCCCTATCTCAGCGAGCGCCAGTGGGGCACGGTTCGCGAGGACTACAGCCAGGACGGCAACGCCTGGGGCTATTTCTCCCATGATCAAGCACGCTCGCGGGCCTACCGTTGGGGCGAGGACGGCCTGGGCGGCATCAGCGACGACAAGCAGCGACTGTGCTTTGCGCTTACGTTGTGGAACGAGCGCGACCCCATTCTCAAGGAGCGGCTGTTCGGCCTCACCAACAGTGAGGGCAACCACGGCGAGGATGTCAAGGAGTACTACTTCTACCTCGACAGCACGCCCACCCACTCCTACATGCAGTACCTCTACAAATATCCCCAACAGCAGTTCCCCTACCAGGAGCTGATCGAAAAAAACCGCCAACGGTCCCGGGAGGAGTTCGAGTACGAACTGCTCGACACCGGCATTTTCGACGACGACCGCTACTTTGACGTGTTCGTGGAATACGCCAAGGAAGTCCCGGAGGATGTGTGCATCCGGATCACGGTCCATAATCGCGGCCCGGAAGCGGCCCGGCTTCGCCTGTTGCCGACCCTCTGGTTCCGCAACACCTGGTCGTGGGGCGAGGATAATCGCAAGCCGTTGCTGCGGGAGGCGGCAGCAGGCGTCATTCAGGCCAGCCACCATGAATTGGGCGAGTCTTTTTTGTATTGCGACGGCGGCCCGGAGCTGCTGTTCACCGAAAACGAGAGCAATGCCGAGCGCCTCTGGAATCAACCCAACAGTTCACCCTATGTAAAAGACGCCTTTCACGCCGCGCTCATTGCTGGACAGCCGGATGCGGTCAATCCCGCCAAGACCGGCACCAAGGCTGCGGCCCATTATGTGCTTGAAGTGGAGGGCGGCGGCAGCCAGACCGTCCGCCTGCGGCTTGCAGCCACCCCGGTGGCCAAACCCGTCAACGGTTTCGAACAGATCTTCAAGAACCGGATAGCTGATGCCGACGAATTCTACCAGCGGATCACGCCGGATTCGCTGAACGAAGACCAGCGGCGAGTCCACCGCCAGGCCCTGGCCGGCATGCTCTGGGGCAAACAATTCTACTATTTCGATCTGGAACAGTGGCTGATGGAACATAAGAGCCATCCCATGCTCGAATCGGCCCGCAAGGACGTGCGCAACACCGAGTGGTTCCACATGCTCAACGCCGAGGTCATCTCCATGCCCGACAAGTGGGAATATCCGTGGTATGCGGCCTGGGACCTGGCCTTTCACACCATTGCCCTGTCGCTGGTGGACTTTGATTTCGCCAAGGAGCAGTTGCTGCTGATGCTGCGCAGTCTCTATTTTCATCCCAATGGTCAGATTCCCGCCTACGAGTGGAACTTCAGCGACGTCAACCCACCGGTTCACGCCTGGGCCACCCTTTGGCTGTACAAATACGAGCAGTCGCTGGGCCGGGCGGACCTGCGCTTCCTGGAGCGTTCATTTCAGGGATTGCTGCTCAACTTCAACTGGTGGGTGAACCGCAAGGATCCGGCCGGCCGCAACGTCTTTGCCGGCGGCTTTCTTGGCCTGGACAATATCGGCGTCTTTGACCGCAGCGCCCAGCTGCCCACCGGCGGCTCGCTGGAACAGGCGGACGGCACGGCCTGGATGGCCTTCTACTGCCAGAACATGCTTGAGATGGCCCTGATTCTGACCGAGTACGACCCGATCTATGAAGAGGTTGCCTTCAAATTCGCCCAGCATTTCATGTGGATTGCCTACGCCATGGACCGCATCGGCGAGCATCGCGACGAGATGTGGGACGAAGAGGATGGTTTTTTCTACGATTTGCTTCGCTTGCCGGATGGCCAGGCCATGCGGTTGAAGGTGCGGTCGCTGGTGGGTCTGCTGCCGCTCTGCGCCTCCACGGTGTTCGAGGCCGATTCCATAACCCGCTTCCCGAAACTGATGGAGATGATCGCCCAGTTCCGGCAGCGTCACCCCGAGCTGGTTTCCCATGTGGCTCCAACCGACGAGGGATTCAGTGGCTACAAAGGGCGAAAGCTGCTGTCGATCCTCAGCAAAAAAAAGCTGGAGCGGGTGCTCGGCTACATGCTCGACGAGCAGGAATTTTTGGGACCGCACGGCATCCGCTCGCTCTCGCGCCATCACCTTGAAAATCCCTTTAAATTCTGGGTTGGGCATGAGGAGTACAAGGTACAGTATTTGCCGGCTGAATCGAACACCGGCATGTTCGGCGGCAACTCCAACTGGCGGGGGCCGGTGTGGATGCCGGTCAATGCGCTGATCGTCCGGGCGCTGATCAATTTGTACAATTTCTATGGCGATGCGTTCAAGGTGGAATGCCCGACCGGGTCCGGCAACTTGATGAACCTGTTTGAGGTTGCCCAGGAACTCTCCCGCCGACTGACGTCCACCTTCCTGCGCAACGCCGACGGCCAACGCCCAGTCTATGGCGGTTCAGCCAAGTTCCAGGACGACCCGCACTGGCGCGACCTGATCCTGTTCTACGAGTACTTCCACGGCGACAACGGGGCCGGGCTCGGCGCCAGCCACCAGACGGGTTGGACGGGTCTGATCGCTCCCCTGCTCGACATTTTCGGCCGGCTTGACGCCAAGTCCGCGCTGGAGGTCGAACGGGGGCACATTTTTGAGCGGTTGGTGAAGGAGCAGGTGGGCGGGAAACAAACGGCAAAGAAGTAAAAGAGTGAGGACGGCCGCCGCAACGTCCTTGCGGCCCCGCCACTTTTTTCCCTAAACGGCACGATCTTCTCAACTCTGCAGAGGAACGGCTTATGCATTCCACCAACGCTGGCCCCAGCGACCTCCTTCATCGGGATCATCCCGACTTCTCGCTCGTCCTGGGCGGACCGCTCTTCCAACTCCTGCGCCGGACACATCTGGCCGATGACGCGCTGTTGCTGCTGCGCCAGCGGATCATCGTCATTTCGCTCTTTTGCTGGCTGCCGCTGCTGGCCCTCTCGGCCCTGGAACGAACGGCTCTAGGCGGCAACGTGACGGTGCCCTTTCTGCTCGACGCGGATGTTCACGTCCGTTTTCTGGCGGTGGTGCCGCTGTTGATTGCGGCTGAACTGGTGGTGCATCGGCGCATGCGTCCCCTGGTGCAACAATTCCTGGAACGCAAAATTATTCCCGTTGAGGCCATGGCGCAGTTTGACGCCGCGATTGCCGCCGCCATCCGACTGCGCAACTCGGTCCTTGCCGAAGTGCTGCTGATTGTCTTTGTATTTGCGGTCGGCAACTTGCTCATCTGGCGCCATTACATGGCGCTCGACACCGCCACTTGGTATGCGACGCCCTCGGCCGAGGGTTCGAAGTTCTCGTTTGCCGGCTGGTGGTACGCCTACGCCAGCATCCCGATCTTCCAGTTCCTGCTGGCTCGCTGGTATTTTCGTTTGTTCATCTGGATGCGCTTCCTCTGGCAGGTGTCGCGCATTGAGCTGAGTCTGGTTCCAACCCACCCGGACCGGGTAGGCGGGATAGGCTTTCTGGCCAACACGGCCTACGCCTTTATGCCGGTGTTGATGGCCCACGGCGCCTTGCTCGCCGGGAATCTCGCCAATCGCATTTTCCATCTCGGAGCAGCCCTGCCGAACTTCAAGATGGAGATTCTGCTCCTGGTCACGCTGCTCCTGGCCATTGTGCTGGGCCCGCTGTTGGTGTTTGCGCCGCAGTTGGCCCAGGCAAAGCGAACCGGCCTGCGCGAGTACGGCGGACTGGCCGAGCGTTACGTGCGCGAATTCGACGCCAAGTGGCTGCGCGGCGGCGCCCCTGCCGATGAAGCGCTGGTGGGAAGCGGCGATATTCAATCCCTGGCCGATTTGGGCAACAGTTACGAAGTCGTCCGCAGCATGCGCATCGCGCCGGTGACCAGGGACACCATCCTTCGGCTCGCAGCCGCGACCCTTATTCCGCTTCTGCCGCTGATGCTGACCATGATGCCGCTGGAAGAACTGCTGAGAAAGCTCTTCGGCATCCTCTTCTAAAACCGTTTCGTTTGGCGGAAGAAGCGGGGCAGGCGGAGGAGGCGGGACAGGCAGGGGCAATCCCCCTCTCCCTTCTTTTGCTGGAAACAAACTCGCTCGCAACACAATTTCGCGAGCCGCAAGGAGGACCCATGGCCGATATGCATTCCCCATTGCTTTACCAAATCAACACTCGCGTCTGGTTGACGGAACTCTCGCACGCGCTCGGCAAACGCGCGGACTTGGACGATATTGCGGACGCCGAGCTGGATCGGATTGCCGAATTGGGTTTTGACTGGGTCTGGCTGCTGAGCGTTTGGCAGACCGGCCCGCTCGCGCAGGCAATCTCTCGGTCCCATCACCAATGGGGCCGTGAATTCGCCGCAACCTTGCCGGATCTCAAAGACGAAGACATCGCCGGCTCCGGGTTTGCCATCCAGGGCTACACCGTGCATCGCGATCTGGGCGGCGACGCGGCGCTGGCCCGGTTGCGGCAGCGGCTGCAGCAACGCGGCCTCAAGCTGATGCTCGACTTTGTCCCCAACCACATGGCCCCGGATCACCCCTGGGTCGACCAGCACCCCGAGTATTTTGTCCGGGGCAGCGAGGAGGATCTGGCCCGCTCGCCGCACAACTACTGCCGGGTGCAGACCAGCAACGGACCGCTGGTGCTGGCCTACGGCCGAGACCCCTACTTTGACGGCTGGCCCGACACCCTGCAGCTCAACTACGGCAATCCGGAACTGCAGCAGGCGATGATCGGCGAACTGGAACGCATCGCGGGGCAATGCGACGGGGTGCGCTGTGACATGGCCATGCTGATCCTGCCGGAGGTTTTTGCCCGGACCTGGGGCATTGCGACGCAATCCTTCTGGCCGAAGGCCACGCTACAGGTGCGCGAGCGGGTTCCGGGCTTTTGCTTCATGGCCGAGGTCTACTGGGACCTGGAGTGGGAACTCCAGCAACAGGGATTCGATTACACCTACGACAAACGGTTGTACGACCGCCTTCGCGAGGGGCACGCCCGTCCGGTGCGCGAGCATTTCCACGCCGATCTTGATTTTCAGCACAAATCGGCCCGCTTCCTGGAAAACCACGATGAACCGCGGGCGGCTGCAACCTTTCCGCCTGAAGTCCATGAGGCGGCGGCGGTCCTCACCTTTCTCTCGCCGGGCCTGCGTTTCTTTCACCAGGGGCAATTCGAGGGACGGACCAAACGCATCTCGCCCCACCTGGCGCGAGGCCCGGAGGAACCGGTCAACCGCAGGTTGGCGCATTTTTATGACCGGCTGCTGGCGGTGTTACGGCCAGCGGTCGTGCGCGACGGCCGCTGGCAACTGCTTACATGCCGCCCTGCCTGGGACGGCAATTGGACCTGGGACTGCTTCATCGTGTACGGGTGGCTCGGCAAGAACGGCGAAAAGCGATTGGTTGCTGTCAACTACTCGAATCATCAAAGCCAGTGTTCTGTTGCCTTGCCGTGGCCTGACGTCGCAGGCCGTGCCTGGCAACTGCAGGACCTGATGAACGATGTGCATTTTGAGCGCAACGGTAACGAGCTATCTGAACCAAGCCTGTATCTGGACATGCCTGCTTGGGCGTATCACGTTTTCGACATGCGCTGATCAAAGCGTCGAACCCGCGCAACCATTGGATTCACGGATGGCGCGGCGGAGCTGACTGACCGCCGCCGGTCAGTTGGTCAACCAGACCTGCCGTTTCGACCTGCCA
>NZ_JAVBXR010000021.1 GCF_030824455.1 Desulfobulbus sp.
CTTGTCTGCTAGGCCGGAGGCGCGTCGCCAGGAATCGGGATCGGCGTCGATCATTTTCTCCCGGAGCTCGGCGGCGGTTTTGCGCAGATCTTGCTGCACCGAATCCAAGGTTTCACCTTCCTGGGTCAGGTTTTCTTTGACTTGGTTGAGGGTCTTTTTCATCTCCATCAGTCCCTTGGCAAGTGATCGGGCCAGGCCGGGGAGTTTGTCCGGACCGACGACGATCAAGGCGACGGCAAAGATGACGATCATTTCCGGGAGGCCGATTCCAAACATGGACAATTACCGGGGAAAGGGTTGAAATGGAGGGTGTTCCAGCTGGCGTGCGGGCCGCTGCAAAACGTCAACTCTACGAGATTTGGCGGGAGGTGTCAAGCGGCGGTGGTTCAGCCTTTGCGCCGTGGTCGGCGCAGGCCGTCCAGCAGGTGGAGGAGCGCCATCAGCGGGTGGGAGAACAGCATGCGCGGCCCGGCGTAGCGCATTACTGCGCGGATGCGTTCGCGTTTTTCCGGCGTGTAGCAATGGACCGGGCATTTGCCGCAGGTGGTCTTGTTTTCCTGGAAAGGGCAGTGGCGCAATCGTTTGTGGGCGTAGTCAAGCAGTTCCCGGCAATCTGCGCAGAGTTCGGTCGCAGACCCGTGGCGATCACGGCAGTAACGGCGGATCATGGCCGCCACGGTGCGCGCTTCGCGTTGCAGACGTCGTGATGAAAAAGTATGCGGCATAAGGTTGGGCAATACCATTGATGGTTGGCGACAGTCGGGCGCTCACTCTACCATTTTGACAGACGCGGCGGCAAACCAAATACGCGGGCAGTTTACGGCGATGTCACAGTACTCCTCGAATTTCTGGTTAAATTTGCAACGCAAGGCAATGGCGAGTATTGTTTTGTTACGGATTGGTAGCGGCTGGCGATGGCGATGTGATACCTAACGGTAACGTGGCCTTGTTACTCTGTTGCGCATGGCGCTGAAGTTGCCTCGTTGTTGCGTGTGGTATGTTGTTTGCTTTCAAATCAGCGAGTTATCTTTGTGCGGGCAAGGCGGGGCAACGCAAGCGGTTGTCGGTTCAGTTGCGTGAGACCTCGCTTTGAGCGGGGCGGCAAGAGGGGCGCATGGGCGGGCGCAACGCGGGAGCGCCCGGTTGCACGCTGCAAAAATACAACAACCCGAGACTGTGGGGTACACTGGTCAGCCTATGAAATATTTAGCCATATTTTCTGTTGTCGTGGTTGTGGGCGTTTTTGCCAACCTGGTAAATGAATCCAAGATGCTGTCCTATCTCTCCAGCGATCCCAAGGTCTGCGTCAACTGTCACCCCATGATCACCCACTACGAAACCTGGCAGCACAGTTCGCACCGGGATCGCGCCACCTGCATCGATTGTCACCTGCCCCGCGACACCTTTGTCAACAAAATGCTGGCCAAGGCGCGCGACGGCTATCACCATTCGGTGGCCATGACCTTTAAAACCTATGGATACAATCTGCGCATCAGCGCCGACGCCGCAAAACGAATTCAGGACAACTGCATCTCCTGTCACCGGGAGAACGTCTCGCAGATGCTGGCCAACAGCGCCCTGTATGAGAAAGTCGAAGACAGCGGCGTCCAGATGGGGCGGCGTTGTTGGCAGTGCCATCGGGACGTGCCTCACGGAACCATGCGTAATTTGACGGCAACGCAAAATAATTTTTCGGTCAAGGTATTTTAAGGATCTCAACCAGGAGAATGTGCATGAAAAAATCACCCATTGTTTTCACCCTTTCTGTGCTCGCCTTGGCGCCGATGGTGCTGCTGACCATGTCCATCAAGGAGAACAAGGCCGAGCAACAGGCCATTGGCGCGGTTCCGGTCATCAAAGAAAACGAGACCCGCGCCTCGGAATGGGGCAAGCACTATCCCCGGCAGTACGACACCTACATGCAGACCAGAAAAAGCGACGAGATCGCCGATGTTCTCAAACAGGATCCCGCGCTGGTGGTGATGTGGGCCGGGTACGCCTTCTCCAAAGACTACAACAAACCGCGCGGTCATTATTACGCGCTAGAAGACAACATCAACACCCTACGCACCGGCGCCCCGGTGGACGGCAAGACCGGCCCGCTGCCCACCGCCTGCTGGACCTGTAAATCGCCGGATGTGCCGCGACTGATCAAGCGCGACGGCGAAATGGAATTTTTCACCGGCAAATGGGCTAAATACGGCGACGAGATCGTCAATCCCATTGGTTGCGGCGACTGTCACGACAGTTCGACCATGAAGCTGACCCTGACCCGCGACTATCTCAAGCGCGGTCTTGAAGCCGAGGGCCGTCTGAAAACCGCCGACGTCACCCACCAGGACATGCGCTCGCTGGTTTGTGCCCAGTGCCACGCCGAGTATTATTTCAAAAAGACCGAGTGGGACGACAAGGGTGAAAAGAAAACCGCCATGGTGGTCACCTTTCCGTGGAAAAACGGGCTGTCCGCCGAGAATATGGAAGCCTATTATGACGACTATAATTTTTCCGACTGGACCCATCAAATGAGCAAGACGCCGATGCTCAAAGCCCAGCATCCCGACTATGAAACCTTTGTCACCGGGGTGCATTACCGCAACGGCCTCTCCTGCGCCGATTGCCACATGCCGTATGTCCGCGAGGGCGGGGTGAAATACTCCAATCACAAGATCGGCAGCCCGCTCGACAATATTGCCAACACCTGTCTGAACTGCCACAAGGGCACGGAAAAGGAATTCCGCGAGACCGTGGAGAAAAAACTGGCGCGTAAAAACGAATTAGCCAAGATGGCCACCGACGTCCTGGCCCAGGCCCATCTGGAGGCTGCCAAGGCGTGGGAGCTCGGTGCGACCGAGGAAGAGATGAAACTGGCCCTTCAGGACATCCGCCACGGGCAGTGGCGCTGGGATTATGCCGTTGCCGGCCACGGCGCCTTTTTTCACGCGCCTGAGGAAACCCTGCGGGTGCTTGCCGGTGCCATCAACAAGGGGCAGGACGCTCGTCTGAAATTGCGCATTGTCCTGGCTAAATACAATGCCGCCGATTACGTTGGCCCCGATTTTTCCACCAAGGAAAAGGCCCAGGCAATCATTGGGCTGCCGTTTGAAAAGCTCATTGAGGAAAAGAAGACCTTCCTCAACACCCTGCGGCAGGAGTGGATCAAGCAGAGCGAGGCCAAAGGGCTCTACGATCCGGCAACCCGCAAAGACATGGTCCTGAAAACCTCCTACAACTGAACCCCGCAACGCCGAATTTATCCCACCCTGTCCGGCCCCGACGGAGCGTATCCGTTGGGGCCGCAGCTGTTTTGCCCTGCCTGCAAGCCGATTATTTCTTTGTTTTAACGGCTTTCTTGTTGAAACAGGGCGTTTTTCCCCATGTTTGACTTTTTGTTCGATTTCTGCTAGATTAGACAAGTTTGATGTGAGGATACTTTTTTCTTGAAAGGCGGACGCGCTCCGCTTTTACAGCATACATTGTGGAGAGAACATGGCCAGTGTTGTAGTGGTCGGCACCCAATGGGGTGATGAGGGCAAGGGGAAGATCGTTGATCTGCTGACCCGGTACGCGGATTATGTTGTCCGCTTTCAGGGCGGCAACAACGCCGGTCACACCCTGGTGGTGGATGGAAAGAAATACATCTTTCACATTATTCCCTCCGGCATCCTGTACGAAGACAAAACCTGCGTCATCGGCAACGGAGTCATTATCGATCCGGGCGTGCTACTTAAAGAGATTGCCGGACTGGCGGAGAAAGGGTTTGCCGTTGCCCCCAAAAAACTGCTGATCAGCAGTAACGCCCATCTGATCATGCCCTACCATCAGTGTCTTGATCAGGCCCGAGAAAATGCGTTGGCCAAGGAAAAGAAGATCGGCACCACCGGTCGAGGCATTGGTCCCTGCTATATGGACAAGGTCGGCCGCGTTGGCATGAAAGTGGGCGATTTGCTTGATCCGACGCTGTTCAAGGACAAGCTCCAGGCGGCGGTGGAGGAGAAAAACTTTGTCCTCACCCGGCAGTTCGGGGCGGCTCCTGCCGATTTTGCAGCCATTGTCGATCAGTTCGAGCGGTTTGCCGAACAGTTGGCGCCCTTCATCGGCAATGTCTCGGTGGTGCTTGATCAGGCCCGGAAAGAGGGCAAGAACATCCTCTTTGAAGGCGCCCAAGGCACCCATCTGGACATTGACCACGGCACCTATCCCTTTGTCACCTCGTCCAACACCATTGCCGGCAACGCCTGCATTGGTTCTGGATTCGGCCCCAGTCACATCGACGAGGTGATCGGCATTCTCAAGGCCTACACCACCCGGGTCGGCGAAGGACCTTTTCCCACCGAACTGCCGGAAGGCGACGCCATCGGCGACGCCCTGCAGCAGAAGGGGCACGAGTACGGCGCGACCACTGGCCGCCGCCGCCGTTGCGGTTGGTTTGACGCCGTGGTGGCCAACGACGCGGTGCGGTTGAACGGGTTGACCGGTTTCGCCGTCACCAAGTTGGATGTGCTGTCCGGATTGTCGAAATTGAAACTCGCCACCAGCTATCAGGTGGAGGGCGAAACTTTCCTGCACATGCCCGACAACATCCGCAAGGCCCGGCTGGCCCAGCCCGTGTACGAGGAAATGGACGGGTGGGCAGGCGAACTTTCCGATGTGCGCGCCTACGAAGACCTGCCTGCGCAGGCGCAAGCGTATCTCAAGCGGCTGGAGGATTTAACCGGCGTGGCCCCGGCGATTATTTCGGTCGGCCCTGATCGCGAGGAGACCCTGCTGCTCCGCAATCCTTTTGCCGGCTAAAACTGGAGGGCTGCTCCGTGGCGGCCCTTGTTAATCCCCGGATAATGATTATTACTAGAACGACTGGTATCCAGCTGAATTTCTTGTCCATTTTAGAATCGGCGGAAACCGGCAACGTATGTGCGCACTCCCGGAGGTAGTTCCCTCCGGGATTTTTATTCCATGGAGGCAAAAACATGGCTCGAATTACAGTAGAAGATTGCCTGGAAAAAGTAGGCGACGACAACCGTTTCGCCCTGATTCATTTGGCGGTGGAACGCATCCGTCAACATCGCAAGGGCGAACCCTTTCTGGTCGCCGGCAAGAACAAAGAGATCGTGATGACGTTGCGGGAAATAGCCGCAGGCAAGGTGACGTTCGACAATATTATGGACCTGCCCAGGCAACGCAAGGCGGACCAGAAGGCTACGGAAACTGCGGCTGAAGAAAGCGGCGCCGAAGATTAACGCCAAGCGTAGTGTAGAAGATTATGAGCAAGAGCTATTACGAAATCCTCGGCGTCAACAAAGACGCCTCGGCTGAGGCCATCAAAAAGGCCTACCGCAAGCAGGCGATGAAATATCACCCGGACCGCAACCAGGGAGACAGCGCGGCCGAGGAAAAATTCAAGGAGGCCGCCGAGGCCTACGAAGTGCTCAGCGATCTGCAAAAACGGCAGATTTACGACGCCTACGGCAAAGAAGGCCTGAAAAACAGCGGCTACAGCGGGCCTGGAAACAGCGAAGACATTTTCTCGCACATCAACGACCTGTTTGGCGACATGTTCGGGTTTGGCGGCGGCGGACGGGGGCGGCGGCGCGACCCCAACGGTCCGGTGCAGGGCGAGGATCTGCGTTACGACATCAGGATTTCCTTCATGGAGGCGGTCCACGGCGTCAATCGGCAGGTCGAGGTCACCAAAAGGGAAACCTGTTGGACCTGCGAAGGCTCAGGCGCCAGGCCAGGGCACAAGCCCCAGGTCTGCCCAACCTGTCAGGGGCGCGGTCAGGTGATCCGTTCCCAGGGGTTTTTCCAGGTGAGCACCACCTGCCCCCGGTGCAACGGCGCCGGTCAGGTGATTACCGACCCCTGCAACGATTGTCACGGCGAGGGATTGATCAACCGCAACAAGAAGGTCAGCATCCGCATTCCCGCCGGCGTTGACACCGGCTCGCGAATGCGTCTGTCCGGGGAAGGCGAGGGGGGCCGGCGCGGCGGACCGTCGGGTGATCTCTATGTGGTTATCCACGTCGACGAACACGAACATTTTCAGCGCGACGGGCAGACCATTTATCTGCGGTTGCCGGTGTCCATGGTGCGGGCCGCGCTCGGTTGCGAGGCCGACGTGCCCACCATCCACGGCAGCGCCAAGCTCAAAATTCCAGCCGGCGCCCAGTCCGGCGAACGGTTTACTCTGCGCGGCGAGGGCGTTCCCAGTCTGCGCGGCTCCGGCAAGGGCGACATGGTGGTCGAAATTCAGGTGCAGACGCCCACCAAGCTGACCAAAGAACAGAAAGAACTGTTGCGCGAGTTTGACGAACTGAGCAAAGAGCGCGAAGAAGAAGGCTTTTTTGCCCGCTTGTTCCATGGGCACCTTGGTAAAAACAAGAAAAAGACCGAAGACTCGGAAAAGGTCGCCAATGGTTGAGAATCTGGAGTTCACCCATTTTGACGCCAGCGGCAACGCCCGCATGGTGGACGTCAGCGCGAAAGCGGAGACCACCCGGCAGGCGGTGGCGGCCGGATCCATCACCATGTCTCGGCAGGCCTACGACATGGTTCGCCAGGGCACAATCAAGAAAGGCGACGTGCTCGGCGTGGCGCGCATTGCCGGCATCATGGCGGCCAAGAAGGTGGATCAGTTGATTCCGTTGTGCCACCCCCTGGCGATTACGGCAGCGGACATTGCTTTTTCGTTTAACGACGAACAGTGCGCCGTCCACATGGAAGCCACGGTTGCAATGACCGGCCGCACCGGGGTGGAAATGGAGGCGCTGACCGCCGTGTCGGTGGCGGCGTTGACCATATACGACATGTGCAAGGCCGTTGACAAGAGTATGGTTGTTTCAGATATTCGTTTGTTGCGCAAAAGCGGCGGCAAGAGCGGAGAGTTTGTCAGGCCTGTGTCCCCATGATATACTGAAGGCAGATCGCGAGAACCACCTTGTTGGAGAATACACATGGATGATAAAGATTTGCTGCGGTTCAAAGAGCAGCTTGAAGCAATGAAGGCGGACATCAACACCGATGTCGAGCAGACCTTGAACGAGATGACCAGCCACACCGGCAACATCCCGGACCCCAACGATCGCGCCACCATGGAATCCGATCGGAGTTTCGAGTTGCGCATACGCGGTCGGGAACGCAAGCTGATGGACAAGGTCGAAGAGGCGTTGGCCCGGATCGACGACGGCAGCTTCGGCGTGTGCGCCGGTTGCGGTGAGGAAATCGCGGTGAAAAGACTGCAGGCCCGCCCAGTGGCCAAGTACTGCATCGACTGCAAAACCCGGCAGGAGCAGCGCGAAAAAGAGCAGGGGAGATAGGCGTCTGTATGCCTGAATTACGCAAAGACCCGATTCTCGGTCGCTGGATCATTATTGCCCAGGAACGGGGCAAACGCCCCACCGATTTTTTGGTGGAGGAGTTCAAGGTCAAGGGCGGTTTCTGCCCGTTGTGTCCCGGCAACGAAAAGACCACCCCGGAAGAGGTGCTGGTCTATGGACGCGAATGGGGCTATCCCAACACCGCGGGTTGGAAAGTCCGCGTTGTGCCCAATAAATACCCGGCCCTGATCATTGAGGGGAATCTCGACAAACAGGGCGAAGGGCTGTACGACCGGATGAACGGCATTGGCGCCCATGAGGTCATCATCGAGAGTCCCAATCATTCCGACCGGTTTTCTCATCTGCCGCCGCACGACATGTTGCTGACCTTCCGTGCATTCCGCGACAGAATTCGCGATCTGTCGAAGGACAATCGTTTTAACTATGTGGTGGTGTTTAAAAATTTCGGCAAGGCCGCCGGCGCCTCGTTGGAACATTCGCACTCCCAGCTGGTTGCCCTGCCTATCTTGCCGCGGATGGTCACCTCAGAGCTCGAGGGCAGTCTGTCGTATTACAAGTACAAGGATCGCTGTGTTTTTTGCGACATCATCCGCCAGGAGATCCAGCAAAAGGTACGCCTCGTTTGTGAAAATGAACAGTTTGTCACCTTGGCTCCTTTTGCTCCGCGCTCGCCCTTCGAGACCTGGATCATGCCGCGGTATCACAATTCTTCCTACATCGAACAGGACGACGCCTCGTTGATCGCCCTGGCCGAGATCTTTTCCGAGACCCTGCGCCGCATCGACGCCTGCATTCCCCATGTTCCCTATAATTTCGTTCTCCACACCCAACCCCTGCGTTCCGGTCCGCTGGAACACTACCACTGGCATTTTGAAATTGTGCCGAAGCTGACCTCCATTGCCGGATTTGAGTGGGGGACCGGATTCTACATCAATCCCATGCCGCCGGAGGAGACCTGTCGGTACCTCCGCGAGGTAAAACTGTAGGAGGAACTGTGAACAAGAAACGCATCCTGCTGGTTGACGACGAGGAAAGCATCCAACTGCTCTATCGGGAAGAGTTTGAGGACGAAGGATATGTGGTGGATTCCGCCTACAACGGCGTCGAAGCCTTGGCCAAGTTTCGGGAAAATCCGCCGGATCTGGTGGTGCTTGACATCAACATGCCGGAGATGAACGGCATCGAAGTGTTGCGCCAGATGAAGGAGTTGCAGGCAAACCTGCCGATCATCCTCAGCTCCGCCTATCAGGAATACAAACAGGATTTCGGCAGCTGGGCCTCTGAAGCCTATGTGGTCAAGTCGGCCAACATGGACGAACTGAAGGCCACAATTCGCAAATATCTCGCCTGAATTTTGATCGCGCCGACAACCGCGCGTCGATCCCTTTCATGAAAGACATTCAAAACCTGCACGACTCGCGGCGGATTGACATTCGCAAGGTCGGCGTCAAGCAGATCGCCTATCCGATCATGGTGCTCGACAAGGCGAGCGCCACCCAGCAGACCGTGGCGCGGGTGAATATGTACGTCAACCTGCCGCACCGGTTCAAGGGCACGCACATGAGCCGTTTTGTCGAGATCCTGAACCAGTTTCACGGCGCTTTCAATCTGAAGACCTTTCATCTGATTTTAGAAGAGATGAAACTGCGGCTGGATGCCGAGGCCGCTCATCTCGAGATCGATTTCCCTTATTTTTTTCAGGCCGAACAGGCTGGGCGACCGGGCAGCATGGTGCGCTACGATTGCCGCCTGCACGGTTCGCTGGCCCGCGAGCTTGATTTGGTAGTCGAGGTCGATGTGCCGGTTTCGCTGCCGACCCATATCAACCCGCCGGCAACAACGGCTTTTTCCGGAATATGGGGCGTGGTCACCGTCGCTGTGCGCATGAAATCGTTCCTGTGGATTGAGGACCTGATTGCCCTGGTCGAGCAAGGCGGCGCCCTCCCTGGGCAAGGCCAAACCGTGGAATCCCTGTGCCGTCGGGTCAGTGCCGCCCTGCAGGGCCGGCAGGCCTTTGATTGGTACAAAGTTGTTGTGAAAAATATTGCCAGCGGGTATTCAGCGTTTGCCTCCGTCGAATGGCCCGAACCGCCGGGAGACTGCGCGGACAGTGTCGTCGGGCCTCCGGTTGTCGCTTGAAAGCATTGCGCCGGAGCAGTTGTTCTGCAGGACTTTCCACCAACTCAACACCACCAGACTGCGATGAGTGAACTTCTTTTTGAAATCGGAACAGAAGAAATCCCGGCCGGTTACATTCAACCGGCTTTAGACGCCTTGGCCAGCGACGCCGCCAAAAAACTGCGGGCGCTGGATCTGAGCTTTGACGCCATCCGCACCTTTGGCACGCCGCGTCGTTTGACCCTGGCGATTGGCGAGTTGCAATCCCGTCAGGCGGATCGCCGTCAGGAGCATATCGGTCCCTCCAAAAAGGCCGGTTTTGACGCTGAGGGCAAACTGACCAAGGCGGCTGTCGGCTTTGCCCGCTCCCGCGGTTGTGATCCGGAGCAGCTGCAGGTCGTGGCCACCGCTAAAGGCGAGTACCTGATGGTGATTGAAGACGTCAAGGGGCAGGAAACCACAGCCCTGCTGCCGGCCTTGCTGGAATCCCTCATTCGCGAGCTGGTGTTTCCCAAATCGATGCGCTGGGCCGATTACAGCATGGCCTTTGCCCGCCCTATCCAGTGGCTTCTCGCCCTCTACAACGGGGCGGCGCTGCCCCTGAACATTGAAGGCGTGACCTGCGGCGTCGCCACCCGAGGACACCGCTTTTTGGCGCCCGCATCCTTTGAGGTGGACGGGGTGGACGCCTATTTGAGCGGCCTTGCCGAGCGCTTTGTCGTCGCCGATCCTGTTGAACGCAGAGCCAAGGTGATTGCCGAAGTGCAGCGGGCTGTGCGCGAGGGGGCAGGAATCGTCGGCGCGCAGCCGATCCTTCACGAAGGGCTGCTGGACACGGTGACCAACCTGGTGGAGCACCCCTACGGCGTTTGCGGACATTTTGACGAGAAATTCCTGCAGTTGCCCCAAGAAACCCTGGTGACCTCGATGCGCGAGCACCAGAAATATTTCCCTGTGGCCGGGGCTGACGGCAAGTTGCTGCCCCTGTTTGTGGCGGTCAACAACACCAAGGTGGCCGACGCTTCACTCGCCGCCAGCGGCCACGAAAGGGTGTTGCGGGCCCGACTTGAGGACGGACTGTTCTTTTTCAACGAGGATCGCAAACAGCCGCTGGCCGACCGTTGCCTGGAATTGCACGGCATTGTGTTCCAGAAAGAATTGGGGACCATGCAGGCAAAGAGCGAGCGGATCACCTCCCTTGCCGCTGATCTTGCCGCCAAAATCGCTCCCGAACTGCAGGAGGACGTGGCCCGAGCCGCCCGCTTAGCCAAGGCCGATCTGTTGACCGCCATGGTAGGCGAATTTCCCACCTTGCAAGGCGTCATGGGGCGGGTTTACGCCCTGCACGACGGCGAGAAACCGGTCGTGGCCCAGGCCATCGAGGAACATTACCTGCCGGTCCGGGCCGGCGGCGAACTGCCCCAGTCGCTTCTGGGCGCACTGGTGGGCATTGCGGATCGTCTGGACACCCTGGTGGGGTGCTTTGCCATCGGCGAAAAGCCCACCGGCAACAAAGACGCCTTTGGTCTTCGGCGTCAGGCGATCGGGCTGATCAACATCATTCGCGGGCTGAACATCTCGCTTTCCCTGAGCGAGGCGGCAACCGCCGCGTTGCGCGGCTATGAGGGCGTTGTTGCTCAAAATTCGGAAGTGGTTAACGAGGTGGTGGCCTTCATTCGGCTTCGTTTTGAGAATGAGCAAATTGCCGGCGGCTTGCCCCAGGAACTGGTCGAGGCCGCAACCAGTGTGGGGTTTGACGATCCGGTTGATTGTCTGAAGCGCATTGAAGCACTGGACCAAATTCGCGGTCAGGAGAGTTTCCGGGTGTTGGCCGGTTCGTTCAAGCGAATCAGAAACATCATCAAAGACAATAAAGCGACCGAGGTCAATGCCCAGTTGTTGTGCGAGCCAGAGGAACGCGACCTGTTGACGGCATTGACCGGAGTGCGGGACAAGGCCCTGCCGTTGATCGAAAGCCGATCGTATCCTGCCGCACTGTTGGAAATGCTGGAGATGAAGGAACCGGTGGATCGTTTCTTCGACAAGGTGATGGTCATGGCCGAAGACGCGGCGATTCGGCAGAACCGGCTTAACCTGTTGACCGCGCTAGGGGAACTGGTGCTTTGCGTGGGGGACATCTCCCGGATGCATGTGGAGCGCGAATAGCGCGCTGTCTGCAGGCAAAAACGGCAAGAAAAAAGGCTGTCCGATACGGGCAGCCTTTTTTCTTGCCGTGAGCAACGCGGGATGGTGCGGGGTGGGCTTATTTCTTGTGGCACACCTTGCATTCGGTCAATTCCGGCCTGTTCTTGCGGTGACAATTCTGACAGAGAACGTGGGCGGCGTTTTTAAAGGTGCCCCATTTCTCCGGCATGCCGGCCTTGCTGTTGTGGCAAGTCTCGCATTTTTCGATTTTCTGCCCGGCAACATAGGAAAGACGTTTGCCTTCGGCCGTCTTGCCGTGGTGGCAGGTCTTGCAACCCAGCCGCGCCTGATGCGCGCCGTGGGGGAACACCGCAGGCTTGGGCGGTTTTTCCGGGTCGAGTGTGGTCTGCAGGGTCATCTCCGCCGGTCCCTTGTCGGTGTCGCCTGCGGTGGTCGCCTCGCCAAGGGAGCAAGGGGCGCAACAAAATGCGAGAAGTATTCCGCTCACCAACACTCTTTTCATGCCCCGTCTCCAACCTGCATCCATTGTTCCATCTTTCAAAAGTGATATTCACAGTGCAGATTTTATAGCGTGTCGGGATAGATCTTGTCAAGGCAGGCAAACGATTTGAAACTGTTTCTTGAGCCCGAAAAGTCCGTTTGCAGTCATCCTACACCGAACCGTAACTGTGGAGTCCGGACAAGAAGAAATTGACTCCGAAATAGGTGAAAAAAACCGCTAAAAAACCGAGGATTGCCAGCCAGGCAATGCGGCGCCCCCGCCACCCCCTGGTAAAGCGGGCGTGCAGGGTCAGGGCGTAGAGAAACCAGGTGATGATGGACCAGGTTTCCTTGGGGTCCCAGCTCCAATAGGTGCCCCAGGCCTCGTTGGCCCAGACGGCGCCGGTGATAATGCCCGCCGAAAGCCACATGAAGCCGAACACGATGGTCTTGTGGGTCTGGTCGTCAATCACCTTCAATTCGGGCAAGGCGTTGAGCAACGGCTGGCGGTCGTTTGCGTTCGACGCCGACTGCTTCAGCAGATACATCACGCCCAGGCCGCCGGCCACGGCAAAGGCCCCGTAGCCGATGAAGCAGGTGACCACATGGGCAATCAGCCAGTTGGACTGCAGGGCCGGAATCAGCGGACTGATCTGGTCGTCGATCCGATCCGAAAACGAGGCGTAGGCCATGGCCACGGCCGCGCAGGGCATGACAAAGGCGCCCATCACCCGGGTCTTGAATCGAAATTCCAGCACCAGATAAATGATCGTCGTGCACCAGGCGAAAAAAACCAGCGATTCATACATGTTGGTCAGCGGTGCATGGCCGGCGCCCATCTGATACGACTCATACCAGCGCAGGCCGGTGGCCGCAGTCTGGATGCCCACCCCCGCCATGGCTAGGGCCATGCCGAATACGCCTACCCGTTCATTTTTAAAGAGAAACAGCCCGATGTAAAAGGCTGCGGCCACAATGTAGGCGATCATGGTAACGCCAAAGAGTTGCGAACTGTCCATAGTCTATCCGTTGCCAGGCAGGAACGCTGGGAATAGGTATTGATTTGAATTATTTCTCTAACGTGTTGATAAGCTCGGAGAATTTATCTTCAAAGCCTACCTTGTTTTTATTGGCCTCGCCAGCGAAAAGAATGCGGCAGCCGTCCGCATCCGGCTGGATGAAGGCGTAGAGTTTGCGGTGGGAAAGGAAAAAGGCGATGTAGAGGCCAACCAACATCAGCAGGCAGCCGAGATAGACCAGCCAGACCCCGGGATCTTTGGTGGCCTGGAGGCCGGTGGCGTACAGCTGGCGCAGGGTGAGCAGATAGGTTCCGGAAGGGCGTTCGATGATCGCCTCCTGATTGTTGTTGACCCAGAACACCGAGGGCTCGCCCTGGTTGTCGGTAAACCAGATCTTCAGCCGCCGGGTCGCTTCACCCTGGCTTTCCCGATTGATGATGCCGTAACTGACGCCCGCCTCGGGCCAATCCGTCTGTTTGGCCGTGGCGACGATGGCGCTGGTTGCGGCGGTCGATCCCTGTTTTTTCAACGAAACTTGATAGTTCTGATAAGGTTGGTAGCTTGACTGGTAAAAGGTGACGCCCTTGTAGGTCAGCGGTTGGTTGACCTCAATGTCGGCGCTGTGCACCGGCTGTCCCTTGTCAATGACCGTCACCTTGGAGCGATAGGTCTTGGGCATGCCGTTGGGATAGTACTCAATGGCAAAGGCGTCGCAGCGGAGATGGAAATCCAGGTCAATGTGCTCGCCGCTTTTGAAGGCAATCAGGTGATTGGTGCTTTCGCCCTCCGGCAGCATGATCGATCCCTTGAAGGCAAACTTCGGGTTGCCGATGATGCGCGCCACGGTCGACGAGCCGACCAGGGCGCCGGCCAGGATGATCAGAATGGAGCAATGCACCACATAGACGCCGAACCGGGTCCAGCCGCCTCGTTCGGCAAATAACAGACGGCCCTGCTCCAGGTTCGCTGTCCGCGCCCGCCAGCCCAGGGTCGTGAACAGGGCTTCGACCCGTGTGGTTGCCGCTTCCATGGCATGGGCCAGCCGCAGTTCCCGATGGAGAGGGAATTTAGCCAACTGCGCGGGCGGCACGGTCAATCCGTCCCGGCGGAGAGTGCGGATCACCTGAGGAATGCGTTCCAGGCTGCAGACCGTGAGGTTGAGGGCAAACAGGGAGAGCAGGCCCAGGAACCACCACGAATTGTACATGTCCGGGATGTCGAGGATCCGCAGCAACTGGGCCGTTTTGAAGCCATACCGCTCAATGTAGAAATCCGGCGGGTTGTTTTGGGGAATGAGGGTGCCAATGATCGAGGTGGCGGCGAGAAGGAAAAGCAGCGACAGGGCCAACTGAACCGAGGCGAACAGACTGAGGATCGAATTCTTTTTTTGCTGAGTCATGGAAAATGTATCCGGAAAATAGCGGTCAGAGGGTGTCCTTTGGGCGGCAACACGGCGCAAAGCAATGAGTGGCGCAATCTTTCCTTAGCACGGCGCCGGGTAACTGGCAACAGATAAAGGTACGGCGTGATTAAGCCACAATGTGGTCTGCTTGGGGTCTGGCTCGAATCAGCAGCGAGGCGTTTTCGACGACGGCGCATGTTGGCGCGAAAACGGCCCGTTGGCACGCCTCCTCCCGGCTGATTCGGGCTACGCCGATCCGTTGGCACAAGGGTTCGTCCAGATTGGTGACCAGGGCGATGCGGATGCGTTTGGTCTTGGCCATCATCGCCAGGGCTGTGCCGCCGTTGCCGCTGTAATCGGCCAGCAGGCGGTCAAAGGTCGCCTCCCATCCACCCAACTCGAAATAGGGGAGAAAGGTGGTCGAGCCCACGCCGTCGGCGCATTCGGCCAGGAGGATTAACTCGCCGCCGTCGCGGACAAAGGCGGCGGCGTTGTCAATCGCCTTGTGCGCCTGGATGAAGTTGATGTCCTTGGGATAGCCGCCGGCTGAGGCCAGCACCAGATCATAGGCGGCGTCGACCTTGGCCCGGTAGAGGGCGTCGTGCTCGCGGCAGGCGGCAAGAAAATCGTCGTAGCTTGCTCCGAAGCGGAAGTCCGCCACCCGGCCCTGGCTGTCGAGCAGCCCGTGGAGGGAAAGATAGGGCGGCAGCAGCCGGTTGATTTCAGCCAGATCCTCGGCCAGCGGATTGCCCTCTGTCTGCCCAGGACAACAGCCGGGGGCCAGGGCGTGCAGGCTAGGATCAAGAAACAGCCGGTGGTTGCAAAAGATGGCCTCCCGTTCGCCCAAGCCGGGGAAGAGCAGTTTGCGGCCGCCGCCGAACCCGGCGAAATAGTGGTGGGAGATGGCCCCCACGGTGAGGATCATTCCGGCCGTGAGCAGATCTCGGCGCACGCGCACCGGCGTCCCCCGGTTGGTTCGGCCCAACTCGGCAAACTGCTCTGGATCGGCGCTGTTGTGGTGGATGAACCGGTAATCGGCAAAGGTCGGGCCGTAGGCGGCCAGCGATTCGGCGTCGCTTTGGCGGGCATGAACGCCGTAGGCAATGTAAAAAACAATGCGGCTGGGATCCCCGCCCCGTGCAAGCAGCGCTTCGGTCAGCCAGGGCAGGACAATCGGATAGTCGCACAGGCGGGTCTTGTCGGCCACCACAACCGCAATCGGACCCGGAGGCAACACCTGCGGCAACAACCGGTGCAGGCCAGCCAGGAAGGAGGCGCGGTTGAGGCAATGGCCGGGCTCGCGGATGGTCAGGATCTCGGCGTGGGCGGGAAGCGCGCACTCCAACTGGCCACGTCCGTAGCGCAGGGCAATGGCGCGCGGGTTCGTCATTGCGGCGATTCGCTCAAGGCCTGCTGGATCAATTCCAGGGTGTGCACCGCCCGCACCGGCAACCCGGCCCGGTCGACAATGTCCTGCAATTGGAGGATGCAGCCGGGGCAGCCGCTGGCAATCAGCGTGGCGCCGCTGGCCTGCAGTCCCTGCAGCTTGCGGTCGCCAATCGAGCGGCTTAAGCCAGGGTGGGCGGCGGTAAAGGTCCCGCCCAGACCGCAGCAGAGGCCGGCGTCTTCCATCTCGACAAACTCAACCTGGGGCAGGGCGCGCAGCAGGTCGCGCGGCTGGCGGACAACGCCTGCGCTATGCAGATGACAGGGGTCGTGGTAAGTCACCCGAACACGCTGTTTCCATTTAGGCAGGGCGGCCAAGCGTTCAATCAGTCCGTTTTTAGCAAGAAAAACATGGATGTCGACCAGTTCGGCCCCGAAGGGGTTGCCGGTTTTTTCCGCAGAGTGGCCGGCCAGCATGCCGTGACAGGAGGCACAACCGGTGAGGACGGCGGCAATCTTGCGGCCGGCAAAGGCCTTGAGGTTGGCGCCGGCCAGTTTGTCGATCAGCGGGCCGTTGCCCGAGGAAAGGGCCGGCATGCCGCAACAGCCCTGATCCCTGGGCACGAACACTGAGTAGCCCAGGCTGTGCGGCAGGCGTGCCAGCAACTCGCCCACCTGGGGATAGAGATAGGTGAGGGCGCAGCCGGCAAACACGCCGACCACCGGCTTGTCGGTTTCGCCCTCCAGCAACTCGGGCACGCGGGCAAAGAGGTTGCGCTCCGGAATGGGCGGCAGGCTGCGTTCCCTGAGCAACTCCGGGGAAAAACGCAACCGCAGGCCGCTGGTTTCCGGGATCTTTTTGAACAGCAGCGGCGACAGCAGGTCCGCGCCCTTGAGCAGGGTTTTGATGAGCGATTTGGAGCCGGTCAGCGCCGCCACGCCCTTGCCGATGGGCGTGAGGCCGTGAGTCTCGGTGATCTGCCGTCGCAGCACGCCGACAATGGCGTCGGTCGGGGTATGGTTCGGGCATTTGACCACGCAGGAGCCGCAGAGCAGGCAGAGGCTGATCTCCTCGCGCAATCGTTCGTCCAGCTCCACTTCGCCGTCAAGCACCGCCGCCGCCAGGACAATCTTGCCCCGCGCCACCGAACCTTCCCGTCCAGTTTCCAGGTACACCGGGCAATGGGCCTGACAGGCGCCGCAGCGCACGCATTGGGCGATTTCGTCCCGATAGTCTTCCAGTGTTTTCAGTTCAGCCATGAGTCGTGCAATTACCCGGCGGTTGCGCCCGGTTCCGGTTGGTCTTCGAGAAAAATTTTGCCCGGATTCATGATGTTGTTAGGGTCCAGGGCCTTCTTGATGGTGCGCATCGCGGCCAGGGTCGGCGGGTCCAGTTCCATGCCGATATAGGCGGCCTTGGCGGTGCCGATGCCGTGCTCGCCGCTGACCGAGCCGCCCAGGCCGACCGTGGCGCGGAAGATGTCGTGCAAGGCCGACTGCACCTTTTCTTCCATGCCTGCCTCAGCGAGATCGACCATGACGTTGACGTGGATGTTGCCGTCGCCGGCGTGGCCAAAGTTGACGATCGGCACGCCGTAGCGGTTGGAGACGGCCTCCAGGGCCCGGATCATCTCTGGCACCTTGGAGCGCGGCACGACAATGTCCTCATTGAATTTATGGGGGTTGAGGTTGCGCAGGCTGGGGCTGACGCTGCGCCGAACCTTCCAGATCGCCTCCGACTCCTCGCTGGTGGCCGCCACCCGGGTTTCAAGCACGCCCAGCGGCTCGATGATTGCTAGAATCCTGTCGACCTGGCTGTCCAGCACCGACAGGTCGCCGTCGACCTCAATGATCAGCGCCGCCCGGCAATCCAGGGGCAGATCGAGGGGGGCGGCCTTGCGCACGCAGTCGATGGCGGATCCGTCCATGAACTCCAGGGTGGTGGGGATGATCTTGCCGCGAATGACTGCGGAAACCGCCTCGGCCGCGCCGTCGATGGAGGCAAAGGCGACCAGCATGGTCTTGCGGGCCTCGGGTTTGGGCAGGAGCCGCAGGATGATCCGGGTGACGACGCCCAGGGTGCCTTCGGAGCCGACAAAGAGACGGGTCAGATCGTAGCCGACCACGTTTTTCATGGTCCGGCCGCCGGTGTGGATGATCTCGCCGGTGGGCGTCACCACCTCCAGGCCCAGCACGTAATCGCGGGTCACCCCGTACTTGACGCAGCGCGGCCCGCCGGCGCATTCGGCGATGTTGCCGCCCAGGGTGGAGAAATCCTTGGAAGCCGGGTCGGGCGGATAGAACAGGCCAAGCCGCTCCACCTCCTTTTGCAGCCGTCCAGTGACCACGCCCGGTTCAACCACGGCGATCAGGTTGTCGACGTCGATTTCCAGGATGCGGTTCATCCGGGTCAGCACCAGCACGATTCCGCCGTGGACCGGCAGGCTGCCGCCGGTGAAACCGCTGCCCGCGCCGCGCGGCAGCAGGGGAATCCGCTGGGCGTTGGCCAGGCGGACGATGCGGCTGATTTCCTCGGCGTTGCCGGGATGGACCACCACATCGGGCAGACACTGCCGCTGGGTGGCGTCAAAGGAATGGGTGATCCGGTCAACGGCGCTGGCCGAGACGTTGGCGGCGCCGACGATGTCGGCCAGTTGCTGCAGAAGCTGATCGTTTTGCATCAATTCCTCATCCGTTGCTCACGCCTTGACGCCCGAGGGCAGGTGCACGGTCATCTGCGGGAAAGGAATCTCCCAGTTGTTGGCGTTGCAACAGTCCACGCACCACTTGCCCAGGGCGCGTTCAATCCGCCGGTAGGCCGGAGCCTGTTCGCCCTTGAAATCAGCCAACACCGCCACGTCCAGGGACGAGGCCCCGGCCTGGAGGAAATCCACCGTCAGGCTGAGGCAGTCTTCGGCGTAGCCGTTTTCTTCCAGCTTTTGCTGGAGAAATGTTTTCATGGTTTCCAGAACCGTGGTGGTGATCTCGGCCTGCAGGTCGTAGGACAGGCCGAAAACCACCCGAAGGCTGAAATTGCGCGACAGGTTGGCCGGCGACATCCCCAGAAAATCGCCGGTCTGATATACCGTCCGCCGCCCGCCCAGCTCGACCACCTCCACCTGTTCGTGGGAAAGGCTGACCACCTTGGCAAAGGGCTTGCCGTCGATGGCGATCCAATCGCCTCGTTTGCAGGGAAACCAGGGCTCGTCGTTGTGGTAGGGCCGGGAAACGAGGCCGAGCATATTTTCAATCGGGATGCGCAGGTACATGGCCATGGCAGGGTTGTAGAGCTTGCAGAAGACGTTGAGCGATTCCACCCTCCAGGGCACGCCTTCATAAATGACGCGCTCGCCTTCGCGGATGGACCCCATGTTGAGCACCAGCCGAACCTGCTGCCACATCTTGGGCAGGGTTTGGCGCACCGTCCAGGCCAGGCCGAAGAACAGGACAATGGTGGCGCTGAGCAGAAACCAGTCTTCCGCAGTGTAGAGGACGAAAATCAGTCCGCAGATGGCGAAAAAAACCGAAAAAACCTGGAAGAAGATGTCGAGGATGCGGACGTGGATGGGCCGCTGCTCTTTCTTGGCCCCGGGCAGGACAAAGAAAAGCAGGCGGGCCGCCAAGCGGAAGGCGAGCAGGATGACCACAAAGGCGGCAAAGGCGATCAACAGATACAAACCGCGGTCCCGGAAAAATTCGCGCACCGAGTTGCTGGAACTTTGCAGGAGCGAGACGTCCTTGTCCTCCAGCTTGGCCAGTTCGCGCTGGGCCAGATCCAGTTTGCTGCTGATCCGCTTTTCCACATTCTGCCAAGCGGGCAGCAGTTCGCCCAGATAGGCTTTAATCTTGGGATCCTTGGCGTCGTCCATCAGCCGGTTGAGATGCGCCACCGCCTGTTGCGCCGCTGCCCGTTGTTTGCCGTGGTCGGCGATGGTTTCCTTGAGTTCGGATTTTAGCCGGGCCCGGGCGGTCAGCTGTTTCAACTCTTTGATGGTGGGCTCGAGCAGGGTGGCGACCTCATCCTTCCAGCTGAAGGTGACTGGTTGCTGTTCGGCAAAGACTGCCGGTTCCACCCCGGTGGCGATCCGTTCAAAATCCGCTCCGGTCTCGGAAAGCTGCTTGTCCAGCTTGGTCAACTCGTCCTGAAGGCTCTGCTTTTCCGCATCCGAGGTGCTGGCTTTAAGCTTTTTCGAGATGACTGCAATCTGCTGTTTGATGTTTTTCTGCAGTTCCACCAGGGAGGCGAGGATATCGAGGCTGTCGCTGGCCTTTTCGCCTTCTTCCTGCCGGGCCACTTTTTGGGCCATCACCGATTCGATGGTGATCTGCGGTTCCGGCTCTTCGGTCGCCGTCATCGACTGCAGGGGGCGGGCGCCGGCAAGCAGCGGCGGCGCGGCGGTCACCTGCAGCAGCGGCTTGTACGCGCCAAACAGGGTGGTCCAGGGGGAGATTTGTTGCTTGAGCAGCTCAGTGTCGTCCACCGATCCGGCGAGCAGCAAGGGCACGTTGTTGCCCGGCCCCACGCTTTTGGCAATGGCGCTGACCTTGCCGCGCTGGTTGGGTTTTACCGGTTTTTTGGCCGGAGGTTCTGTGGTTGCCGGAGCGGTTGCCGGAGGCTCTGTGATTGCTGGAGCGGTTGCCGCTTTTTTCGGTTCTGCAGCAGGCTGCTGGGCAGGTTGGGCGGGCGGCGGAGCCTCAGCCTGCGGTTTTTCTTCCGCCTGGGGCTGAGTCAGAAACGGGGAGGCCGTCGACGGAGACGGCGCGGCCGGGGACGTTTCCGGCAAGGGCAGCCAGTCTGGTTGTTTGCCGGCCGGAGCAGGCTCCTGCTGCGAGGGCGTCACCACCAGCGGGGTCACGGAGAGGTTGGTGGAAGCCTGCTGCTCTTCGGCAAAGACATTGCAGGCAAGAATCAGAATGAGCGAACAAAGCAGCGATGTGCGCATGGGCAAATCCGGGTTGAATAAAGGAAAAGAGGGAGAGGGCAATAGCGCTGCGGCCGATGGCGCGCCGATTCAGGGCGCCAGTCGTTCGATGGTCCAGCGGTCGCCTTCGCCGCGGCGGTAGAGAAATCGGTCGTGGAGTCGGCTGGTCTGGCCCTGCCAGAATTCAACGGTGACCGGACGGACCCGATAACCGCCCCAAAAATCAGGCAGGGGTATCTCGCCCTTGAGAAATTTGTTTTTTATTTTATCGAGCTCCTGCATCAGCAATTGGCGGGAGGTGAGCACCGAACTCTGCTTGGATATCCATGCGCCCAGCTGGCTGTCGCGCGGTCGACTGGCAAAATAGCGGGCCGATTCGGCGGCGCTGATCTTCTCGGCGATGCCAGTAACCTCTACCTGCCGCGCCAGTTTGATCCAGGGGAAGAGCAGGGCGACCTTTTGGTTTCCGCTGATCTGCTGAGCTTTGCGGCTGCCGTAGTTGGTGAAGAAGACAAAGCCGTTCTGGTCAAAAAGCTTGAGCAACACGGTGCGCAGGGTCGGTTGGCCGTCCGCGCCCACCGTGGCCAGGGTCATGGCGTTGGGTTCGGGCAACTCAATGGCGCAGGCTTCGTTGAACCACCGTTCAAACTGATGGAACGGGTCAGGCGCAAGCATCTCCCGGCTCAGCACCGGGTTGTCGTATTCTTTTCGCAATCCTTTGATATCCATATCTTCTCTCCGTTGAGCACATAACCTAAGCAAGATAAGCCGAACTCTTCAGATGGTCAACTCCGTCTTGCGCCCAGTTTGCCGGTCAAGGGGGTTCGTGGTCGCCGGCAGGCTCCGTTGACGGTCGCCGCCGGGGAAAGCGGCGACGGCGCCGAGAGGGTGCGATCAGGCCATGGCGGCAAGAATGGCGGGCAGGGCCGAGGCGCTTGGTTCCTTGACGAAAAAACCTCGGGTGCTGGTCTCGGCCAGTTGGGCAAAGGGATTGGTTTCGATGTTGACGTCGATGATCACCCCGTCGCGCAGATAGACCTCGCGGGCCACCTGGTTGGGCAGATTGGTGGCCCCGGCCGTGCCGACCACAATCAGCAAATCCGTGTTCTGAGCCGTTTTGAGCGAGCTGTAGAAATGGTAGTGGTGCTCGTTGTAACTCTCGTCAAACAGCAGGATGTGGGGCCGCGACCGCGCCCCGCACAGCGGACACTTGAGGTGCTCCCGGTCGCTGTCGGTCAGGCGCTCTTCCTTGTTCTTGGGGCGCACCGCCGCAGGAATCGGGTAGAAGGCCTCGCTGCATTCCAGGGAACAGCGCATGTAAAAGACGTTGCCGTGGATTTGGAAGGTGCGCTCCAGGCTGTTGCCGGCGCGCAGATGCAAACCGTCGACGTTCTGGGTGATCAGGGTGAAGCGGTCGCCGAAGCGCTCTTCCATCGCCGCCAGGGCCAGATGGCCGGCGTTGGGTTCGGCCCCGCCGCAGACGCCCATCCGGTACAGATACCATTTCCATACCTCGTCGGGCATCTGGCAGAACATGTGAAAGGTGGCCATCTCCTGCGGCTGGTAGACCTTGGAGCCCACGGTCCAGTAGCCCTCCGGGCCGCGAAAGGTGGGGATGCCGCTCTCGGCGGAAATGCCGGCGCCGGTCAGCGCCGTGATCCTGCCGCTTCCGCCTGCAATCTCCCGCAGTACGTTCTGCATTTCCTCTCGCATGGCATTGCTCCCGAGTCTTGAGTAGGCGATCTGCACCAAGGCGTGCCGGCGGGACGAAGAGCCCTTCCCGGACAACAGCCTGTATTAAGACTAGAAACAGCGGTTTTTCAAGGAAATTCTCCTCTCCAGCTGGTCGCGCGACAATTTTGCGCCCCGCCGGCGACGTCGCCAAGAGAACGGTGACCAACAGCGGGAACCTATGGTATAATGAAGGCACCGCCCGCTGATGGGCGGCAAGGAGGAGCGCCATGAAACGTCGTTTGCTTGCGGCCGCAGTGCTGCTGTTCACCTGTGGCGGTTGCGTGGGCTACTACCGCGACCCCTACTACTATGATCCCTACCCCTACGGACCCTATTACTCGCCCTATGCGCCGGCGGTGTACGCCGATCCGGGTTGGATGTGGTTTGCCCCGAGTTTCTATTTCGGCGGCGGCTACTACGGCGGCGGTCACGGCGGTCACGGTGGCCATCATCACGGAGGCGGACGGCGCTGATGCCAGGCAGTCCCCCGACCATTGCACCTTCCAGACGAGCCGGAGGAATGCCTCTCCGGCTTGTTGTTTTCGTCAGGCCGCCTTGCGTCGGTTGCAACGGCGCCGACGGCCCCTGATCCGGCCCGCCATTCTCCCCTTCTTTTTTTCCTCACACAGATCATGATAGACAACGAATCGTCGCTGCGGCTGAAACTGCTTCGCTTTCCTCCGATTATCGGCGTGATTTACATCCACGCCTACGGCACGGTCATCCACTATTCGGGCGGCAGCCTCGGAACCGCCGACCTCAACAGCCTGACCAACGTCATCCGCATCCTGCTCTCCGAGGGGATTGCCCGCACCGCGGTGCCCCTGTTTTTTTTGATGTCGGGGTATCTCTTTTTCGCCACCTTCCACTGGTCGCAGCAGACCTACCTCAACAAGATCCTCTCCCGGCTGCGCAGCCTGCTTATCCCTTTCCTGTTCTGGAACCTGGCGGCCCTGGCCTTCATCGCCCTGGCCCAGGCCATCCCGTCGATCCAGCCCTATTTCACCGGGCTGGGCAAAAAGATTGCCGAGTATGGCCTCTTTGATTACGTCAACGCCGTGTTCGGGCTTAAAGGCTACCCCATTGCCTACCATTTCTGGTTCATCCGCGACCTGATGCTGCTGGTGCTGCTGGCCCCGGCGCTTGCCGCGATTGTTCGTTTTGTGCCCATCCCCTTTTTCCTGGCGGTCTATGTCTGCTGGGTTACGGAAAGCTGGCCGATCTCCATGCCGGCGGCGGTGGGCGTGCTCTTTTTTTCCGCAGGCGCCCTGTGCGGGGTCAAGGGGCAGAGCCTGTTCGCCTTTGATCGCTTTGCCAAGCTGATTTATCTTGCCTACGTGCCGCTCCTGATTGCCGACGTTGTCTGGTACGAGGCCTGGTTCAACGTCTACCTTCATCGCACCGGTCTGATCGTCGGCGTGCTAGCCGCCCTCTGCGTCACTAAACAGATCCTGCGCATCCCGTGGCTGTGCAAGGGTCTGGTCGCCCTTGGCGGCGCCAGTTTTTTTGTTTACGCGGCCCACGAGCCGCTGCTGGGCATTGTCCGTATGCTGGCGTTTAAATATATTCCATTGGATGGGGCCTACACCATGCTGGCGCTCTACTTGGGCATTCCCCTGCTGTTGGTGGCTGTGTTGGTGGTCTGCCACCGCATTCTGAGCACACTCTGTCCCCGCCCGCTCAGCCTGATTACCGGCGGGCGGTGAGCGGGCTGCAATCAGGCTGCAACAAGGCTGCCGCGTCGGCGGGCAAGCAGAATTTAGCGGCTGGCAACGGCCAGTTTGACGGCCAGCGCAGCAAAGACGACGGCCGCAGTTTTGTTGAGCAGTTGTTGCGCCCGCGCGGATCGGCGGAGCCATTGGCCAAGCACCCCGGCCAGCAGGCTGATCGCGCCGAACACCAGCAGGGTTGCGAGAATGAAAACCGCCCCGAGCGCCAACATCTGCAGCGGCAGATGCCCTTGTTCCGGGCGGGTGAATTGGGGCAGAAAGGCGAGGAAGAAGATCGACACCTTTGGGTTGGTTACATTCATCACGATGCCGCGTAGGTAGTAGCGCGCAAGGCTGATCTCCTGATCGGATTCGCTGCTCAAAACACTCGCGCCGGCGCGAAAAGCCCCCCAGGCCAGGTAGAGCAGATAGGCCGCGCCCGCGTATTTCAGCAGGTTGAAGGCCAGGGCCGAGGCCTGAAACACGGCGGCAACCCCCAGAGCCACGGCGCTGGTGTGGACGATCAGGCCGGTGCACAGACCCAAGGTCACCACCAAGCCCACCAGCCGGCCCTTGAGCGCCGACTGGGTGAGCACGAAGAGGTTGTCCGGCCCCGGCGCCAGGGCCAGGAGCAGGGAGGCGGAAGTGAACAGAATCAGGGTGCTGGGGTCAAACATGGGTCTCCTTGACGTTGAAAGTGTTGGCGGGCTGCGGCGTCAGCGGTGTTTTTTGGGCTTGTCCAGGTAGTCGACGCCCTCTTCGCGCAAGGCCTCAAGCTTGGCTTCAATCTGTTCGCACAGGGTTTTCAGCACCTTGAGGCGGGCAAAGTTCTTGTCGTTGGCCTCCACCAGGGTCCACGGCGCCAGCATGGTGCTGGTCCGGTCCACCATGTCGCACACCGCATGTTCGTATTGCTCCCATTTTTCCCGGTTGCGCCAGTCCTCCTCGGTGATTTTGAAGCTCTTGAAGCCGGTCTTCTGCCGGTCTTCAAATCGGCGCAATTGTTCGTCCTTGGTGATGGCCAACCAGAATTTGACCACCAGCAGATTATGCCGGACCATCTGCGCTTCGAAATCGTTGATTTCGCTGTACGCCCGCATCCAGTCGGCCTCGGCGCAGAACCCCTCGACCCGTTCCACCAGCACCCGGCCGTACCAGGAACGGTCGAAAATTGTCACCCGTCCCTTGCGGGGCAGATGCCGCCAGAATCGCCACAAATAGGGCTGAGCCCGTTCTTCCTCAGTGGGGGCGGCAATGGGGATGACCTGGTAAAAGCGGGCGTCGAGCGCGCCGGTGATGCGGCGGATGCTGCCGCCCTTGCCGGCGGCGTCGTTGCCTTCAAACACTCCAATCACCGACAGGTATTTGAACTTGGGATCGCGGGTCAGCGAGTTCAGCTTGCCCTGGTATTTCTCCAGCTTGAGCTTGAATTTGTCTTTGTCGATCGCCTGGGTCATGTCCAGGGTTTTCAGCAGGTGCAGGTTGTCGATGGAGGGCATCAGCGGCGGCGCCAAAACCTTGGGCGGCGGCGTTTTGTCCTGCTCCAGCCGGTCCTGGATCGCCTTGAGAATGACCTTGCCGATGGTCAGGTTGCGGTAATGGGCGTCCGCGCCTTCCACGATCAGCCAGGGCGCCTCGGCGGTGCTGGTGTGGCGGATGACGTTTTCATGGACTTCCTGGAACTTGTCGTAGGCCTTGTGGCGTTTCCAGTCGCGGTCAGTGACCTTCCAGCGGGTTAGGGGGTTCTTTTCCAGGGACTTCAACCGTTTTTCCTGCTGCTCCTTGGAGAGATGCAGCCAGAATTTGATCACCAGGGCGCCTTCGTCCACCAGCATTTTTTCCAGCCGTTTGGCCCGTTCCATGCTTTGTTCCAGGTCGGCTTCCTTGGTGACGCCATTGACCCGGTTCAGGATCGGCCAAGTGTACCAGGAACCCAGGAACAGCCCGATTTTCCCTTTGGGCGGCAGGGCCCGCCAGAAGCGCCACATCATGGGCCGATCCAGCTCCTCGTCCGAGGGTTCGCCCATGGCGTGGGTCTGGATGTGGCGCGGGTCCATCCATTCGTTGAGCAGGTTAACGGTTGCGCCGCGTCCTGCGCCGTCCAGTCCGCCGATCAGAATAATCACCGGAAACCGGGCAGATTTCGCCAGCTCCGTCTGGGTGTTGAGCAGGTCCTCGCGCAGTGTCGGGACTTCCTGTTCATACAGGGATTTTTTGATCTTGTGGCCTAATTCCGCAGATTCAAACATGGCTTTGCACCTCTTCTGATGGTCCGTTCACGCGGTCAAGGCGTTGTCCGCCGCGCATTTATGGCTGACGACCCTGATGATTTTGCCGTCAACCTCTTGGCGAAACCTGGCAATGCTCGCTCCCTGGGAGTGGGCGGCCAGAGCGACGCTATCGGCGTAGAGTTCAAACAGCCGGATTTTGGTTGGCTCGTCAAGCGGGATCAGCACCTCGAATTGCAGGGTGCCGGGTTCCTGCGCAAGACAGCGCTCGCGGTGGGCAAGGAGGGCGCGCAGGACGGCTTGTTGGTGTTCGGGTTCGCAATCAATGGCAACGACAAGGGCAAGTCTGCTCATAAGGGCGTCTCTGTGGGGGAAATGGGGTTATGGTGAACGGGGGCCGCTTGTTGGCGCATGAGGTGGCCGGCCCGCACTCCCATGCGGCAAAAAGAGCATGATTCTGGAATGTTTTCAAGGGGATCTTTCCAGGGATAGTCATTTCAACCGCCCGCAAAAAATGCGATGCGCCTCGCCTGCGCACGACCACTGCCCTGCGGCGGCGAATCAAAAAATGCCGAAATCCAGGCCTGCACTCAGTGTGTGCCCCAGTTCTTCCAGATCGGCCAGATCCTGTTCCGTTGGCGGGCCTGCAATTCTTCGATGTTCAAGCGCCTTGCGCCATTTGTAGCCGGCTGCAATCCGGTCCATCTGGGTCAGAGCGCCGCGCCCGTCGTTGCCCGCGCAGACAAAGAGCACAAAGGGCAGGCCGATGGTCTGTTCCTGCGCCGTCTCAAAGGTGCGATCAAAAAAATCTTTGATCATGCCTGCCATGGTCCCGAAATATTCAGGAGAACCAATGGCAATGGCGTCGCACTGCAACAGGTCGTTGGCGTCGGCCTCTCCGGCTTTTTTCAGGATCACCGCAACCTCCGCCTCCAGGGCCGCGCCGCGGGCAAACCGCTGCGCCAAGCGGTCCATGGTCCCGCCCTGGGAGTGATAGATCACCAGGAGGCTCTTTTTCTTTTTTTCCATGGGCAACTCCTTGCCGTCTGTCGCTGTCTGGCAGGCGCTTCATTGCCGGCATTTAGGCATTTCTCCGCGCAACGCTGCGCGCGTCTCGCGTCGCGCCGTGGCCTGAACCCGCCGCGCAGAGGGGGAGGGCGGATGTCGAAAAAACGTCAAAAATTGATTTTCACGCCGAGGTTTCCGGTATATCCGCTCACATCGATGTCGTCGCCGCGACCTCCTGCCAGCTCTTGGAAGCGATACGCCACTTCGCCGTACAGCTTGATGATCGACAAGGGCGACCATTCAAGTCCGCCGCCCAGATAGCCGCCACAGCTCGAATCCACATCGCTTCGATCCGCATCGGCGTAGATAAAGGACACGCCGCCCAGGGCGTAGGGATTCAATGCGGCGTCAGGAGCCAGATGCACCTGCACGCCCAGGTCGACAGGAACCAGCGTGAGTTCGTCGTCTTTGCCCAAGGTGCTGTTTTCAAAGAAATAGACCCTGCCGTCGAGCCGGAGGTGATCGGTCAATAAAGGCAGGCTGAGGCCGACGCCCGTGCCCCAGGTCCCCTCGGCGTCTCCTTTGTCCCAATAGCTGCCAAAACCGTAGAGATCGACCGCTGTAGCAGGGGCGCCGGCAAGCAGGATTAGGCCACCAGCGCCGAGCAGCAGCTTCATCAAAGGTTTTTTCATGGTTCTTTTCCCTGTGTATCCGTTTGTTTTGTAAGATGTTCTTGCCGCCGTCTGCGGCGTCGTTATTTCGTTTTTCAATCTAGCGAAGCACGAGGCACAGAGCCCGGCCGTTCTCCCTCAGTCGTCGAGCTGTTCGAGACGGCGCGAGCGCCAGTCGAGCACTGCGGTGTATTTTTTCATTTTGGGGGCGAGTGCGCTGAATTCGTTGCCAATGACCTCGGCGGCAAAGTCGGAAAGAAAGCGCGATTTCAACTCGGCTCGGGCTCGGTCGACGCCGATCTCGTCGTAAGGCACAGAGGCGAGCAGCAGGAAACCGTCGTCCGGGATGCGGCCTGCCCGCATGTTGTTCTCGATGATCGCCGCCGCCTTGCGCAGCGGATCGGCCAGGTCGGGGCTGTAGGGACCAATGATCAGGGCCAGGTTGGGGGTGTGGAGGAAGTCGAAGCCGCGCCCCAGGCAGATCGTCCACTCGCGGTGCTCAATGTCAAGCGTGCGCTCGTGCCGTTGCGCCTGTTCGCGCACTTGCGCGATGTGCTCCAGGTTGCCGTGCAGCAAGGGCAGGAGGTCGGCGCGCATCTGTGTCGGCATGTCGGGCAGCAAGGCGGCCAGTTGATGAGGGAGGGTCGCGGCGTCGGCGGCGGAGACGCGTGCCAGATCAAGCGCGGCATTGTCGGCGCCGTGGATCACCAGGGCGTCTTCATCGGTTTCAAAGCCGCAGACCAGCGGGTAGACCGTGCCGTGGCCAGTGCCAAAGATGTGTTCGACCTGGCGGCGAATTTCCCGGGTGTGGGCAATCGCCGCCGCCGTGTCGTGGTTGAATCCGGCGCAGCCGCGTTTGGGGTCGCCCTTGGACCAGTGATAGGTGATGAGAATGAGCACGCGTCTTCCCGAGGCGGTCATACGCAGGACGTGATGCGCCAGTACCTCGCCGAGGTGGGGCCAGCCGAGATCGAACATGCCGCCCAAGTTGCGGAAAGGCATGAGAATGCCGGTGGGGGTGTTGGTCGCCACCGGAATGTTGATGCGGCCGTCCATGCATTTCAAAACCGCGATCGCGGTGGGGTGTTCGGAGAGATAGCGTTGACGCGCCAGCCACGCCTCAGGGCTGCGGTAGTTCTCGCCGTGACGGCTGGCCAGCTCGAACAGCCAGTCAATCCGCGCTGCAATAGGTTTGTTGTGGATCTCGTTCATCGGCTGCTCCTCACGCTTTGAGCCATCCGGATTCTATTTAAAATCGGCAATTCTTGGGGCGGCCTGTTGTTGCCGCCGACACAGCGTTGATGCGTGCTGTCATTTGAATTGAAACGAACCAATAAGGGCGTCGATCCTGCTCTGCCAATAGTGCAAATTCTTGTCGGCCTTTTGGGGGTCGTCTCCTTGGGCGCTGCACGATACCGACCAGGTTAAGCCGGGCGTGGCCGTCAGCGCCGCCTGCCCGAACACGTAGGCGTCTCCATTTTTCCGGTAGTGGAATTGCGCAAAATGGGCGGGGCGCGAATGGAGACGGCCCGCACTGGCTTTTGACACCTTCACCATCTCGCCGCCTTGGCTTAATACCTCCTCCAACTCGGCCGCCGTCGGCGGTTCAATGAATATCTGGTCAATATCGCTCTGTTTCGCGGACGCGGCATTGGGGTACCGCTTCACCACAACCGCGCATTCCGCCATGGGTCCGTTGGCGGGAGCGACGACTTTGACCCGCAGATTGGGTAGGGAGGACGGGCTCAGGGTCCATGCTGCGGGGTATTGAAAGCTGAAGCCAAACTCCTTGTTGCTGTAGGTGGTCAATTTTTCCGCGCCCATGGCGGCCGAGGCCAGCATGGCTGCGGCAATCATTTGCACGGAGAGAATTTTTAACAGGGTAACCGGTTTCATTTTTTGCTCTGTTGGATTGATGGAACAGGGTTGCGGAATAGCGAGGAAAGGAATCTATCACACTCTGACCCGCCTGCCAATCACTGCGCCTCGGGAGAATGATTTGGCGGAGGATGCATCACCTCGGGCGGCGGGCCTCAGTAGGTGTTGAAGCTGCTCATTTCCTCCGTGCATTTACGATTTTTTCTGCGCACATGGTCGTCTTCCTTGGCGTAACCAAGGGCAATGACCAGGCCTATTCGCTTGTGTTGAGGGATGTTAAGCAGTTGCTTGACGGCCGCTTCGTCAAACCAGCCGAGCATGCAGGTTCCCAAGTCGAGGTTTGCGGCTTGGAGACAAAAATGCTCGGCGGCGATGCCGATGTCGATCAGAGAAAATTCCCGGTCTTTCAACATGCCGCCGATTTGGGTGACGATCTTGGGTTTTTCAATCACCAAGACCGCCAGCACTGGGGCCTGGGGAACGAATTTGTTGAACGAAACCAATGCGCTGAAGGTGGCTTTGGCCACCTTGTCCTTGAGGGCGGGGTCGTTGACGATAATCAGTTTCCAGGGTTGGGAATTGCTCGCCGAGGGAGCGAGGCGGACAGCCTCGATCAACTGCGCGAGCTTTTCTTCTTCAACCGGTTTGTCCTGATAGCTTCTGACGCTTTGCCTGACGGTGATCAACTGCGAAAAATCCATGGCAGAACCTGTAAAACGGGTGGACGGGACCAGCGGTAGACCCAGGCAGTCGGCGCGGCGGTTCGGCGGCAATGGCCGGGCCTTGGCGCCGGAAAACTGCCTGACGACGCATTTACACGGACGACTTGCCTTCCAGCGCCTTCCTGAGTTGGGTGGCGATTTCTTGTTTGGTCATTGGTTTCATCACGAATCCGGTTATCCCGCAATGGGTTGCCTGCTCCTCGTTGACGAGGTTGCTGTACCCGGTGCAGAGGATGATCGGGATGTCCGGTCGTATCTGCAGCATCTTTTGGGCAAGTTCCATGCCGGTGAGGCCCGGCATGGTCTGATCGGTGACGACCGCGTCGAACCGGTCCGGCTGGTTCTGAAAGTCGGCCAACGCTTCCAGGCTGCTGGTGCGCACGGTCACCTCGTAGCCAAGGCGCTCAAGCATGGCCTGACCCATCTCGGCAAGCATTTCCTCGTCGTCGATCAGGAGGATGTGTTCCTTGCCGGTCAGACTGCTCGCCGCAGATTGGGTCAGTGCGACCGCATTTTGTTCAATGGCCGGATAGTAGATGCGGAAGATCGTCCCTTTTCCCGGTTCGCTCTCGCAGACGACAAATCCGCCGGAGGTGGCGACGATGCCGTGAACAATGGCCAGGCCCATGCCGGTGCCCTTGCCGACCCCTTTGGTGGTGAAATAGGGATCAAAAATTCTATCCTTGATCTCCGGGGGAATGCCCGAGCCGGTGTCGCCGATGGCAAGCAGGACAAAGTTTCCCGGTCGTATGTCCGGATAACGTTGCAGGTCGCTGGGGGTAAGCTCGCAATCCTCAAGGGAAATATCAAGGACGCCGCCGGTTTGTTCCATGGCGTGGAACGCGTTGGTGCAGAGATTCATCACAATCTGATGAATATGGGTTGGGTCGGCGCAGATTGGTCGGGTCGGGCTCTCGAGATGCTGCTTGATGACGATTGTCGACGGCAGGGTGGGGCGGAGGAGCTTGATTGCCTCCTTGACGATGGGGACGGGTTCCAGAGCGATGCGCTCGGTTTCGGCCTGGCGACTGAAGGCGAGGATTTGTTTCACCAGAGCCGCCGCCCGATGGCTTGCTTCAAGCACCTTGTCAAGATCCCGGGCGAGGGCCGACTTTTCAGGGCTGGCGTCTCTGGCCATTTCCGCGTAGCCAAGCACGGCGCTCAGGATATTGTTGAAGTCGTGCGCAATGCCGCCGGCCAGGGTGCCGATGGCTTCCATTTTCTGCGACTGCATCAGTTGCGCCTGCAGGCTTTTGTTTTCTTCCTCCATCAGAAGACGTTTCATTTCCCCTGCGGCACGCACCGCCACCAGTTGCAGGGCGTCCTCGGCCACTTTGCGGTTGTGCAGCGGTTTGCGGCCAATGACGGCGATCAGTCCGATGGGTTCGCCGGTGTGACTGAAGAGCGTCGCCCCGACGTAGCTCTCGGCCTGCAGATCCAACAGCACCTGATCTTTGGGGAAAAACTGGCAGACGCTCGTCGGATAGCAACAGAGTTCCTGGCTTGCCAACTGGCCGCAGGGGGTGTCCTGCAGGGCATAGGAGACGTTGTCCTCAAAATGGCCGTCGCTCCAGACCGCGACGGTGTGGGCGGTCAGGCCGTCGGGATCGAGACGGTCAATGCAGACGAAGTCCATGTCGAGGAAGCGAGCCAGATATTCGGCCAACTGGTTGAAAAAAGGTTGAACCGATCCCGCCATGCTTGATCGCGCCAAAAAGGCTTTGATCTCCTCCACCTGCTTGCGCTCAGTGATGTCCTGAAGGAAAGCGATAAAGCGGCCGTCGTCAACCGGACTGCGCTGCACGCTGATTGCAAGCATAAATAAACTCGCGTCCTTGCGGCGATGCTGGGTTTCAAAACGGGCTTCTCCCTGCGCCGTAATGGTTTGAATCCGGGCGATGATGTCGTCTTCGGATTCGCCGGCTTCCACATCCGCTATGTGCATGGTCAACAGTTCCTGCTCGCTGTACCCGCTCATTCGGCAGTACGCCTGATTGACCTCCAGGAGACGGCCTTGTCCGTCAAAAACCCAAAATCCATCCATCGCCGTCTGCAGGATGGCTCGATGCCACGCCACGCTGCGCTGTAACTCACTGGTCTTGCGGACTACGGCTTTCCTGAGGAAAAAGGAAAATCCGGCAAAGACCAGAATCGCGCCGCCCCCGGCCAAGGAAACGTAGGTGAGCCAAGGGGGCCATTTCCATGGGCCCTTTTGATTTGCCAGCCAATAGTTTTGCCGTTGGTACAAATACGAATTTTTATCTTTTTTCCAACGGGACAGGTGAGCGTCGATATGGCTCAGCAGTTCATGCTGGGTTCCCTTCTTGCTGGCAAAGTAGATGGAGAACGGGCTGAACATAATGGTGCTGGCGACCAGGCCGTACTCTCCGGCATGGCGCAAACCAAAATGCTGAGGGGCAACGCCGGCCTCGGCTTCCCCTTTCTGCACGGCGGCAAAGACGTCGGCGTGACTGGGGAGTTCAACGATGGTGCAATGAATGTTTAACTGTTCGGCCGTTTTAATAAAATTGGCGCCGCTGATGTCCTTGCGCATGATCGCGACGCGTTTGTCGGCGAGATCGGAAATGTTCTGCGAAGGCATGTCCGCCCGCAAAAAAACCTGGCCCCACAACTCGGCAACCGATTCGTAGGTGAAATCCATTGTTTTGCTGCGCTCTTCGGAATAGGCCACGGAAACCATCAAGTCGATTTCCTGGTTTTGCAACCGCTGCAACCCCTCGGCCCAACTTCCGGCAATAAAACGTATCGACCAGTTTTCATCTTTAACAATTTCCCGGAGCAGGTCGGCGTTCAACCCCTGCGCCATTCCATCTTGGTCGACGAAATTAAAGGGTTCAAAGGGAAAGACGCCAACGCGGACAACGCCTTGCGGACCTTTTTCCCCGTCGGCATGGAGAGCCGACGGGTTGAACACGGCGAAACAGGCAAGTGACAACAACAAACAAAGGGGAATGATCCAACGATCTTTCATGATGGGCCTTGGTGGTTGTTTCTGGGTCAGATGACGCCGTCTGCTCTCAACTGTTCCTGTGCGCCTTCGGTTACGCCAATTTCCGCGAGGATGGCGGCGGTGTGTTCGCCCAGTTCCGGGGCATGGCTGCGGATGGTTCCCGGCGTCAGCGACAATTTGGGGGCAACGCCCAGTTGACGATAGACGCCCCAGCGTTCATGGAGCAACTCGACCACCATATTGCGCTGCAGTATCTGCTCGTCGCGCATGGCCTCGTCCAGGTGCAGCACCGGTTCACAGCAGCAGTCCGCGTTGGCAAACACTCGAATCCATTGGGCTTGATCCTTGCTCGCAAAGAGGTCGGCTATTTGCTGCTGCAGCTCCTTTTGATGGGGGCCTGGTTCAAAATAATTTGGTTGGTTCCATTCGGGGCGACCGACAGTTTGGCAAAACAGCCGCCAGAATTGCGGCTCCAGCGCGCCCAGCGACATGGAGCGGCCGTCGCGCGTCTGGTAGAGGTTGTAACAGGCAAAACCATGGTTGAGGAAATCGTCGCCTTGGGTGGGCACAATCCCGTCGGCCAGATGCTTGCCCCAGCGCAGGCAGTTCCAGGTGAGCGCCCCGTCGGCCATGGCCATGTCGATGAACTGGCCCTTGCCGAGTCGCTCCCGGGCAAACAGTGCAGCCGCGATGCTGAACGCCGCGTATAAGGCCCCGCCGCCCAGATCTGCAATCTGCACCCCCGAGATGGTCGGGTTGCCCTCCTGGCCGCTGTAGGACAGCACGCCGGCCAGCGCCAGATAATTGATGTCGTGCCCGGCCCGCTGCGCCCTCGGCCCATCGGCGCCGTAGCCGGTGACGGCGCAGTAGATCAGACGCGGGTTGATCGCCTGCAACTGCTTGTATCCCAAGCCCAGCCGATCCATGACGCCGGGGCGAAAACCCTCCAGCACCACGTCGGCCTCAGCGGCCAATTGCTTGAAGATGTCCTTGGCTGCCTGCTTTTTCAGATTCAAGGTGAGGGATCGCTTGTTGCGGTTCAAAACGATGTGAAACCCGCTGTTGTTCCCCAGCAGCGGCGGCCACCAGCGGATGTAGTCGCCGCCGTTGGGATCTTCAATTTTGACGACGTCGGCGCCAAAATCAGCCAGCAGCATGGAACAGAACGGTCCGGGCAGGAGACGCGACAAATCCAACACTTTCACTCCGGTGAATGCAGCCGTCATGGAACGCTCCTTACGTCATGGGGGATGAGTTGCGCTGCGCCGCAGCGCGTCAAAGGCGAACTAAAGGCGATGCGGCGCTTGGCCCAGTGTTTGCTTTCCGGTCAGTACTCCGTGGCGGGCGATGGCCCAGCCGGTTGTTGTGCCCAGTTGATCGCCGGCGTCATCCCCGGTTGCTGGTGTTGGCGTTTTCCGGCGGGGATTTGAGTCGCAGGCTGCCGCCGAAAGCGCTTTGCAGCCGTTGCTGCACGCTCTGCGGCCACGGGAATCAGACGTCGCGCAGGGAAAGCGCGATGCGTCCTCTTTTGGCGTCCACTTCAAGCACCCGCACCTGCACCTGCTGCCGGACCTTGACCACTTCCGCCGGATCTTTGACATAACGGTCAGCCAACTGACTGATGTGGACCAGGCCGTCCTGATGGACGCCAATATCCACAAAGGCCCCGAATTTGGTCACATTGGTCACGATGCCGGGAAGACGCATCCCTTCCTCCAAATCTTCTACCTTTTCAACCCCTTTTGCAAAGGCAAAAGCGGCAAACGCCTGCCTTGGGTCACGGCCCGGTTTGCCGAGTTCGGCCATGATGTCGTGCAATGTCGGCAATCCGACCTGCTCGTCGACATATCGATCAAGCTCGATCTGTTGGCGCAGGGGTTCATTGTGCATAAGCGCCGGCACGGCGCAACCGCAGTCCTTGGCCATTTGCTGGACAATGCCGTATCGTTCGGGATGAACGCCGGAACGGTCCAGGGGATTGGCGCCGTCATGGATGCGCAAAAAACCGGCGCATTGCTCAAACGCCTTTTTCCCCAATCGAGGAACCTTGAGCAGTTGCCGCCGCTCAACAAACGGACCATGTTCGCTGCGGTATGCAAGGATATTGGCGGCCAGCGTTTCCCCCAGTCCGGAAACAAAGGTTAGAAGTTCTTTGCTGGCGCTGTTCACTTCGACCCCGACTTTATTCACGCAGCTGACGACCGCATCATCCAGGCTTTGTTTGAGCGCTTTTTGATTGACGTCATGCTGATATTGACCAACGCCGATGGCCTTAGGGTCAAGTTTGATCAGTTCCGCCAGGGGATCCTGCAATCTGCGCCCTATGGACACCGCGCCCCGGACCGTGAGGTCGTGATCGGGAAACTCCGCCCGGGCGACCTCGGAGGCGGAATAAATAGAAGCGCCGCTTTCATCGACCATGGCGACAATCACTTCGGCCGGCAGTTCCAGCGCGCGGACAAAGGCTTCCGTCTCCCGGCTTGCGGTTCCGTTGCCAATGGCTATCGCCTCAATAGCGTAGCGTTTACATAACTCGACAACCGTTTGCGCCGCTTCTTCCTGTTGTTTTCGGGAGAGCGTTGGGTAAATGGTGGTGAAATGGAGCAATTCTCCCTGCTTGCCCAGGCAGACCAGCTTCGCCCCGGTCCGAAACCCCGGGTCCAACGCCAGGGTTCTTTTTTGCCCCAGCGGCGCGGCGAGCAGCAATTCCCGCAAATTCTCTGAAAAAACAAGAATGGCTTCCTGGTCCGCCTGCTTTTTCAACTCTCCGCGCAGCTCATTTTCCAGGGAAGGCGCGAGCAGCCTTTTGTAGCTGTCTTCAGCGGCCAGGGCCACCTGCTGTCCTGCAATGCTCTGGGAGCGGACCAGGAACCGACGCAGCAACTCCAGGGCTTCGGTTTCAGGAGGGCGGATGGAAAGGCTCAGAACTTTTTCGTTTTCCCCCCTGAGCATGGCCAGCAACCGATGGCCCGCCGCCTTGCCGACAGGCTCCTGCCAATCAAAGTAATCCCTGAATTTGCTGCCGCTCTCCTCCTGGTTTTTCACCACGGCGGCCTTGACCACGGCTTTCCGGTGGAAAAAAGTTCGCAAACGCGAACGGACGGCGCCGTCTTCGCTGATCCATTCGGCAATAATGTCGCGGGCGCCGCTCAGGGCGTCCTCAACGGTCGTCACCTCCTTGTCGGGATCGACAAACGCTTCAGGCGCCGCTGTCTGTGCATCTTGCCCATAGAATATTTTTGCCAAGGGCTCGAGGCCGCGTTCCCTGGCAATCTGCGCCCGGGTTCGTCGTTTGGGGCGAAAGGGCAGGTAAACGTCTTCAAGGGCGGCAAGATCAGGGGCGGCGTTCACAGCCTGCTGTAAGGCGTCGTTTAAGAGGTCCCGCTCGCCAAGCGAAGCAAGGATCGCTGAACGGCGCTTGTCCAAGTCGGCCAGTTCGCTCCTTCGATCACGAATCGCGGCAATCTGCACCTCGTCCAGGGCGCCGGTGGCTTCTTTTCGATAGCGGGAAAGAAAGGGAACCGTGGCGCCGTCATCCAGCAACGCCGCAACAGTGTCCACCTGCTCCGTCCTGATGTGCAATTCATTGGCAATAATTTGTGCGTGGGACCGTATCATAGTGTGTTTGGGTAAGGGGGCGATAGAGTGGCGCTTGCAAGGCGAAGTTTGATAGGTTGTTCCGGATTGCGCCTTGGCCCGGCAACCCGACCTGTCGGTGGAGAGAGCAATCCGGCGAGGCCGGGTTTTTCAGAGGAAAATCTGAGTGGCCTTGTTTTCATCACTGCGCCCGGCCATGGCTGCAATCCTGGCGGCAACCGCGTCATTGTCAAAAATAAATGCTTCTTGCGGGCAAGCGCGGACACATTGCAAACACAGCACGCAATCGTCGGCAATCGTCGGAAAGGGCGCCAGGCTGATCGCGGCCACAGGGCATCTCTCGGCACAGTCGCCGCATTGCAGGCAACGCTGTTCGTCCACCGTCAGGGGCGGCATTGCCGCCTTGGCCGCCGCCAAACTTTTATTCGCAGCGTCAGCCCGTAAAGCAGGGGAGAGGTAGTCGAGAACCTTTATATCCAGCGGCGCAATCTCCGCCCTTTGCAGGTTGCCGATCACGTTGTCCACCATCAGCGCAATCTGGGCCAGATCCTCCTGGTCTGGATGCCCTGCCGCCAATGGCTGCGAGGCGCGCCACATGGAAGAATGCACCGCCAGCACCTTGGCCGCAGCCAGCGGCATGAAGTTTTTCTTGCGGAGCTGTTCCGCCGTCTCAGCGAGAGAGACGCCGCTGGTTACTCCTCCCCAGGTGACAAACGGAACCGCGTAGCTCCTTGGGAGCGCGGGCGGCAGCCCTTCGATGAAGTCTGCGACGAGCGGCACGGCATGGTCGCAGTAGACTGGAGAGCCTATCCACAAACAGCAGGGATGGCGCAAAAAGGCTGATTGTTCAGTCGCTGCCCGACGGCTCGTTCTGAGATCAACGAGCACGACCTCCTGGCCATGTTCGGTTAAGCGGCTGTGGATGGCGTCAGCGACCAACCGTGTTGACCCTGCTGGTGAAAAATAAACGACACTATGTTTCATGGCGGTGGTGTTTCGGGTCCGATTAATTGCATTGCATCAGTATGATCGATGCCGCGTTTGAAAATGCCTTTGCCTGGCGGGTTCCTTGCCCAGTTTGTTCCATGCGTTCTTCCCTGCGGATTGGGCGGAGGCGGGACCATGTTGGGTTGAAAAGCCAGGCGCCTTGACCCTGATGACGGCTGCTCCAACCTATGGAACAGCAGGAGCGTTTTATCCCAGTTTCAGGCCCGCCAGAAAGCCGGCCACCGCGCTGCCGCCCTTCCAGGTGAGTTGGGACAGGCGGCTGTAAAGGAAGCTGCCGGATTGGTTGGCGAGATCGGCAGCGGCTTGGGCGGTCTGGTGCAGGGCCTGGTCGTTGATCTGGGTAACGCCGTAGTACTCGCCAACAAAGAGCAGCACCACCGCTGCTCCGCCCAGGAATAGGGCCACCTTGAGCATTTTCTTGGCAAAGTAGCCCACGGCCAGGCCAACGAGGAAGGGCGCGCCGATATTGGGCAAGAGAAAGGCGGCGGAAAAAAAGTCCAGAGAGGCTGGATGAGGTATGGGTTGAGTCAAAGCGTTTCCTCTAAACGGCAGGGGGCCGGCGATGGGGGCGTGCAGTGCCCCGGATGCCCAGGGCGTGAGTCCGGGCATTAAACCCTCAAGGCCGTGTTCAGGTCAAGGTGATTTCCGCGTGCCGCCTTCAGGGCGCGTTTCCATTTCGTCGGAGGTAGAGGTCGGCTCTGCCGCCAATTCGCTGTTCTCTGCCTTGGGTCGGTTTATTTTCAATAAATGCGAGAGATTGGCAAAAGGGTTGTGGGTGATGGCCGGTCCTGCGCTTCGATCTGGATTTTCGGTGGGCAGCCATTCAGCGTCGAGGGAGCGGGAGTGCTCGTTGTCGTGGCAGTAGATGCACAACAGCTCCCAATTGCTGCCGTCGGGCGGGTTGTTTTTGTAATTATGGTCTTTGTGGTGAACCGTCAATTCGCGCAGGTTTTTTCCAGAGAAATCACGACCGCATTTCCCGCAAACCCATGGAAGCAGCTTGAGTGCTTGGTTTCGATAATCTACTTTTTTCATTGGCAGGAGGAAAGTTAACTTTTTACCGCTGCGCTCAGCGGAGAAGTGGACTCAGAAAATTGAACAAGCCGTCAAATGGAAAATTTGCTAACACTATAAAATCCAAAGAGGCAAAGCCCTATCATGAACTTTTCAAGTGTGCTTTGGCTCAGCGATTTTTTTTTAACATCTAACCAAAACTGCGTGCTTGCAGATTAACTTTATGAATCTTCGTTTTTTTCATTCCGTCCGCCTGTTGATCCCGGTTTTGGTGACGGTTGCTGTTCTGCCCTCTTTGTTGGCCCTTCTCTATTCCGGATTCGAGGCGCGCAAAAAAGCCCTGCGAGATGGAGAGCTGGAAACCCTGCGCCTGGTGCAGAGCATGGCCGTCACTCAAGAGCGTATTACCGCTTCAGCCCAGGTCATGTTGTCCTCCCTCACGCTGGTTCCTTCAGTGAACAAGTTTGATCTGCCAGCGTGCAACGAACTGTTCAAAGAGATCATCCGGCTTAATCCTATTTACACCAATATACTCATGGCAAACCGTAATGGTGACGTCATCGCTTCAGCCATCCCCTCGCCGCCGGTCAACCTCGCAGATCGCAAACATTTTAAGGACGCCTGCCTCACCCGAAAATTTTCCACCGGGGAATATATCATCAGTCGCACGACTTACGAACCAGCTTTTCCATTTTCCTATCCCCTGTTGGATGAGAAAGGCCAAGTTCAAGCTGTTTTGATCGCAGCTGTGGAGCTGAAACAATACAGGGAGCATTTCTCAGAGCAATCGGTTCCCAAAGGCTCGTTTTTTGGCATCGTGGATCATGCCGGCCTGCGGCTGTTCCGAATTCCAGTCCCCGGCGCGGAATTTGATTTGGGCAAACCCATTGCGCCATTGGTTTGGGACTTCGTGAGAACAGGCGAAAAAAACGGCGTCATGTTTCAAGAAGGTTCGGACAAGGTCCGCCGCATCATAGCCTTTAGCAGATTGAACCTGGGGCCGGGGACTCCTGCCTATATGTATATGTTTGTTGGCATACCTGAGAAGATCCTGGCAAAGAACGCAAGCAACGTCATGTTTAGCAATGCGCTGCTTACAGGCGGTTCATGGCTGCTGGCGTTGCTTCTCTCATGGGGGATCGGTCGAAATCTATTTTTAAAAAAAATCAGAAGGCTGACAGACTGCGCCTCACAGTTTGGGGCCGGCAATTTCAACATGTTGACCGGCGTAGACCCCAAGGATGGAGAAATCGGCCAGGTGGCTGAGGCTTTTGATCAAATGGCAGGCAGATTGCGCCAAGCCGACATGGAAAGAGACAGGCTGCAACAGCAATTGATTCAGGCGCAGAAACTGGAATCCGTAGGAAGGTTGGCTGGCGGTGTGGCGCACGATTTCAACAATATGCTGATGGTGATACTTGGGCATGCGGAAATGCTCTTGGGCCAACTTTCCAGTGATGACCCGAGTCGGGCAAGCTTGGAAAACATTCGCCAAGCGGCAGACAAATCGTCGAATCTCACCCGACAACTCTTGGCCTTTGCCCGCAAACAGACCATTTCTCCGGTTGTCTTGGAACTCAATGACACCATTGTTGGCATGCTGAAAATGCTGCAGCGATTGATTGGAGAAAATATTCGCATAGTCTGGGCCCCGGGAATGGCCGTGTGGCCAATCAAAGTCGATCCGGCGCAGGTCGACCAACTGCTGGTGAACCTTGCTGTGAATGCGCGCGACGCAATAGACGGCGTGGGAACCATTACTATTGCGACGGCTAATATGACGCTTGATGCGGCCTATTCTGCGGACCATTTCGAATGCGTCCCCGGAGATTACGTCATGCTCTCGGTCAGCGACGATGGCTACGGCATGGATAAGGCAACTCAGGCCCAGCTCTTTGAACCGTTTTTCACCACCAAGGGGCTGGGCAAGGGAACCGGACTGGGCTTGGCGACCGTTTATGGCGTGGTGAAGCAAAACAAGGGGTTTATCGGCGTGTACAGCGAACCCGGAAAAGGGACCTGCTTTAAAATTTATTTTCCTCGATATGTTGGAGCGACGACAGAGGAGGCAAAGGAGCTGCGAACCGAAATCCCTCAAGGCCACGGAGAGCTCATTCTGCTGGTGGAGGATGAACTCACCATTCTCCACCTCGCTCAAGCAATGCTTGAGCAGTTGGGCTATCAGGTAATCGCCGCCGCCACGCCGGGCGAAATGTTAAGCAGCATCACCGAGCTTTCCTGTCCGATCCGGTTGCTGATTACCGATGTCATCATGCCGGAAATGAACGGCCGCGAGTTGGCGGACCGCATCAAGGCACTTCACCCGGAGGTGCAATGCCTCTTCATGTCCGGCTACACTTCAAATATTATCACGCATCAAGGCATTCTTGACGAAGGCGTTCAGTTTATCGAGAAGCCCTTCACCGTAAAAATCCTGGCCGACAAAGTATATCGGATGTTGAATGGCTGAAAATAGGCGAATTTTGAACGGTCGGAGGTGTCGGTTCATAGAAACAGGAGGAGTATTGACTTCTTTTTTAAAAATTCGTCCCCATTTACGCTGCTATCGTCACTGAAAATACTCACCTCGCTGGTCACTAACCAATGCATGCATCAAAGCTTGGTACATACTCTTTTGCCAATGGTTGACGAAGGGTGCAGCATCTATCCCTGGCTGAAGAAGAAATTTCAGTGGGTTGCCAGGGTCAGATCTTGAATTTTGAATCACGTTGGAGCGTGGTTGGGTGTGATGTAATCGACAGCTATTTTAGCCGCTCGGTTCTGGGGGCGCTGGGATCGGTCATCAGTTCGTCTTTCGACCTTGTCTAAAAGAACAGCACAACTAGCGCTCAGCCGTCAGGATTTGTTGCCCAATTCTCCTCGTATATTCTAAAACATCCTTTACCGCTTTTTTTTGCCTGATACATCGCCAAATCCGCCTTTCGGAGCAGTTGCTCACGATTGTCCTTGAACGGTATGCTCAAAGAAATACCCATACTGCCACCCACCAAAATTGTGTGTCCATCGATTTCAATGGGTTCATGGAGTAAATGAAGCAGGCGTTTGGCCACAGGGATAACCTGCTCGAGGGAGGACAGCCCTTCGATCATTAGGGTAAATTCGTCACCACCCAAACGTGCGGCAGTATCGCCTTGGCGCATGCAAGATCGCATTCTATCAGCAACAGTACAAAGCACTTTGTCCCCATACTCGTGCCCCAGGGTGTCATTGACCTGCTTGAAATTATCCAAATCAAAAAAAATGACCGCTACACATAGGTCCGCTCTGTCGGCCTGCGCCAGGGCAATGCGCAGCCGTTCCATGAAATGGGCACGGTTAGGAAGGCTAGTTAGGGGGTCATGGAAGGCTAACCTATTGAGTTCCAGTTCATAGAGATTACGCTCCGTCACGTCATGGAAGGTGGCTACGATTCCCATAATTTCAGGGTCGTGGGAAAGATTGACCAAAGTGACTTCGAAAAAACGCCACTGCTGTTCCTTATCGAGGATGCGAACCCCCCCCTTTATTTCGTTTTTTTCATCCTGAGAAATAACCTGCTGGAGCAGTTCGTTCAGATTGGTGCGATCATCATTGGGTAGGTAATCAAGAATATTCTGTCCATATAGAGTGATCACGGAGTATTTCCACAACAGTTCCGCCGCTGGGCTGATATAGTGGATGATCCCGTCTGGGGTAAGAATAGTGATGATATCAGAGACACTGCGAATAATAGCCCGAAAACGGTTATCGCTGGCCCGCAACGCCTGCTCCGCTTTGATGCGTTCTGTCAATTCTCTCTGGCCAGTCTGAAATAAATGGGCATTTTCCAGGGCTGCTGCCACATAATTGGTATACAGCATGCCCATCTGTGAGGTAATGGCGTTAAAGGCTAACGAATGGAACCGAAAGGCAAAGAGTATCCCTACCAGGCAATTATTCTGGTGAATGGGAAAAGCCAGCATGGTTTGGATAGGGGTTGGGGGCAATATATCCGTGTCGACCAGTTGCAGCAGTTCCGCGACAGCGTCGGTGCTGTAGGGGAGATCGATAGTAAATTGCGGATGTTTTACAAGCTGCGAGGCGAGGCGGCAGACCGTTTGCGAGCCATTCATAGGTAAGCCATGCAGCGCCGCACAGTAAAACTCACCACGGCTATTACGTAAGGCAACGGCGCCACTCTTAGCCCGAGTGATATTTTGAATGAGTCGAGCAGCCTGTGAAGTGATCATGTGGGGGTCAAGATGGCGGCCGATCACATTCCCACTTTGAATAATTTCCTCCAATTGCACTTTACGTTGGTCATCTTCAAGGGTCAGGCCGATGCGATAGGCCATGGTGGCCAGCAAATCGATCTCTGAATCAGCAAATCGTTCACCTTGACAGCGGGCAACGACCAGCACACCCCGGATCGAGTTTTCCCCGAAGACCGGTAAGCCTACCACGACTTGGGCTTCCAGTTCACGAAAACGGGGGTCAAGGATTTCGTCCTCGGCCACATTGTCGATTATCCGTAATTTTCTTTCTCGCATCATCTGGTGGAGATAGTGGTCAGGTGCGAAAGAAAAAGGTTGCAGCGTCATCGACTCAGGCAACCCTACGGAAGCAAGCGGAAGAAATCCCCCCGTACCTATAGGATCGAGTAGGACGATGATGTCGGCGATAAACAATTCCGAAAGCGTCGATAGGGCTCTGTCGAGGAGTTGGTCAAGTGTTCCAGGTTCGCTAAGGATAGCGAGCAGGCGGGTCAATCGGGTGGTGTCACGCACAGCTGCACGCGCCGCCTGTAAGGCAGCATCCCGTGCTGTCTGCAGTTGCACAAGGGCACTATCAGGAAAGCCAGAAGATGAGCCCTGGGAGGTGGCAAGTTGTCCATGTGCCATGTAGTAGTTAAAGGGCCATGGCAGTGATGGTGGCGTTGTGGGTGCCAAGAACCCCGGCTGTTCGTGCAAATTCACCACAGCAATAAAAGCCAAAGGTGGGAATGTTAGCTGCGTCTTCCTGGAGCCGTTGCACTTCTTCACAGACACGGGCGCCCAAAATGCCCGTTAAAGGGAATTGTCAAGCCGTAACCTGAAAAGCCTTTGAATAATCGAAGGTTTTCTGATGCACGATGAGTGTGTGCATAATGCTCAACAATTTTTTGGCCATTATGA
>NZ_JAVBXR010000079.1 GCF_030824455.1 Desulfobulbus sp.
ACACTATCTCCAAAACATGGGCAGAATGCCACCCATCTGAATTTTGGGGAGGTGTGCATGTCTGGGTCGGTGTACTTCAAGCGGGACCGTGCGCAGTGGGGTGTTGCGTGGAATTGGCAGGGTAAGCGGTATCAAATTAGCCGGTACAAGGGCCGGTTGATGGTGCAGACGCACCCGAGCCAGAAGAAAGACCAAGGATATATTGACGCCTGCCGCCTCTTGGCACAGATGCAGGGCGACGTCGAAAACGGCGTGTTCCGGATCGAGAAGTACACCGGACAACGGTATACCGATGTTATCCCGTATTTCGAGCATTGGCTTGAGCAAAAGGACAACAGAAAACCTGCCACGTTGAAGAGTTATCGGGGATATTTTCGAAACTGGATCAAGCCATTTTTTGAGGCAAACCCGGTGCAGATTCATGAAATCCAACTCGACACGCTCAACCAGTTGCGTCGGTCATTGAAACTGAGTGGGAAAAGCGCCTACGATGTGATGATGTGCTTTCATGGATTCATGGACTACGCTTGGCGTTCTCGACGAATACCTGATGTGCCGCCATTCCCCAAGCGTGACGAATACGGGATCGCCAAGCGGGCCATTGATTGGATTCCTGAAGCTCGGCAGATGCGGATTATCGAGGCCATACCGGAAGCGGATCGACCCATTTTCCTTTTCCTCAAATACCATCTTCGCCGGCCTGCCGAAGCCTGCGCACTTCACAAGGTCGACTATGACCGGTTCAACCAGGCGTTCCTAATCCGCCGGAGCATTAGTTTTGACCAGCTTGTAAACAGCACCAAGACCGGCGCTGACCACGTTATTCCGTGCCATAGCGCCATGATTGAAGAGGTTGAAAGGTTGGTCGACTTGGACAATAACAGTCCGTATCTCTTTGTGAACAAACGAGCAAGAAAAGACGGAAAAAGGTATACTAACAAGGCGTTATCAACGATTTGGAAAGCTGCTTGCGAGCAGGTAGGGGAGACTATTACCCTTTATCCAGGAACAAAGCATAGCGGCGTTTGTATCATGATCAACGAAAAGGGCATGCCGTTGAGTGACATTCAGGTTGTTACTGATCATGCCCGGATTGAATCGCTCAAGGCCTACGAGCAAACGACACTGGCGAGGAAACGGCAGCTGATGGAGACGGTTATTTTGGAGCAGGTTGAACATTTGCGGAAGGTTAAATGAATATGGCGTTTCCAATTTGTTTCCAAAACCAAAAAACGCTTAAAAAAACGACATAAAATCAATTAACTAGAGCCAAAACAGACATTTCGAATCTCTCCTTCTCCGCCATGTATAAAAAAGCCCTGCAATCTTAATTGATTGCAGGGTTTTTTGTTTGGAACATTGCGCATGGCTTGCAGTGGCGCTGCTGATCCGATTACTCAGACTGGAGCACCCTTCTACACAGACTCTGCACAGGAGAGTGCCCTTGGGGCCATACAGACAAAAATCCGGCCTATTCAATCTCACAATTTCAAGGGCATGTTTTATCAATATTAGTGAATACGCCGCTTTCATCAATTTTGATAATGGCAGTGCATTTTGCAGGGTCGCCATTGCCCTGGTAACTCATGGTTCCACTCACACCTTCAAAGTTCTTGGTTGCAGCGAGCTGATCTTTGAGCTTTGTCCGATCCTCCACCAGATTCCCTGACAATCCGCCAGTCTTTTGCAGCGCCAAAAAGATAAGCTTGACGGCATCATAGGTCAAAGCAGCCGGCTCGTCGGGCAGTTTATTGTAGACCTTTTGATAAGTGTCGACGAAGGTCTTGGCTTTGCCCGTCGTTCCTCCAGGAGCAAAATTGCCAGTAAAGATCAACCCCTTGCAATCATCCCCGCACTTTCCCATCAGATCCCCTCCAGCCCAGGAATTTGACCCGGAAATGGGTTTTTTCCATCCCATCTTCCTAGCTTGACGCACAATCAACGGCACCTCTTCGTAGTGCTGCGGCGTATAAAGAAAATCAGCGCCGGAGCTGACGACAGCGCCCAATTGTTTGCTAAAATCCGTCTCACCGGTTCGGAATGTTTCAAAAACAACCACCGAGCCTGCACCATTTGCAGCTTCGAATTTTTCCTTAAAGGCTTTAGCCATTCCAGTAGGATAAGGGCTCACCTCGTCGTAAAGCACCGCAGCTTTAGCGGCCTTCCACTCCTTGGCGGAAAATTTTGTCATAGCCTCTGCCTGGATATCGTACATGACCGGCATCCGAAAAACATACGGCCGATTCTGGGTCGTCAACGGGGACGTTGACCATGGCGTCACCATGGGAGTCTTGAAAGAATTTGCGACCTCCCCCACGGGTATGGCCCGGTCGCTGCTCAAAGGCCCAACAATCGCCATGATTTGCTTTTGTCCTATCATGTTAAGGATATTGGTCGTGGCCGCCGATCTGTTGGACGAGTTGTCTGTATAAATGGCCTCGATCAAATAGCTTTTCCCACCGATCTTCAATCCTCCGGTCGCTTCAACTTCCTGTTTTGCCAACTCCACCGCATTTTTAGCGCTTGCCCCCACAGAGGCAAAGCTCCCGCTCATACTTGCACTAACTCCCAATTTTATTACGCCATCCGCTGCAAAAATTTCAGAAACAGGGCCTACCGAAAGACATAGCGCCAGCACACTGGCCAGGGTCTGTTGTTTCATGCTTATTTCACCTCACAATTCTATAAATGTTTGCTACGTAAAAAACGACATGCGACCTATGCCGTCTGAGCGATCTCGACCTTAAAGATTTCAACAGCCTCACGGAGCTCATGCGCCGTCTTGTTCAGGGTGTTCATCAACAAGGCCGTGTCTTGCGAGATCTTGGAGGTTTCATTACTCACGCCGCCCACTGCCACCATACTCTCGACAACACCCTCCGACATCTGCACCTGTTTGGCTGCGGCTTGGGTAATGGATGCAATAAGATCCGCCAACTGATTGGAAACCGCTTCAATTTCCTGCAGTTTACCGTAAGCGCCGTCAGCAAGCTGCGAACCTTGCACAACCCTGCGGATACTTTCATCCATACGATTACTTACGTCTTTAATTTCAGACTGGATACTCTTCACCAGCATTTCAATCTGCTTCGTCGAGTTACTCGAACTCTCCGCGAGTCGCTGGACCTCCTCAGCAACAACCGCGAAACCATGCCCTGCATCGCCGGCCATGGCGGCCTGAATGGAAGCGTTCAGGGCCAGAATAGAAGTTCTGTCGGCAATGTTATTGATGATTTCGACGACGTTGCCGATCTCCATCGAACTCTCGCCCAGTCGCTTAATGGATCGTGCAGTTTCGTTGATCTGTTCCCTGATTTCATCCATTGCAAGGTTTGTTTTCTCTACCGCCTCAGCGCCTTCACGGGCGTTGGCGCGCGAGGCCAAGGATACGTCAGCCGACTTGGCCGCGTTCTGGGAAACCTGCCGGATTGATTCGGCTATTTCGTTAATAGATTGAATAGCCGCGTCGACCTGCTTTGTCTGATCAATATTTTTTGTCGCCAGATCGACCGTCAATTTCGAAACATCGGACGCGGTCCCGTCTACCGCCAGTGTTGCATTCTTAACCTGACGCACAATGTCGCCAAACTGCTCGGCCATAGTGTTGAAGGAGTCGGCAATAGCCCCGGTCATATCTTCAGTCACTTCAGCACGGGCCGTCAGATCGCCCTGAGTAAGATCACTGATCTCGCCCATCAGCTTCATAATCGCTTCCTGAATGGAGTCGCGCTCTTCCTGACTCTGAATCAGAAGCGTAATATTGTCGAGCATGGCATTCAGGGCCGTGGCCATCTGGCCTAGCTCGTCATTGCTCACCACCTCGGTGCGGGCGCTAAAGTCGCCCATACCCATGGCGCCAAGCAGGTCCATGATGTGATTAACCTGCCCGGTCAACCCCCTTGCCAGACCAAAGGCAATCAACACGCCCAGCAGAACAGCCGCGACACCTGCGCCGATGACGATTTTCTCAACCAAGCCGGCGGTGCTCTCCATACGGTTCACGGCCTTTGTTTCGTTGGCCACGGCGCCTTTAAGAAAGGAGGCAATAACAGGGTCGGCTTGCGCGACAGCCTCTTGATAGGCGGCAATCCGAGTTTTAATCGTGACGTCGGTTGCCGCCACCTCCGTGAACCACTTCGAGAAGTCGGCCACCTGAGCCAACAACCCGGTCTGGGCCGAGGCGTTTTCAATGGACGCTTTCACGCTCTCGCTCAACGCTTTTGCATCAGCAAGCACTTGATCGCCGATCCTTTTCTCCGGCTGCAACATGTACTGCTGCAAGCGATACAAAAGATCTTGAAAGCGAACCTGCACTTTCGAGGATTCGATCACGCTTGTTGATTTCCGCAAAGCGTCAACTGTCTGCTGTAATTTGGTTAGCTCGCCAAACTCAGGGTCAACCCGCAACTCGAGAATATTCACGGTGGCGATAAACGCCGCCAAATAATTGTTTATAGCGTCCATAGCTTGCTGCGCAGCGCTCTTTTCTTGCTCGCTGGGGGCCAGCTGCTGAATCTCGAATAATTTCTGATAGGTCTCACCGCCGGCGGCAATGAACCTACTCAAATATTGCACCTTGGCTTCCTGGATGCCAATTTGGCTATAATTGAGCAACAAGTCTTTTTCATGGCCGCTCATGATCTTCAGCGTTTTATCGGTATCGAGACTCAACCGGGCAATCTTACCGTGCACCAACACCAATTCGTCAATAGTGCTCTTGGCAAAACGCTGTGAAATACTTGCAATAACGACAACTGCAAGCGTCAATACAATCATGACCGAAAACGCCAGCATCAACTTGCCGCGAATAGTAAAATTTTCGGTCAATGTGGAGAAAGGGTTACGAAACCCTCCTGACTGTTTGCCTTGTTCTTCCATTCTGCCTCCGAGACTCCTCACTCAACGTGTTAAGCACATCGCTCAAGCCAATTACTTATATCGCCACTGACCGCTTGCGGAAAATGGGACACAAGGAAACCGCCATATCGCATGGCACATACCGTGCCACACTCTTAAGGGGGCTTCGCGAGCCCCCTATTACAATTGCGAACTCAGGAAAGATGCGGTTCGCTCCAGTCACTGTTTGCTTTATTTTTTTATAAACTGGTCGATGCCTTCTTCTTTCCAAACCTTCAGCGTTTTTTCGTCTTTGGGATTAATCTTTATGCCAATAGCATTGACTGGCGCCGTGTTTTTCTTTTGAATTTCTATCCAGTTTTTCTTAATGATGCTGTCCAGGGCCATTTTTTCCTCCGTTCCTATGAATAAAGTTTACCTGAACTCTCGGAGCATTTTCTCAAGAGTCGCCGTGTTACAGACTGGTTCACAAGAAGGACCGACTAAAGATATTGCTGAATCCATCAGTCCATCGCTGAGAACTTTTGTCGTAATATCATTCATTCGCCCCAGATCAACCCCCTGAATCTGGGAACAAATCTCATCCGAATCAATAAACCGGTTAAAATAAAAAGCCTGTGTCGCCAAACTGCTCATGCAGGTATGAGAATTCTCCTGAGCAATAATATGCTGGCCCTTGAGTTGCATTTTGGCAATCCACAACTCTTCTTCAGTAAGCGGCAACATTCCCAGCGCCATCCCCTTTATCTCAAGCAATATTTGCGAGAGAACCGAATGCAGCAACTCAGGAGTAGTCGACCCCTCGACAACGATGACGCCGTCATCCCGATAGGCCTGATACTCTGCGCTCACGTCATAGACCATCCCCAATTCATGCCTGAGCTTGCGGAACAAACGGGAACTCATCCCACCGCCCAGCACTACCGTGAACAGATGGATAAGATAGCGTTCCGCCGCAGCATAGGGGGCCGCCTTGAAGCCAATGGAAAAATACACATGGGAAACCCCCTTGCACTCCACTGTAACGCCGCCGCGAAAAACCGGGCGAACCGGTTGCATGTCAATTTTTCCGTCATCCTTCATCATCCACAAGGCGTCGGTTACATTGCTTGCCAAATCCTGATGGTTGACGTTTCCAGCAGCCGCAACGATCAGTCGCCGCGGTTGATAATTCGCACTGAAAAAATCGACCACGTCATGTCGCTCTAAACCAGCCACTGAGGCGATAGTCCCGCCAATCGGTCTTCCCAGAGGATGCCCTTGCCAAACATGGGCCTTGAGTCGTTCATGAGCGCAAATATCGGGACGATCAAGCTGGGCGCTCAACTCTTGAATAACCGTCTCTTTCTCTTGATGAACGGCAAAATCGGCGAACTGAGAATGCATTAGAATATCGCCCATCAAGTCGATTAAGTAGGTGCGATAATCATCAAGGACCGTGGTGGTGAAACAGGTGTAATCCCGAGAAGTGAACCCGCCAACCTGACCGCCGGTCGTGTCCATCATCCGCGCAATTTCATCATTGTCCCGTCCTTTGGTGCCGGCAAACATCAAGTGTTCAGTTAAATGGGCAACACCGCTCCGATCCGCCGGTTCATCCATAGGACCGGCGGCAACAAGAAAGCCGAGCGCGATGGAACGCACCCCTTCCATTTTCTTGGTGACGACTCGAATCCGGTTGTCCAGCACGCTTTGCTCGACCATCAACCAACCACCTCATGGACCTCTTGGGCGTAATCGCCTAAAACTATCTGATCAAGATTCACCAGAGCCACATACGTCGCCTGCTGCTGAAAAAAACCACGCATAATGCCGGAAGCGGCAAGCGACAGGGGCGGTTCCTGGGGATCAAATCCATCAGCCAACATCTGTGCGGAAAGCTTGACGGTGCGCACGCCCGTGCTCGCGACAACGACAATCTTCAAGGGCTCGCCGGTTGCGGGGTCCACCGCGCCTGTACGCAGGACAACCAACTGTTTAAATTGCGCCTGACCGCTTTTCTGCGGTCCGCTGCAGAGTTCATCCAAATTGACAACCGGCAGGAGAGCCCCCTGATAACTCACCACGCCTTTTAGATACGCGGGACTAAAAGGAATGTGCTGAACTGGTCGCCTGCCAATAATTTCAACCACTTGATTCTGGCTAAACAAACAAAAAACATTTTTTTCGCTGTCGGCAAGCGTCAGCGGCAGCAAAAAGATCCGGACTTCCGACGGTTGCCTTTCCTGCACAGTCATCGCCTCCCACCGTCGCCCAGCAGCTTTCTCTCTGCCGACTTGGCGTCCGCGTCCTTTCCGCGCGCTTCTTGCGGAAGGCTCAGTAGGACGTCCATATTCATCAACAAAATGAGATCATTGCAGTTAACCAACACTCCCGAGGTCAACCTTCTCGCCTGTCCGGCAAAAGCCGGCGGCAAAGGATGCGCATCCGTTTCCTGGGCCATGACAAGCCTACCTTTTCCGGTCATGGGCATGGCCATGAACCGCCCCTGGTGGGTGACAATGAGATAATACCCCTGCGCCGCATGTCGACTGCCTTCTCCATGCGGGAATATTTCCTGCAAGTTGCAGACCACCGCCTGATCCCCGTTAGGCAAGGGGAGACATCGGAGCCCGTCCACCTCGACCGGCTTGACCCTCTCATCGTCGCGCACGCCGACGCCGACAACGCACTCTTTCTTCAACCCAAACAAATTTCCGCCAATCTGCGCGAGAAAAAAAGTATTCACGAAACCACCTCACCCTGTCTCATCCACGCCGAGGCCGAGGATTCTCCGGTAAGCCGCAACACCGCCTCAACGAATTCCTCATCCTTGCAAGGTTTATTGAGGAAAGCCTTGGCTCCTAACTGGAACGCCTTTTCCTGATGCTTGCTGGAAGTTCGGGAGGTAAGCATAATCACCGGAATATCTTTTCCGCCTGGAAGGTTTGGCAGTTTAGCTAAAAATTCAAAACCGTTCATACGCGGCATCTCAATGTCCAGGACAATGCAGTCTGGCCGGAATTCGTCCATTTCCAACTGTTCGACGGCATCCAAGCCGTCCTTTGCCTCAACCGGCGACCACCCGTTTGCGGTAACGAGGCGACTCATGACGCGACGAATGGAGATGGAGTCGTCAACGATCATGACGGTAAACGTTTTCGGAATCTCGAGCTGGAACATCATTGCATCGGCATGTTCGGCTCGTTCCGCCTCCTCGACAAGGCCAGGAACGTCAAGAATGGGCACGATGCTGCCGTCGCCCATAACCGCGGCCCCGGAAACACCCGGAACAGTCCGCAGATGGGACCCCAACCCCTTGAGGACAACTTCTTTCTGGCCGCTGACCGAAGGAATCGACAGGGCGATGGCCCGCCCTTCCGTGGCCAAGACGAGCACGAGGGGCCGAGGGTCGCCCCCCTGCTCTTCCCCCAACCCCAAAAGGGACGGGAGCGAATACCAGGGGAGAGTGGCTCCGGCAAGTTGGCAGCTCCCCTCTTCCCGCGAAATCGCGTTTTGCTCGATCCGGTGAATGTCGCGAATGTCGTTCAGGGGAATGCCGTAGGTCACCTCGCCAATGCGCACCAAAAGCGCCCGTACAACCCCCAGGGTCAAGGGCGCCCGGATAACAAAGGTTGTCCCGACGCCCCGTTCGGTTTCCACAGAAATTGAACCTTGCAATTCCTTGACGTTTTCTTTGACAACGTCCATGCCAACGCCGCGACCGGAGATCTCGCTGATCGTTTTGGTGCTGAACCCTGGATAAAAGATCAAATCGGTGAGTTGGCGCTCATCCATTTGATCAACAGTGTCGTGCAGGCCAAAAAGGCGGGCCTTTTCCTTAATCGCCGTGAAATCCAATCCTTGCCCGTCGTCGCTGAAGCGAAGAACGATGTGGTTGCCCTCGCGTCGTCCGGCAAGGGTGATGGTGGCGATGGCCGGCTTGTTACGCGCCAGACGATCTGCTTCCGACTCCACCCCGTGATGAACAGCGTTGCGGATCAAGTGCATAAAGGGATCGGCAAGTTTTTCCCAAACCACCCTGTCGAGCTCGACCCGCTCGCCCTCAACCACCAGGCGCACCCGCTTGCCGAGTCGGGAGGCAACGTCGCGCATGGTGCGGCTCAGGCGCGAGGTTAAGGTGGTCATGGGACTCATTCGAGTCCGCATCATCTGCACCTGCAGCTCGCGGATGACGCGGTGCTGACGGCTGACGTCGCCGCCAATGCCGCTGTAGATGCCGCCAAGGTTGGTGTTGATGGCGGCTACGTCGATCGCCGACTCGTTCAAGGACCGGATGATCAGATTCAATTGCGTATAGCGGTCCAATTCCAGGGCGTCAAATTCGGCAAAGCTTTGGCTGGTTTTAACGTCCGCAACGGAGGCGTCGAGATGGACAAAATGCTCGGACAGGCGATCCAGGGCCTTTACCTCGAATTTTGTCTCCAATTCCAAGGCGATGTCCTTTAATCTGCGCGTCGTCAATTCCAGCTCATTCAAGGCGTTTTTGAACGACCCCATGTTCTGATCAAAGCCACTAACGCCCACCAGCAATTCGTTGGTCCAGTTGATCAGCGTATCCAGTTGCGACTGATTGATGCGGATGGTTTTCGCCGCTTCAGCAACAGTCGCCTGCGACAGCGCCGCATCGGCCTCGTCTTCCACCTTTTCCATCCACACGGGATCCGCCAAAGCCAATTCTTCGGCCTCTGGCAGTTCTGCAAGGCTCTGCAGCTCCTCCGTCAACTCCAGCGGATTGCTCTCCAGGAAGAAACTTGACAACCGCCGATGCATGTCCGCCTGTCTGTCTGCGGTCACGGTTTCCGACGACTCAACCAGCATGCCGAGCATATCCACCGATTCCGCCAAGGCGTTGACCATGCCCGGATCGAGCCGCTGCGCCCTCTCGTACAGCCAATCAAGGAAATCCTCCACTCCATGGGCGAACGAGGCGATGTCGTTCAAGCCAATGACGGCAGAGGCGCCTTTGATGGTATGCACCGCCCGCCGGATCTTGCGAATTTCCTCCCGGTGTTCGGGAGACAACTGCGTTTCGCTGTCTACTTCCGACTCCAAAATCTGCAGCGATTGATGCAATTGCTGGAAATGCTCCTCCGCCTCCTCCAGAAAACCTTCCTGGAGCAACTGTTTTTCTTCTTCGCTGAAGAGATCGCCCTGCAACGATCCCCCGCTTTGCTTGCCTGCCGGAGCCGCCGGAGTTGCTCGAGGCGGCGCAGTCTTCGCCGTGCTCTGCTCGCGTGCGACGTCCGAACTCCCCCCGAACAGTCCCCCTTCCCCCGATTCGTGCATGCAGCCATTGAGTTGCTCGAGCAACTGTTCGGCACGCTGCTCGTCAAAATGATCCGGGGTATAAATGAGGGTTGCCAGCAACTCGAGTGATTCCGAGAGCAGCGTCACCATGCGCTGATCCACCGAGGCGGCCGACTCATACAACCAGTCCAGAACATCCTCAACCAGGTGTCCATACGCAGCAAGATCAGACAGCCCGATGACCGCGGCGGCGCCCTTGACGGTGTGCACGGATCGACGAATTTTCTGCACAACCTCGCGCAACTGGCCGGATATCGGAGTCGGACCAGCAATATGCGACTCCAGATACTGCATCGCCTGACTGAGTTCTTCTAGATGCTCCTCGGCTTCGGCGCGAAATTCTCCAAGCAATTCATCGTCGGCAACGAAACCCATCGGGTCGGCCGTCAAGCCCTCCACTTCCTCCAGGAAATCCCCGTCAAGCATCGGCATTATCGGCTCACCGGGGCCAGAACCTATCTTGCCAAAATCCGCCACGGTTTGGTTGAGCAGCGCCTCTTCTTCCACGGGCAACCCCTGACGCAATTGCAGACAATACTGATCAAACCGATCCGCCGTTGCCCCCATGGCGGCAAACGCCTCCGACGAAAGAGCCAGTTTGCCTTCCCGGATACGGTCCAACGCGCTCTCCATACAGCCGGCAATCTGACTCATGCCCTTGACGCCAACCATGGAAGACGCGCCCTTGATGATGTGCACCAATCGGTACACCTCGTCAAAAATTTCCGCCTTGGCGGAAGCCGTCTGCAACTCCTCGACCCCTTTCTTGATAATCGGGATATAGGACTGCACTTCATCAATATATCCCAAGAAGAAATCGTTATCGTCCTGCGCCATCAATCCTCTCCCGTGAAAAAAACAGCCTCACATCAATCATATTGGCCGCCATTACCGCCATTTTCTCAATTGAGGCGCATTCCCCAGCTTGTCGCTCTCCAAGATGTGCACCGTGCGGCTGCCGACAACCAACACCCCTTTGAAAAACGGGGATAAAGCAGCCAGGGGGTCGCCTTCTGAGCAGACGTATGCTCCGAGGTGGTCGCGCTGTTCATCGATATTGACAACGCCGGTGATCCTGTCGACCACCAGGCAAAATTTGAAGTCCTGCTGCTTGAACAGCACGTAGGAGCGCTTAAAACTGCGGCCGCGATCACACTTGATTTTAAAAAGCGCAATGAAATCGACGACAGAGAGGATCTCTCCCCGAATCTGCACAATCCCGGCGATCCAAGGAGCAATGTTTGGCAAAGGCGTGACCTGGGGCAACTCGCCAATCTCCTGAATGGAGTCAGTGGGCAGGGCCATCTCATCATTGCCCAGAATGAAAGAGATGTACGGCCTTTTCTTGCGGAGACTGCGCGCAGCCTGCTCTTTCAGGACCGCCATGTCCTGCGCCAGTGCAGGCGCTGTATCGCAATCAACGGCATCAAGAAGCGCTTGCAGGGATTTTCCCTGCTCGTCGGAAACCTGCAGTGGGGACATGTTGCTCACAATTGGCCTGGAAAATTATTACAAAAGCTATTAAATATCGAGAGGATAGGCGTCAAGAGAGCAGCTTGACCGCGTTTGCGAACAGCTCAGCCGCGTCAAAGGGTTTGGTCATATAGACGTCGGCCCCCTGTTTCTTCCCCCAAAATTCATCGCTCTTCTGATTTTTCGAGGTCAGCAGGATAATGGGGAGATCCTGGCGCATCGTCTTGATTTTACGGCAGGCCTGAAACCCATTCAGCTTGGGCATGATGACGTCCAACACCACCAAGATTGGATTTTCCGTCTCCACCATGGCCACGGCCTCTTCACCGTCGGCGGCGGTGACCACCTGATACCCATTCTGCTCAAACGGCGCGCGCATCATGTTAAGTTGGGTGGGACTGTCGTCGACAACGAGTATTTTTCCTTTAGCCATGGCGCTTCTCCTTGTTCAGTTTGTCGCCCTAGCGGCGACCACTCTTGGGATGGATTAAATATGTTTTTCGATCTCGGCAATCATCTTGTCAGGATCGAATGGTTTGGTCAAATAGGCGGATGATCCCGCCATTTTTCCTTTCATTTTATTGATAAACCCGTCTTTGCTGGTCAGCATGATAACCGGGATGTCCCTGAATTCTTTGTTGCCTTTAATAATCGACAAAATCTTATACCCATCCATTTTCGGAAGGATGACATCAAGCATGATCAAATCGGGACGCTCCTCGCTAATCTTGCTCAGCGCCTCAAGGCCGTCTGCGGCCTCGATCACCCGGTACCCCTGGCGACTCAGGGTAATAGCGATCACCTTCCTGGTGGTGGAACTGTCCTCCACAACAAGAATCAATTTCTGATCATCCGCCGCCTCCCCTGTGGTTTCCATCGGGACAACGGTTGCGGATGGGCTTGCGGCCGCCGCCTTTACTTCAGTAGAATTCTGCGCCAGATGATCGAGCAACAGTTTCAATTGGTTGGCAAACAACGCCTTTTCGGGCGCCATCTTTGCCGCTTTATCAAGATAACCAAGGGCCTCTTGAAAATTGAGGCTGTTGACGCTCACCAAGCCGAGACAATAGATGGAGGTCAAACTGCGGGGAAATTTTTTTAGAATTCGGCTATAGCGATTTTTGGATTGTTCTAGGTACGTTGCATCAGCCTCGCCTGAATGGATCAAGGCTTCCCGAGAGATGATCAGATGCCCCCGACAGTAGTGGCAGGTCGTCGTATTTTTATTGAGGGGCGCCCAACAAAAATAGCATTTCCGCGCGACGTCTTCAGTCAGACGCGAGGATACCGCCCTGAATTTCTGCTGTTCTTCCTTGACCAGAGGATTTTCGGGATCGAGACTGCCGGCCATGTTCAAGGCCTTCTTCATGATGCCGACATTGCCTTGAATCCTGGAATACCACACCCAGGCAACCGCATTGTTTTTATTTATCTTCAGGTACTGAACAAGATCCTTATACGACTCCTTGTACTGCTGCATCTCTGCTTTTTCGATGGCCGATGCCAGCAATCCTTCGCCAGATTCATCAAATAAACTTTTCCTTTCGTCCTTGAGTTTTGAAACTTCCAGCAAAATATTGATCAACGAGTTGGTAATCGTTTGGCTGCATGGACGAAGCTGGAAAAGTTCAATTTGCACATCATCCCAGGAGAGAATCTCTATAGCGGCGTCTATCCCTTGCTGGTTGCCGAGTTGGGCGTTAATCAGATCTCCGTGGTCAATGTCAAGAAACCCCTGCTTATCTTCCTTGCGAACATGAAGGGTCTGCGATTTTTTCTCCAGTGAAAAAATTTGCAAAATATTATCAATAGAAAATCCATCGATTTTTTTTGTTGTTTTTGTCATCGCATATTTCATATAAACTGCATTCTCATACCAAAGAATATTGCAATGCAAAAATAATTTTTTGCATTTTAATCAAAGTATCCGACGAATACAGACCGGAACAGACTTTCTCTTGATTGCAAGCCACCACAACATCAGATATTAGAAATACAGTTGCCCGAAGAAATCTTTCCCCATCGGACGATCCAGGACAACAGGAACTTTCTGCAACAAAGTGCAGATTGCGCTGTCGGCAACAGTTCTCAAGCAAGAATGAGCCCCATAAAAACAACCCATTGATTTCGCGCGACCGTACCAGGCAGGACATGTCGAGGCGCGCCAAGAACGACCTCAAACGTGACCAAGAGCGCCCAGTTCGTTGTGTGCCCCAGAATTGATTGTGGGGGAAAAAAAAGAAAAAGCAAAAAGAAAAAAGATAACTTCGGGGAAATATCTCCGTGGCCCTGCGCATGAGGCGCAGCGATCCTGATGGGCGCATGAGCAAGGCATGCATTGGCAAACAGAACGGACCGTTGTCCATCGTCCAAGTTTTTCTCCCCGATTCAGCGTTTAATATTGACCTTCCCGCGCAGACAACTTGAAGCTGAAGCAGTGCCGCTGCAAACCGGATTGCCACATCACGGTACGGCAGGAGCTATTTGCCAGGCTGGCAACAGTCCTGCGCACACCGCGGAAAGCGGCAAAGACCGGGCAATGGACAGACTCACACAATGAATGCAATGTGAAAGGTCTCCTCTCAAGGGGGGCTATTATTTTTTGAGGATGACTGCAGCGCTTGGATTTGGTTGTAACGGCAGGCAGTTCGTCAAAAATTTACAGTGAGGACAGCTTTAACAGCTGGGAGTATTTCGGGAAATTTCCTTTACTTTCAAAATCGGTTTCCCCTACAATTCCAGTTGTGGCGTAGAAGACGGACGGCGGATGACCGGGGTCACAATGTTTTATCATATCTCAACGGAGAGGTAGCACACATGCAGGAAGAATCGGTAGCACCCAAGGAACGAGTCAACATAACCTATCGCCCAGCAACCGGCGACGCCAAGGAAGAGGTCGAACTTCCGTTAAAAATGTTAATAGTTGGTGATTTCACCCTGGCGAAGGACGACAGGAGTGTTGAAGAACGCGATCCCATTAACATTGATAAAGATAACTTTAACGACGTCCTCAAAGCGCAGAATTTAGCGGTGGATTTGAGCGTAGCCAATACGCTTACCGACCAGCCTGACGAAAAGATGACGTTGAATCTGAAGTTCAACTCGTTGAAGGATTTCGATCCTGACTCCATCGTTCAGCAGGTTCCCGAGCTCAAGCAGATGATGGAATTGCGTGAAGCGATCAAGGGCATGAAAGGGCCATTGGGGAATGTGCCGGAATTCAGGAAAAAAATTCAGTCTATTATTGATGACCCTGCGTTGAGAGACAAAATTCTCAACGAGATGGGTATCGGCGATAAAAAGGGAGAGGCGTAACAATGGCTGAAGAACTGAAAGTTGAAGAAAAGGGTGCTGAAACCACTGAAAGTTTATCGCTGATAGACGACATACTTTCGGCAACCAAATTGACTCCAGAGAACGAGTCCTATTCGGTCGCCAAAAAAGGCGTGGAAGCGCTGATTGCGCAGATTTTTCAGCCGGGTAAATCAGTGGAGAAGATCAACGCCCTGATCTGCGACGAAATGATTGCCGAGCTGGACAAGAAAATGAGCCGCCAGCTGGATGAAATCCTGCATCACTCGGATTTTCAAAAAATGGAATCCTCCTGGCGTTCGCTGAAATTCATTGTTGACCGGACCAATTTCAGGGAAAACATCAAACTCGAGATCATGAACCTCAGCAAGCAGGACATGCTCGACGATTTTTCCGACGCTCCCGAGGTGGTGCAGTCCGGACTGTACAAGGTTGCGTACTCTCGCGAATACGGACAGTTCGGCGGCCAGCCCTACGCTGCCATAATCGGCAACTACGAATTTGGCCCAGGACCGCAAGATATTAAATTGCTCCAGGATCTGGCTGCGGTTTCCGCCATGTCGCATGCCCCATTCATTGCGGCCACCAGTGCAGAGATGTTTGGCATCGATGATTTTTCCAAGCTTCCGGATTTGAAGGATCTCAAATCTATCTTTGAAGGCCCTCAATACGCCAGATGGCAGGCATTCAGGAATTCTGAAGATTCCCATTATGTGGGCCTTACCGTGCCGCATTTTCTTCTCCGCCTCCCGTATGGTCCGTCTTCCAACCCGACGAAAAGCTTCACCTACGAAGAAAGCGTCTCCGCAGGAAATGATCGTTTTCTATGGGGCAATGCAGCCTTCGCCTTTGCCACCCGGCTGACCGAAAGTTTTGCCAACTACCGTTGGTGCGCCAACATCATTGGCCCGCAGGGCGGGGGAACGGTCGAGAACCTGGAACTGTACCAGTACGAATCCATGGGGGCCATTCAAACAAAGATTCCGACCGAAATCGTCATTACCGACCGCAAGGAATTCGAACTGGCAGAAGAGGGATTCATCGCCTTGACTATGCGGAAAGGGAGCAACAACGCCGCCTTCTTCTCGGCTCAATCATGCCAGAAACCGAAAAATTTCGGCATCAGCAAGGAAGGAAAAGAGGCGGAACTCAACTACAAGCTGGGCACCCAACTCCCCTACATGTTCGTCGTCAACCGCTTGGCGCACTATATCAAGGTGATTCAGCGGGAAAACATCGGTTCTTTTAAGGAACGGGGAGAACTGGAGGACGAACTGAACAAGTGGATTGGGCAGTATGTTGTTGAAATGGATAATCCGACGGCGAGCACCCGCGCGAAAAAACCGCTCCGTTCCGCCCAGATCAAGGTAGAGGATGTTGATGGAGAACCGGGGTGGTACCGGGTCTCCATGATGGTCAGGCCCCATTTCAAGTACATGGGATCCTCCTTCACCCTCTCTCTGGTTGGCAAACTCGACAAGTAAGCACGCGTAATCAATCCGGTCCCAAGGGACCATGTTTCTCAACTACCAACACAAGGAGAACGAGCAGATGGCAAACACCAGTTATTTGACTTTGACCGGAGCCAAACAAAGCGACATCAAGGGCGATTGCACCCAGGAGGCGTACAAGGATTCGATTTTGGTCTACGCCATGGAGCATGAAGTCCACATCCCGCGCGACACCCATACGGGTCTTGCAACCGGCCAGCGCGTCCATGGCCCTTTCTCCATCACCAAGCACAAAGATCTGGCTTCACCCAAACTGTATCAGGCGCTGACGTCAGGCGAACAGATCACCAAATGGGAACTGAGTTACACCGCCATCGGCACCAGCGGCAACGAATATATCTATGCCAAGGTTCAGCTTGAAAAGGCGATTATCGTTTCGATCAAGGCGTACAAACCGATGACCTTTCTCAAAGAGAATGAACCGTATCACGACATGGAAGAAGTCATGTTCACCTACGGCAAGATCACCTGGATCTCCCTTGATGAAAAAGGCTCGACCCTGGCTCAGACCGATGATGACTGGACAAAACCCAAATCCTAAGCTGCCATGACCCCCTGCCCTCTCCACGCCTGTGGAGAGGGCAACCTTTCCAGCACTGCTGACGCTGCCGGTTTGACAGAGAAACGACGTACTTTATGCAACTAATAAAAAAAGAGCGGCTGCTGGAGCGGATACGCATAATGGAGGAAAATCCGGAAAGGCGCCTTGACGCCGATTCCGGCGCCATTGTCCATTCTGTGTTGGAACACCTGATCCGGGTGCTGAACACCAAAAAAGGATCGGTGGAAATTGATCCGGAATACGGTGTTCCGGATCTGACCAACATCTCAAGCTCCTTCTCCTCAGAGTCCATCCCGGAACTGGAAACGGCAATAAAAAGCGTCATTGTTCAATATGAACCCCGCCTCAAGGATGTAGCCGTTCATTTCAGGACACAGCAGGACGACCTGTTGGCGCTCCGGTTTTCCATCTCCGCCAAACTGGTTCTCGATGATAAAGGGACACCTATAGTTTTTGAAACCATCGTTGACTCCGATGGGCAGGTAAAAGTCACCTCATAGTCTGAGACAGGGGCAATCTCCATGTTTAATCGTTACTACCAGGAAGAGTTGACGCTGTTGAAAGAGCTGGGTGCGGAGTTTTCCAAAGCCCATCCCGCCCTTGCCCCCATGTTGAGCGGCCAGACTTCGGATCCCGATGTCGAGCGCCTCCTTGAGGGAACCGCCTTCCTGACGGGTCTTGTCCGCCACAAGCTGGACGATGAATTTCCCGAGCTTTTGCATGGCGTTATGAACCTGCTGGCTCCCCACTATCTGCGGCCGATTCCCTCCGCCTCCATTCTGGTGTTTACCCCCCGTCCGACCTTGCGCGAGCCCCTGCTGGTTCCCGCCGGCACCGAGGTTGCGTCTGTCCCGGTTGACGGCGCCTCGTGCGTATTCAGAACCTGTTTTGACGTCGAAGCGCTGCCGCTCAGGATCAAAAATGCGGCGATGGAACAACGGGCCGGCCTGCCCCCGAGAATAACCCTGCAGTTTGAACTTGCCGGCATTCCCCTTGCCGCCTGGAATCAGAAACGGATCCGACTCTATCTTGCAGGGGGAATCCCCCAGGGAAGCGACCTCTATTATCACCTGATGACCAATGTCGCCCAGGTGGAATTGTCATCCCCGGATGGCAAACCCTGCATTCTTCCCGCATCAACCATCCAACCTGTCGGATTTGGTCAAGGGGATGCGCTGCTCCATTATCCTTCGCAGTCGTTTCCAGCGTACCGCCTCCTGCAGGAATATTTCATGCTGCCGGAAAAATTTCTCTTCGTGGATATCGAGGGGATCGAGCGCTGGACCAACAGGGGCCGCGGTTCCAGCTTCTCGCTTTCCTTGCAACTGAAACAGGAGCCGACTGTTCCGGTTCCGATAAAACAGGATTCATTTCTCCTCTTTGCCACCCCGATTATCAATTTGTTTCATCATGACGCGGAACCGATCCGCTACGATCATCGCAAAAGCCGCTATCTCATCCGCCCATCCGGGGCAAAACAGAAGGATTATCAGATTATCTCTGTTGAAAAAGTTTCCGGGTTCATGCAGGGGACTTCGAAGGAAAAAGCATATATTTCCTTCCAACAATTCTCCCCCCAATATGAAGCGCAGGCGGTTTACAACGTAAGCATTGCCAAATCGGTTATTGACGACAGCCTCGAAACCTACATTTCGGTGGCCTATCCGGGCGCGGCAATCGCTCCGGCCGAGGAAGTGCTGTCGCTCAAGCTGCTGTGCACCAATGCCTCGTTGCCGGAGGACCTGGGCCTGGGGGACATCTGCCGCCACACTTCCACCTCCCCCGAGTTGTTGGAATTCAGCAATATCCGTCCTGCGACCATGAATGTCCAGCCACCGCTTGGCGCCAGCATTCTGTGGCGGCTTCTTTCCAATGTCTCCATCAACCTGCTCACCATCGACCGACCTGAAGCGCTCAAAACATTACTCGATCTGTACATTTTTACTGAAGGACGGGACAAGGCATCCATTCTTGCCAACAAGAAGCGCGTGGCAGGCATAGAAAGCGTGGACATCCAAAGCGTCAATCGTCTGATGCAGGGCATCATGGCACGCGGCATCGCCATTACCTTGCATCTCAAGAGGGAAAATTTTGCCGGCATCGGCGACATGTATCTGTTCGGATCGGTGCTCGACCGTTTTCTGAGTTGGTACTCACCTATAAACTCCTTCACTTCTCTTACCATCAGAGAAGTCAGCACCGGGGAAACGTATACATGGCCAGCAAGGAACAGGAAACATTTTCTGATTTAGAACAAAACCTGCTCAGGGAAGGCCCTGCATACTCCTTCTTTCAGGCGATCCGTCTCCTCCGGCTTATCCTCAGGCGAAGGGAGGCGTGCGGCCTCAAGGACGCAGCGTCCCTGGAGGGTCGTTTTCTCCGCATCCGGCCGGAACTGACGCTCGGATTTCCCTCGGCGGATATTGCCGGCATTGAGGCGATTCCCCTTGCAGACGGCGAACATCGTTTCGTCGTCAACACGACGTTTCTCGGCCTCTATGGCACCTCCTCGCCTCTGCCGTCTTTTTATACAGAGGATCTCCTTATCGAGGCAGGAGACGACAAAAGCGTCACGCGCGACTTCATAGACATTATCAACTCCTCGATTTACCCGCTCTTTGTCCGATCTTTGCTCAAATACAATCTCTTCCTGCAAATATGCGAAGAGAAAGACCGCGAGTATCTGCAACGCATTTATTGCCTGATGGGAATGGGCGACTCAAGCGACCGAACGCCGGCCGAGGAAGAGGCGCGAAGATCGCTTTTACGGTACGCCGGCCTCATGAGCCAGCACCCGCGCTCCGCACTCGGTTTAAAAACCATATTAAGCGACGCGTTGCAGGGCATAGCGGTGCATATCAGGCAGTGTATTCCGCAAATGGTTCCCATACCTGCAGACCAGCGGAATGCCCTGGGCGCAACGAACGCCACCTTGGGCACGGACATGTACGTGGGAAGCGAAATTGCTGACTGCATGGGGAAATTCAGCATTATTCTCGGGCCGGTTCCGGCGGAACAGTTTTCGGCCTGTTTGCCTGGGGGAACGGTTTTGAACCGAGCTGTTTTTCTGGTGAATCAGTATCTCACCTCCCCGCTTGCCTACGATTTCGAGGTGCTTTTTGACCGCGCGGAAATACCGGCCATCAGCCTGGGCGAACAGTCGGGCGCTCTTTTAGGGGTAAACAGCTGGCTGGCCGACGACGGTTCCGAAGGGTATGTCACAACACGGTGCGAGGCCAGCGTCTCTGCTCCCTATCATCATTGAAATTTCAGGAGAAATGCATGCTGAGTGTAGAAATAAAACCATTGCTCAAACGTCTCAACCCGTTTTGCACCCGGTCGCTCGAAGGAGCTGCCGGACTCTGCGTTTCCCGTTCGCATTATGAGGTGACGGTTGAACACCTTGTCTCCCGCCTGCTGGATGAAACCGGAGCCGACTGGTATTTGATTTTGAAACAGTTCGGGATTAACAGCGCCGCCTTGCGCAAAAGCCTTGACCGGACCCTGGAAGAGATGCGTTCCGGCAACGCCGGCAAGCCTGCTTTCTCGCCGCTTCTGCTGCAATGGATTCAGGAAGCTTGGCTGCTGGCCTCGGTTAATCTGGGTGAGGCCAGCATTCGTTCCGGCGCCTTGCTGCTGGCGCTGCTGGCAAAGTCTTCCATCTATGCGGGGGGCAACTACACCGACCTGTTGGAAACCATCAGCCGGGAGGGGTTGGAAGGGCAGTTTTTCAAGATCCTGGCCAACTCGATCGAGACAGCGGACACCGCACCTGCAGGCGCAGAAGCGGGTTCAGGCACAGCAGCCGGCCCCCTGGCCAGCGGCGCCCTGGGCAAATACTGCGAGGATTTCACCCAGAAGGCCCGTGACGGCAAGGTCGACACCGTTTTTGGCCGTGACAACGAGATCCGCCAGATCATCGACATCCTGGGGCGACGCCGGAAAAACAACCCGATCGCCGTCGGTGAGGCCGGTGTGGGCAAGACGGCGGTGATAGAAGGGCTGGCGCTGAAAATTGCTTTGGGCGATGTGCCGGACAGCCTGAAGGATGTGTCGATCTTGGGACTGGACATGGCGCTGCTGCAGGCCGGAGCCGGGGTAAAAGGAGAGTTTGAGAATCGCCTTAAATCGGTCATCAACGAGGTGAAGGCGTCCCCAAAACCGATCATCCTGTTCATCGATGAGGCGCACACCCTGATCGGCGCCGGCGGCGCGGCCGGAAGCGGCGATGCCGCCAATCTGCTGAAGCCGGCCATGGCGCGCGGCGAATTGAAAACCCTGGCCGCCACCACCTATTCCGAATACAAAAAATATATCGAAAAAGACCCGGCCCTGGCGCGGCGCTTCCAGCCGGTCAAACTTGACGAACCGACCGTTGAAACCTCCATTCTGATTCTGCGCGGATGCAAACTTGCCTACGAAAAATCCCACAACGTCAATGTGCGGGATGACGCGGTCATCGCGGCCGCAGAGCTTTCCAACCGCTACATCACCGGACGCTTCCTGCCGGACAAGGCGATTGACCTGATCGACACCTGTTGCGCCCGGGTCAAAATCAGCATGGCCTCCAAGCCCGCCCGGCTGGAGGATTGCGAGCATGCCATCCAAGCTCTGGAAAGGGAAAAGACGGCGCGCCTGCGCGACCAGGAACATGGGGTTGTGCTTGATGAAGGGCGGCTGGCCGAGATTGAGGTGGAGCTTACCAAACTCGGCGGTGAACTTGCCGAGATCACAACACGCTGGAAGCGCGAAAAAGAAGCGGTCGATAAGGTCGTCTCCCTGCGCAACAGCCTAGCGGAACTGAAGAAAAAAGAGGCGCCAACGGCAGAAGGTGAAACACCGATTTCACCGGAAGAGTTGGAGAAAGAACTGGTTGCCGCCATGGCTGTATTGGCCGACATCCAAAAGGATGAGCCGATGGTCAAGTTCGAGGTGGACCCGGATGTGGTTGCCCTGGTTATTTCCGACTGGACCGGCATTCCGCTGGGCAAGGTGCTGCGTGATCAGGCGCAGAGCGTTCTGCGGATGGAGGAGGAACTGCAGGCCCGCATCAAAGGCCAGGATCATGCCCTTTCCATTGTCAGCGAAGTGATGAAATCAACTAAATCGGGCATAGCCGATCCCAATCAGCCGATGGGGGTATTCTTGTTTGTCGGCCCCAGTGGCGTCGGCAAAACCGAAACCGCCCTGACCGTGGCCGACATGATGTTTGGCGGCGAACAGTACACCGTCACCGTCAACATGAGCGAGTTCCAGGAAAAACATACCGTCAGCCGTCTGATCGGCTCGCCTCCCGGCTATGTGGGTTATGGGGAAGGAGGCATGCTCACCGAGGCGGTGCGCAATCGCCCCTACTGCGTGGTTCTGCTCGATGAGGTGGAAAAGGCCCATCCCGATGTGCTCAACCTCTTTTATCAGGTGTTCGACAAGGGGGTCATGGGCGACGGCGAGGGACGTGAAATCAATTTCCGCAACACGATCCTCTTCCTGACCAGCAATCTGGCGACCGACATCATCACCGAGATGACCCGCGACGGCCAACGCCCCGGCATGGACGTGCTGGTCCCGGCTATCCGCCCGATCCTGTCCAATTGGTTCAAACCGGCTTTGCTGGCGCGGATGAACATCGTCCCGTTCATGACGCTGGACGCATCGGCAATGAGCGGCATCGTGCGGCTGAAACTGAATAAGATGGCCAAGCAACTGATGAACAACAACAAGATGAAATTCAGCTATTCAGAAGCGGTGGTGGAGACGATTGCCGCCCGCTGCACCGAGGTGGAAACCGGGGCCCGCAACATCGACTACATTGTTCGCGGCACCATCATGCCGCAGCTTTCGCAGGAGATCCTGGCCCATATGACCACCGGCGGCATGCCCTCGGCCGTCCAGCTTGATATTGGCGCAGACGGCTGCTTCAGCATGAAATTCTCCTGAGAACAGGGCTGAAAATTTCGTGAAGATCATCAAGCCCGATAATCTTGGCCTGCTGTTTTCCCCTTGCATGCTGGGGGAAAACAGCTGCCTCTCTATTGCCGCCATGGCCTGTTTTTCTCTGGAAACGACGCGTGACGACCGCCTGCTTGAGGAAGCGCAAATGTGGCAGGTCGTGGCGGGGGAATTGGGCGAGGAAGAGGCGCTTGATCTGGGGTATCCCAAAAAACGGGGGGAATTTCTGGTGTATGGGGCGGGCCACTCGCCTCAGGCGGTCACCGGTCTCCAGGTCAGCGTGACGGTTGCCGGTTTGACCAAGACCCTGCATGTGAGCGGCGCCAGATATTGGAACGCGGCTGGGCTGCCGTCTGCCCCAGAGCCGTTTACGGAGACGCGCGTCAGTTGGGCCAAGGCTTTTGGCGGCGAGGGGTGGGAGCATAACCCCACAGGGGTCGGCATGCTGCCCGATCAAGACGGGAGGCTGCCGCTGCCGCAGGTGCAGGATCCCCGTCACCTGGTGACCTCCCCCAAAGATCGTCCGGAACCGGCGGGATTCAACGCCCTCAACCCCTTCTGGCCGCAACGAAAACGATTACTGGGAACCTTTGACGACGCCTGGCTGAAAAAACGCTGGCCCCATTATCCCACCGATACTGATCCGGAATATTTCAACACCGCGCCTGCGGATCAACGGCTTGCCGGGTTTTTCAGAGGCGACGAGTTGCTCCGGATTGTGAACATGCATCCGGAAAAGGCGGAGATCACCTCGGCCTTGCCGGGACTGCGCGCCCGCCTTTTCGTGAACCGCGTGGTTGACGGCAAGGAAACATTCACCGAAATAGAGACGAGGCCGGAGACGGTCTGGCTTTTCCCAGGGGCGGATTGCGGCGTTCTGCTCTTCCGGGGGACAGCAAAGGTCACCGACGAGACTCTGGACGATGTGGCGCACCTGATGGCCGAGTGGGAACCAATGAACGCGCCGCCGGAATCGCTTGATTTTTATTACCATAAATTCATCGCCACGACAGCCCCGGTCGAGGCGGAACCGCTCGAGCCGTCTCCAGTTGCCGCGCCGGAACCGCCTCCGCCGGCAGCGCCGCCCGCTGCGCCCTTAAAGCTGCCGCAACCGCCCGAACCGCCGCCGTTGTCTCCTGAAGCCGAAAAAATGACGGCGGATCTGAATGACAAAATTGCCCAGGCCAATGCCCAGGCCGATGCCGTCTTCGCCAGATTGGGGATGACCCGCGAGCAGGCCATGGCAAAAGTCATGCCAAAGCCGGAACCGACGGTTGCGCCAAGCCAGCTTGAATTGGACAAGATGATTGCGGATGCCCACCAGCAGGCCGACGCTGTTTTCGCAAAACTGGGCATTTCCAAGGAGGAGGCGCTGGATAAATACCTGTCTTCACTGGCGGCCCCCAAAGATCCTCAACAAGAGATCAAAGCCTTGATGGATGCACTTCAGAACGCGGAAGCACGACTGAAACAATCCGGCGTCAACACCCAGGAAGCAGCAGCCAAAATGCTTCCACACATTGACCCTTCCACGCTGGACTTCGGCACGATCATTGCCGGGTTGACGAGCCTGGCTGCCGATCTGGCACCCGCAGGCGAAGCGGCAGCTCCGGTGCCGCCGGAAGAGAAAACGGAGCCGATTGCGCCGCCCGCAGCTGATCAAGCTGATCAAGCTGAAGAAACCCTTGATTCCGTTGATGCGGTCATGAAACGGCACGCCCAGGGCAAAAAGCTGTGCGGGCTCGATCTGAGCGGCATGGATTTCAGCGGCCGAGAGCTTGCCCAGGCAGATTTTTCAGGAGCAATTCTAGCCAACACCACCTTTGCCGCTGCGATTCTCACCGGAGCGGTGTTTACTGATGCGGTGTTGGCGGATGCCGATTTCAACGGGGCGCACATGGCCCAGGCCAACCTGACGCAGGTTCAGGCCGTTGGCGCCAGCTTTTCCCTGGTGGAGCTCAAAGGGGCCAATCTTTCCGGGGGCGATTTTACCGGGTGCAATTTTGCCGACGCCGATCTTTCCACAGCCTGTCTTTCCGGAGCGCTGTTTGCCAAAGCCACCCTCAAAGAATGCAAGGCTGTCGGATCAAACGCCGTCAGAACCAATTTTTCCAAGGCCGACCTGAAAGGCGCCAACCTGCACCGGGCAGTGATCACGGCGGCTGATTTCTCAGATGCAACCCTTGATCGCGCCTGCTTTAGCGAAACAGACGGTTGTCAGGCAACCTTTGACGGGGTCCAGGGCACGGGCACGGATTTTAGCAACGCAGTCCTGGTCGCCTCACGGGCCAGCAAGGAGACCAACCTTGCCGGCGCCATTTTTTCCGGGGCCGACCTAACCCGTTCCTGCTGGGAACGCGCCAGCCTATCCGGGGCCCGTATGGCCGGGGCCGTGCTGGATGACGCCGATTTCAGCAGGGTTGCGCTTGAGCGGGTGTACCTGGTGAACGCCACCGCGCGGAGAGCAAACTTTATGAAGGCTGTGATGACCAGCTGCGATCTGCGTGGGGTCAATTTTTTCAAGTCCTCTTTCCGTCATGCGCAACTGAAACACTGTGACCTGAAACAGGCAAACATGTTTGGCGTGGACCTGTATGGCGCAAAGATAGTGGAAAGCGACATCCAGGGAACGGATTTCAGGCGAGCACAGGCACGGTCCGCCGAATAACGTGCCCGAATACCAAGGAGCAGTTCTATGACGTCAATCGGAAAAAAATTCAGCTTTGCCTCAATGGCAGGGACGCTGCCCGCAGACACCTTTGACGTGGTTAGTTTTACCGGAGCGGAAGGGCTTTCAAAGCTCTATCATTTTGACGTGACCCTGGTGTCGGACAACGATGTGATTGATCTTGAAAGCGTGATCCAATCCCGCGCCGCTCTCTCGATTCTGCGCGACGACGGCAACATCGTTTTCAACGGCATGCTGTCGGCCTTTGAACAGATGGAAACCGCCCAGGGGCTCACCCAGTACCGTGCCGTCCTGACTCCGGCGTTCTGGCGCCTGTCCCTGACCTACCACAACCAGATCTTTCTCGACAAAACCATCCCGCAGATTATCGAGGCGGCCCTGCAAGACGGCGGTCTCACCAGCCTTGACTATGAATTGCGGCTGACCGGCCAATACCAGCCGCATGAATATATCTGCCAGTACAACGAAAGCCACCACAGCTTCATCTCCCGCCTGATGGAACGGGAGGGCATCTATTATTATTTTGAGCAGGGCGCGGAGAGCGAAAAGCTCATTATAACCGATACGGCCCTGCTGCACTCGGTCATGGCCGAGGGGAAGAAGGTCTATTACACCCAGACATCGGGGTTGGATGAAGCCTCTCGAGAGGAGGTTGTCAAATCACTGGTCTGCAGCCAGAAGATGCTGCCGGCAAAGGTGCTGTTGAAGGATTACAACTACCGCAAGCCCTCGCTGGAACTGTCCGTGGAGCATGTGGTTTCCGAACGGGGTTTTGGCGACGTCTTCATTTACGGCGAGCATTTCTCCACACCCGAGGAAGGCGCCCAGCTGGCGAAGATGCGCGCCGAGGCGCTCACCTGCAGGGCGCGGCTCTTTCAGGGAGAGAGCCTAATTCCCTACCTGCGGCCGGGATACCTTTTTCAATTGGTTGGCCATAATCGCGCGGATTTTAACGACACCTATCTGACTACCGACCTGACCCACAGTGGCGACCAGACCTTCCTCTTTACCTCCGGGATGGGCGTAGCCGGCTCCACCCGCGAACGCTCCTCGTCTTACCACAACAGTTTCACCGCGATCAGTTCCAGCAGCCAGTTCCGACCTGAGCGGATCACCGAAAAACCCCGGATTCCTGGAACGATGAACGCCCATATTGATGCGGCCGGAAGCGGGCAATACGCCGAGGTGGATAATCAGGGACGGTACAAAGTGACCCTGCCCTTTGACCTGAACAGCGCCATGGGCGGCAAGGCCTCCTCCTGGCTGCGGATGGCGCAGCCCTATGCCGGAGAAAACCACGGCATGCACTTTCCGCTACATAAAGGAACCGAGGTGCTGCTGACCTTTATCGACGGCGATCCGGACCGGCCTATCATCGCCGCTGCCGTGCCGAATCCGATTACCCCCAGCCCGATAAATTCGGCAAATGCCACCCAGAGCCGAATCACCACGGCCGGGGGCAACAAGCTGCACCTGGAGGATCAGCAAGGCAGCGAAGGGATGCTGCTGCAGACGCCGAAAAGCAACACCTCGTTCCGGTTGGGCCTTGTCAGTGCGACCAGCGAGGCGGAACCGCCAACAAACCAGGAACTGCAAGACCAAATTAACGAGATCAACACTGAGCTGGAGACGGAAAAAACTAAGCAGGAGGAGGAAGACGCTAAGCAGGAAGAGGAAGAAGCTAACTCCGGCGTTTCTATCTATACCGGAGCAGGGATAGAAATAACCAGCGCCTGGGAGAATTCGTTGACCTTTGGGGAATGTACGGAAGTCACTATCGGCGCGGCTAACGAGATATTGCTGGGAACGGAAACATCGATCACGGCAGGCGCAGCGATGGAAATCTTTCTCGGCACCAAGATGGACTTAACTTCTGGCAACACCGTTGAATACTATAACGGTGATGTTTGTACCATCTGTGCGGAGAATGAGTTGACCGGACAGAAGTCGGTGCTGATCAAGGCAGGAGGGGCGTCACCCGCGATTGCAGGTTCGGTGGCAGCCATCCTTGTGCTGACTGCGGCTTCAAGCGCACTTGCGACGGCCATGGGCAAGGCTTCGAAGGCATCGGCTACTGAAATTACCGTTGTCAATGAAACCATCCTGGCGATCAACACTCTGCTTTGCAGGTGTGCAAACTCTTCAGTGTTTAAGGCGGCTGAAAAGCTAACCTACGCATCAACCATTGAGTTGGATTTAACGGAAATTGAGATAAAATCTCCAGGAGTGGAGATAAAGAGCATTCTAGATGATGTCACCATTAAAGGCACAAGTGATGTCAATATTACTGGGCTGTTAGGGCTTAACATGAAGTCAGTTACCAACGACGTTATGCTCGATGCTGGGAAAAATTTATTATGCACAGCTTTAGGAAAAATATCGAACACGGCCGGTCTTGATTTATTGAACGAATCAACAGCTGGAAATCTTACTAACAAGGCTAGCGTGAACCTGGTAAACGAGGGTATCGTGAACATCACCAATAAGGGTGCCACCAACAATCTGACGGCTACGAATGCGCTGTCGTTAAAATCTGAGACTGGAGCAATCACAGTCGATGCAGCAGCCAGCATAACAATGAACTCAAGTAAAACAACGATTGAGGCATGGGGCGATGTTGATATCAATGGAGCAACAGGCGTATGTATTAATGGGGCTCTTGTCAAACTCGGATAAGAAAAGAGATTCTCTGGATTTGAATTAGAACTGGCAACAGGAGGATGGATGAACTGTGACGAAGCTCGCCGCATCATGCTCACGGAACAAGTCGTCGATGGTGTGGATCTGTCCGGACTCTCCCTAACTGGTCTCGATCTGTCCGCTAAACAATTCGCCAGGGTTTCTCTGCGTGGAGCGAACTTGACTGGATCCAGATTGGTTGCTAGCCAGTTCCGGGAATGTGACTTCAGCGACGCACTGCTCAACGGCGCGGACTGCACCAACGCCTCTTTCACCTCGTGCCGTCTAGCCGACGCCTTGTTTGTAGGTGCAAGCCTTTACAATGCGACCTTGGTGCAATGCGAGACCGGGAAGCTCGATTTCAGCCAAGCCAATCTGGAACGATTCACGGTGATTGCCACCCCCCTGCTCGGCGCCCTCTTCAATGACACCAATCTCACCAGCGCCATTTTTACCGCTACCGCACTGGATGGGGTGAAATTCCCAGGATGCAGGCTGACACTCGCTGTCTTCGAGCAGGCCTCGCTGCAAGGGGCGGATTTCTCGGCTACAGATCTGACCAAGTGCCGCTTTACGGGCGCCAACCTGAGCGGGGCAAAATTTACTGGAGCAACAGGGAGCTTTGCGGGGTTTATCGATGTTCGGGCAGAGAAGGCCGATTTTTCCGGAGCTGATCTGCAAATGGCCAATTTCTCGGGGGCCGTTCTCGATGGGGCCGGTTTTGGGCGCGCCTGCCTGGAAAAATCGCTCTTTGTCGGCGCCTCGTTGAAAAAAGCGGTTTTAATTGGCGCCAAGCTGGCCTATGCGAATTTTTCCCAGGCAATCGTCACCGGTGCCGATTTTTCCGAAGCCGACCTGTCTGTAGCCAACCTCCACCGGGCCAATTTCTCTGAAGCCAGACTTGCCGGCGCCAAGATGCAGGACGTCAGAGAAACCGACAAGGAGTTGGCCGAAGGGGAGACCTGGGTGTCGCCGCTGAAAATCCAACAGGAGACAACATAATGGCTGACAGGCACAATGTACTCATGTTCAGGCATCCCGAGACGCCGGGTATGCCTGATATGGCGTCAAGCGGAGCAACCATCGACACCGCCCGGGTCATCCGAAGGGACAACACCGAATTCCTGCTGGTGACCACCGGCGCCCGAACATTGCGGGGGAAAAAAGCCGCCGGATGTCTGTTGGAGCCGGAGGTGAACGACACCGTGCTGATTGTCCGCAACCTAGCGGCAGGGGTGTACATCCTGACCGTTCTCGAGCGTTGCGGCCATGCCGGTCGCGTCATGCTGCCTGACGACACAACCCTCTGCGCCTCGGACGGGGCCTTGCGGCTTGCCGGTGAGACGGTCGAGGTTGTCGGAACAGCAGCGGCATGCATTGCAGCCCCGGCGATCAAGCTGCAAGGGCTGCGGGGCGAGGCGTCCTTTGCCGATCTGTCGCTGACGGCCTGCGTTGCAGCCCTCAAAGCCGGGAAACTGTCGTTGGTGGCTGCAACCATCGACACCGTTGCGGAGCGGATTACCCAGAGAGTCAAAGACTGTTTCCGCTGGGTGGCGCGGACGGACAGCACCAAGGCCGGTCAGGTCAACATCAGCGCGGACCACCGCCTTGACCTGAAGGCCGGCGACGCCTCGCTGGTGGCCCGGCATGGAGTCAAGATTGACGGCGACAAAATCCATCTGGGATGATGGAACCAAAATCAGGAGGACCGAATGTTTGCCACAACCATTGCTGGCGGAATGCAGAGCATTACCGCCCCGGACGTCTGTAATACCGTCGTCGGCCCTGCGGTGTCGCCAATCCCTTATCCGGATCTCGGTGTGCCTTCCTCCGCCACGCCAACGGCGACCAAGGTGTTTGTTGTCGGGGCGCTTGCGCTGACCAAGGCCTCCAAGACAGAGCCTACCAACGGCGACCAGCCCGGCGCTTCCGGCGGTGGCGGCGTGGTCTCCGCCAAGATCATGGGGGCGGCGGAATACATTATGTCCAGCATGAAAGTCAAGATCGAAGGCAATCCGGCGGTGCGCCTGACCGACACCATGAAGCTGAACGAAGGCAACACGGTCGGCCTCAACTGCGCCCCCAGCCAAACCAAGGTAATGATCATGAGTTGATGTTTTTTAGAGCTCCGGATAACCCATGCTTTGCCCGAGATAAACCCACCTACGAAAAGAAAGAGGATACCTGGATGAAAAAACAGCTCTGGCTTACTTCTCTGAGCTCTGATCGGAGCATACCCTCGGCTGTCAGCGCCAAGCTTGGGCCGTATGGCTTCGACGTCGCCGGTTCTCTCTGGAATGACGACGTCGAACGTATGGGCTGGCAGGATTCCCGCGACATGCTGATCAATCCGGCGCTGGCAGGCTGGTTGGTGGTGGCGCCGCCTGAAGAGCTGGCCAAGCCTTCCGTGCGTTATGGCCTGTCGCTGCTCGCGCTCTCCGTTGCTGCTCGCCGCCCTGGCCTTCCTCTTTTCCTCATCTCTTGCGGAGCCGCAGCAAAAAGTGCCGACCTCCCCACTCCCCTTGCCGGCGCCCATCTGCTGACGATTGACGAGCCGGCCCTGTGCGCCAAAATTGTCGCCAAAACCAGTGTGCCCGCCCCTCCCCGCCGACTTGACTACCGGATTGATATTGCAGGGGATCAGCAGGTGGGGCAATGGTTTGAGATAGGGCCGGCGCAGGGAGCGTGGAAAGGGGTCATCTTTGGGACCTGTGGCGGCGAAATCAGCTTTCAGGCGGTGGGTCCGGCGAGCACACTGCCGAAGAATACGGTGCTCAACTATCCGATGCAGGGTATTCAGCTCATGCTCGGCAAGCGGGAATGTCTCGCCTGGGGGGTGCAAAATGAAGTGCCGGACGGGACGTCCTATTATGCCAAGGTCAAAGGGATGCCGGAGGCATTGGTGTTCGGATCGTTTCCGGAGGGTGATGAGCCGGAATTGTTTACGGTGCGGTTGGTCTGATGCCGTCCCTGGAAATCCGCGCCATGCAGATACCTGAGCAACCTTTTTCCCTTGTCGCCTTTGCGCCGTTTCTTCCTGCGGAAACAGCTGCAAACACGGCCGTCACGCAACCTCTCCCGATTCAATCCGCCGATCACGGATTGGCCCTGCTCCGCCCTTCGCTGTATATTCCACTGCCCCAATCACTCGCCCCGGAAGCGGGGATACTGCTGGAATTCACCTCCTTGGCAGATTTCGCCCCTGACGCCATGGTGGCGCGCACCCCGTGGCTCAAGGCGCTGAGGGATGGAAGCCGCGTATCTGCACCGGCGCAGCCAACTGCAGCGGCAACCACCCTCGACAGCATCCTCGACATGGTCGATCTTCCCGGAAAGCAGGAGGAAGGCGCCAGGCGGGCTGATACAGAGGGGAATGAGGCTGATGCGATTGTCTCTGGGGTGCTGACCCGGATTTCTGCTGATGACGATTTCCGGCGGATGGAAGCGGCGTGGCAGGGCGTTGCCCTGCTGTTCGAGGCGGCCGATGCGGAGCAACTTCGCCTTGCCCTGGTTCCGGTGACCCGGGAAAATGCGGCTGAAGTGCTGGCATCAAGCGGACCACTGTTGGACGATGACCCGCCGGATCTTATTGTGCTGGATGCGCCGTTTGATGCGACCCCGGTCGGCATGCTGCTGCTGGAGGCTGCCGCCAACTTGGCCGAACGGCAGATGTCGCCGGCAGTCTGCTGGTTTGGCCCGGATTTTTTACACCTGGACGCCTGGTCCGGCCTGGAGCGTCTCCCCTATCTGCCCAATCATTTGGAGGGCTTTTCCTTTGCCCGATGGAAGGCGCTCCGTGCCCAGCCCGCCGCCTCCTGGACGATAGCCGCGTGCAACCGTTTCTCCTTGACGCCTTCCAGGCATGGCGACGCGTCATCCGATTTGTTTAGGCTCCGCAAACCGAACTTCCTGGCCCCTGTCTGGGGCGTTGCCGCCCTGCTGGTGCAATCGCAGGCGAGAACCGGCAGCCCGCTGGGCATTGCTTCCCAACTGCTGCGCGTCCAGGACACTGACCTTGCAGGCTGGACACCGCTTGAAACCGCCATCACCGGCGACCGCACCCTTCAGATGGCGGAGAGTGGTTTACTCCCGTTGGTGCAGTCGCGCGGCAAAGGCATTCACTTGGCGGAAGCCGTGACCATCAATGGAGAGTCCATTCTGGCGCCGTTGATCCTCTCAACGATCATCCACACCCTTATCGGTTTGCGCCAAAGCTCCGGCCCCAGCGACGATCCGAACGACCTGGCGAACACTTTGAACGAGGCGTTTTCCCGGCATCCCCGCTTCAAGGGGGTGCTGCCCGCAGGCGCCGTCACTATCGAGGCGGTCGGCAACGACGCCCAGGGTCGCGTTCTTCTCGGCGTAACGCTGAAACACAGGGAGTTTTGCGGCAAGAACATTGAATTTACTTTCATGTGGTGATGTGGTAACTGTGCCAGTCCATATGATCAGGCTTTTTCTCCTTATATTCACAGTACTTCTGCTGACTTCCTGCGCCCGCGACAGCACCTTGCGCGGCCACGGTTCTCTGGTGACATTCGGCCTGCATTACACCTACCAGCCGGGTCAGGCTGTGGCCCTGCTCCCTTTGGTCAATTCCGAACGAAAGAGCGTAAATGATCTTATCACCAGCCGTTTTGCCGCCAATCTGACCTCAATCGGTTTTTCGGTACTGAGCCCGGAGAAAGTAAAACAGGCTGCGGCAAAGGCGAAGATTAACCTGTTGAACATTCCCTCTGATGCCCAACTTGCCAGCCTGGGAAAAAGCCTCGGTATTCGTATTATTGTTGTGGGCACGTACAGTTGCCTCCAGAACGCCACCGCAGACAGCGAAGAGGCCATTGCTGTACTTTCCGCTCGGTTTTTGGACACCGAGAGCGGGGAGACGCTGATCTCCGCCAGCACCCACGCAGATGGCGTCACCCCGGCGACCCGCGCTTTGGCTTTGGTGATCCGCAGCAACGCCATGCGGGACCTGTTCCGCAAAGGAATCGACAGTTACAACCAGAAAAACTATGCCGAAGCCATTACCCGCTTCAGCACACTGATCGCCATGGATCCTAAACGGATTGAGGCGTACCATAACCGTGGGGCCTCGTATTTGAAAACCGGCGACTATAAGAAAGCGCTGGCGGACTACGACCAGGCCTTGGCGGTGCTTGCGGAAAAAGAAGGCGCCGCTCCGGGGTCGTTTTCACCATCCACCCAGGAGGAACAGTCGGAAAGAGCGGGATTGCTGTTTGGCAGGGGCATTGTGCTGATTCAATCGGGAAAGCCGGCGGCGGCAGTCGCCGACTTCACCCAAGCGCTGGCTGCGGGGTATGACCCGGCAACCATTCACGCCAATCTCGGCAATGCCCATTTCAAACTGAAAGAGCTGAACAACTCGCTCGTCGAGTATGGGAAAGCCATCAAGGCCGAACCAACCCGGGCTGATTTTTACTACCAGCGCGGGCTCGTTCTTGAAGAGGTCAACACACTGAATGCCTCGAAGGATTTTTCAAAGGCAATCAGCCTCGACCACCGGTATCCGCAGGCCTTGGCGGCCCGCGGCAGAGCGAATCTGAAGCTTGGCAACCCGGCGGACGCAATCAAAGATTACACCCAGGCCCTCGAGTACGACCCTGGCAATGTGGAATACCTGACCGGCAGAGGCGCCGCCTTTTTCCAAGCAGGGGAGTACGACCGCGCCATCAAGGATTATTCCGCCGCCATTGCCGCCAACCCAACCTATTACCAGGCGTTTCTTGGCCGTGCGGTCAGTTGCGCCGCCAAAGGAGACGACACTTGCGCGGCTAAGGATTTCAACACGGTGCTTTCGTCCGGGACCGTCGCGTCCGGCACTGCCTATCTGGAGGCCGGAATTTTTCAGACAAAGCAAGGGCAATACCGGGAAGCGGTCACCAATTTCAACAAAGCCATCGAAACCGCCGGCAAGGATGGCGTCGTGTATTCCAACCGGGGAAAGGCGCTGCAGATGATGGGCAGCTATCGTGACGCCGCGTTGGATTTCAGCCAATCTCTCGAGTTACGGGCAGACAACCCGCAGGATTATTTCAACCGGGGCTATTCCAGTATGCAGAACGGAGGATACCCCCAGGCAATAGACGATTTTAACAAGGCCGCCAAGCTTGATCCCAGCTATGCGCCAACATTCAGCAATCGGGGGTACGCGTACCAAAATATGGGCAACTATCCTCAGGCCATCGACGATTACAGCCGCGCCCTGACGCTCAAGTCGGAAAAGAGCCAATCCTCCTATCGTCATCAATACCCTGATCCGAAATTGACGGAGGCGACGGAGGCGTTTCACCCTTTCTTCATCTCTTACAATCGCGGCGTATCCTACATGGCGTCTGGCAACAACCGAGCGGCGATAGAAGATTTCAGCGCGGCAATCGAATTGAAGCCCCAGAGCGCCGAGGCCTTTGCAAAACGCGGCGCGGCAAGCCAGCTGATCGGCGATATGGATGGGGCATTGGCCGACTTCAATCACTCGATAGAACTGGATCCTCGCCTAGCCGAGGCCTATTTTGGGCGCGGCGCCTTGAAGGAGCAGGTCGGCAACGCTTCTGCGGCGATTGCCGACTACACCAAAGCCATCGACATTATGCCCGATTTCGCCCAGGCCTATTTCAATCGGGGTTTACTGCGAGTGCAGATGAATCTTGTCGACGCGGGAACGACAGACATCAAAGGCGCCGCGCGCATGAACCTGGAGCAGGCAAAAGATTATCTCCTGACCAGGGGCGCGGATTGGTGAGCCTGGCCAACAGGCCGACAATTTTTCTGCGACAATTGCCAACCCCCCAAAATTCATAGACATCACGCCCAATTTTCTTTAGGCTCAGTCTGATCATGTTTGCGGTGAGTGCAGAGCAAACCTGTCTGCCCGAGAACGACAGACAGACAAGACGCTGCCCGCATGAATCTGCACAAGGGGTAGCTTGTCTGACGCCCGAGTTCCATAGGAGAGTGGAATGAAAAATATTTGTCTTGTAGCCGTGTTGTTTATCCCCCTGCTTGCATCCGGATGCGCACAAAAGATAACCGGGCCTGGGCCGATCGACACCTCCGTCATGCGCAAAGTGGAAGAGCAATGCGCAGCGTATTTCCTCGGAATCGGTCCTTTTGGAGACTCGTCGTTGAAGCAGAAGCCGGACACCATTCAATATACCGTTCACAACTATTTTATCTACAGCACCTTCTGCACTGAGGGGTACAACAAGTAATTCATGCGGACGATATTCTTCATCGTCATTCTTTTGCTGACCCTGGTTGCGTCAGGCTGCTCTTGGTTTGCCTCCAAACCTCCCCCGCCGCCGCTCACGCCTTTGGAGGCGGCCAAGGAGGCGAATGAAAAAGCAAGAATAGCCAATGAGGAGCTCAAAAAAAATTATCCCGTGCCTCAAGTTAAATGGACCTTTGCAGCCAAAGCTATTGAGATTCGTTTCAAGGCGGATGCCGCCCTTAACTCGTATGACGACGAACCCCACACCCTGGCGATTGCGGTGTATCAGATGAGCGACCCCAGCGTCTACCTGAGCTATGGCGCCAATCGCGACAAACTGTCTGAAATCATGGAGGCGCATCGCTTTGACCCTTCCGTGACCTCGTTTGACCAGTTGTTCCTCCAACCGGGAGAAGAACGGGTGATCAGGATTGACCGAGCTGAAAACAGCCGTTTTGTGGGCATTGTGGCCGGGTACTTTCAATCCGATCCAGATCAGGTCACGCGGATGTTTGAGGTGCCTGTGTTGGTTACCCCCGGCAAGCAGGAGGTGCTCGCTGCGCCTGGCACATTGAATATTAACATCTTTGCTGGACGGAATATGATCCAACAGTACGGGAGCAATTGATATGGAATTCACTCGGCCACTCTTTTGGCGACACGGGCTTTTCCTGCAGCCGCAGCACTTGCAGTTGAATGATCTTTTCCTGGAATCGCGCCTTGCTCCTGTGTGGGAGTTCTTGCAGCCCTATTTCTGGGGTGTTGCCGAAATGACCATTCAGGAGTCGGCGCTTTCCACGATGTCGTTTGAAATCTTGAGTGGAAAATTCCTTTTCCCGAGTGGGGTTTATGCGCTCTTCCCCGGCAACGCGGCAATAGAGCCGCGCTCGTTTGTTGACGCCTGGGAAAACTGGGACAAGCCAGTCACGATCTATCTTGGCCTGCGCGCCATGAGCCAGATGGAGCCCAATGTGACCGTCGTTGACGAACTGAAGGGACTTGCCGACATCAGGACCCGTTTCGTCGCCGCCTCAGCCCCGGAAGAGGTGCGGGATCTCTATCTCGACGGACAGACGGGGCAGGTCCAGGGGATGCAATATCAACTCAGGCTGTTCTGGGAAACCGAAAAGGCCCTGCTGGACAATTACGAAATCATTCCGATCGCCAGGCTGGAAAGAGTAACCGAGCGGGTGCGGTTGCTGCCCGGTTTTATTCCTCCTGTTTTGTCGTTACGTTCTTCAGACCGCCTGTTCGCCATGGTGCGGGACATTCGCGACCGGATTGCCGCGCGGGGACGACAACTGGAAGGATATAAACGGCTGAAAAATCTGGAGACAGGCGATTCAGAGTCCCGATATATATCTTATATCATGGCGCTTTCCTGCCTGAACCGTCACATCCCGACGCTCGTGCAGATGTGCGAAACCGGGGCCGCCAACCCCTATAACGCCTATCTGGCGCTGAGACAATTGGTGGCGGAACTTTCCACCTTTTCCACGACGGTTGACGTCATGGGAGAAACCTTGGATGGGGAGACGGTGCCGCCCTACAACCACACGGCGCTGTGGGAATGTTTCAGCCGTGTGCAAAACTCAATAGAGACAGCGTTAGCGGATTTTATCACCGGCCCTGAGTACATTATCCCGCTGAAACGAGACGGGGACGTTTTCAGCGCCGAAAATCTGAGCCCGGATGTCTTCCAACCGCGCAATCACTACTATCTGGTGCTGTGGACGGCCCTGGATCTCAAACAGATTTTGGAATCACTTGCGCACCTTGCCAGAGTCACTTCACTGTCCTATTTGCCGACCATTACCAAGCGGGCGCTGGCCGGGATCGAACTCAGTTTTCTGGCCCAGCCCCCACGCGAGGCGCTGAGCAACTCCAGCAGCTATTTCTTCAGGCTGAACGACACCGACAAACAATGGGAGCTGATCGTCAACGAGCAGTGCCTTGCCATGCACTGGGAGGGCGCTCCCCAAGATCTCAAAGCAGAACTCATGGTCATCAGGAGATAGTATGCGACTCATTGACTGTTTCTTAAAACCTCTTGCATACACGGCATACATTGTCGGCGCTGGCGGCGCCGAACCTGTCCCCATTTCGCAGGCAACGAGCATCATCCACAGATTGCTGGATGAGAGCGGAAAAATGGCTGATCACGCAGGTTTTGCTCAACAGGAGTACAACGAAGCCCGTTTCGCGGTCTGCGCCTGGATAGACGAGGCCATCCTCAACTCAAACTTGCCGGAGCGTGAGGCGTGGCTGGGGGAGTTGCTGCAGCGGACGTTTTACTCCACCAACAAGGCGGGCGAAGAATTCTACACAAGGATGGATAGTCTGACTGAGGCCAACGGTCAGGTGCGCGACGTTTTTCACCACTGCCTTGCCTTGGGTTTCAAGGGCCGCTACTTCGCGCCGGAGACGGCCGGTGAACTGGACGCGATCAAAAAACAAGCGTTTGCACGATTCAAAATGGAAAACACCCTGCTTGCGGCCAACGATCAGGTAAGATTTTTCCCCGAATCCTATCCCAAAACCCCCGCGCTCCGTCGACGCGGCCTGCCCCGCATCGCCTTCTCCTTCGTCACCTTGGGTATGATTCTGGCTCCGCTTGTTTTCCTCGCCCTGTCCTATGTTTCTTACAGCGCTCTGCTTGACGGCATGGTTCAAAATATGATCCATCTGGAGTCCAAATAGCATGAAACTTCTGCTTAAAATCTTCAAGTTTCTGTTCATATTCCTCGTCGTTGTCGGTGTGCTTTTCAGCGCGTTTTGGATGACCTACGTCAAAGAATGGCCTCTCTGGAGCGGGGCCTCGCTGATCCTGCTTGCCCTAGGGCTTGTTCTTGGATGGTATGGCCTGAAAAAGTTGCTGGTGCGGCACCGGGAAAAGCAGTTCGTCAAACAGGTGGTTGCACAGGATACATCGCTTGCGGATGTTGCCGACAGCGGTTCCGCCGAGCATCTTTTAAGCCTTGAAAGACAGTGGGCCGAGTCTCTATCGTTTCTCAAAGCATCGCATTTGGCCAAAAAGGGCGATCCTCTCTATGCGCTGCCGTGGTACATGATGCTTGGGGCGCGCGGCAGCGGCAAAACTGCGGCCCTTCGTAGCGCGCGGCTCTCCTCTCCCTTTCCAGAGGCCATGCGTCCGGGCGAATCCGGAACACGTTTTTGCGACTGGTGGTTTACCGATAACGCCATCATCCTGGACACCGCCGGCAAATATGCCACCCCATCCATAGACGTCGCTGATCATGACGAGTGGCAGCGTCTGCTCACCTTGCTTTTGGCCGCTCGTCGCAAGGAACCACTCAACGGCGTGGTGGTCACGATTGCAGCCGATCAGCTCTTAGATGCGGACAAAGACGCCCTGATGGAGGAGGGGCGGGCGCTCAGGTTGCGGGTTGACGAACTAATGCGGGTGTTGGGAGCCAAGTTTCCGGTCTATGTCCTAGTGACCAAATGCGATCAGATTTACGGCATGGGACAGATGGCGAAGAATCTCCCCGAATCGTTCTTCAAGCAGCCGATGGGAGTCGTCAATGACGATTTCACCCGACCCGTGAACGATGTGATTCGCCTTACGCTGGATACGCTCTGCGAACGGCTGAGGGAGATGAGATTCACGCTGCTGAACAAGGCGCCGGGCGACAAAACCGGTCTATTGCTCTTGTCGGAGGAGATTCGCAACGTACAGTCGGGACTTGAACATTTTATGCAGGGATTGTTTCGAGCCAACCCCTATCAAGAATCGCCGATTGCGCGAGGGATATTTTTTTCCAGCGCCCAGCAGAGCGGAACCTCGATCTCCCATTACATTCAAAGCATGCAATATGCGGACGACGCTTCGCTGCAGGAAAAAGACCCCCCTCTCACACCCGCCGTCGACGCCGCTTCCACAGGCGTGCTGTTAACGGAGGTCCTTCCCGGAACCAAACGCAGCTTGTTTTTGTACGATTTTTTTGACGGAGTACTGGCGGCTGATCGCTGGATGCATACGCCCCTCCGGGCAGCGGTGCGAAATTTCCGCATCAACTGGGGAATCGGGATGATCGCCTGGTTGGCGATTCTGGGCGGCGGTTTCGGGCTTGCAAGCACCTCGTACATGCTCAACCGGCACGTCATCAACGAGTATGTCGCTGAATTTAAGGAGCCAACCTATCTGACCGGCAGCATGCTGGAGGATATTTTAATTTTGGATCGGTTCCGGACCATCATACTGAAGATGGAGGAGAGCAACAAACATTGGTGGGTGCCCCGATTCGGACTGAACCAGAGCGAGGTGGCGGTCGCTCGGCTTAAAAAGAATTACTGCACCATGTTTAGCGACAATTTTTACGATAAAACAGTCGTTAAAAAACTGGATGAAAATATCGCAAAAATCACGCCCCAAACGCCCGGCAGGGAACGCGGCTCCTATGTCGCCAATATCGTCAGCCGATTGCAATTTGTTAACGCGCGTCTGGAGAAAAAGAATCTGGAATACATGAAAAAGCTGCCCGAGCCGTCAGGAGCCTTTCTGGTGTTGCTCGACAGCAGGATAACCCCTGAAATAGCCCGACAATATCAGGACATTTACCTGTACTATTCAGCTTGGCAGGACGACCTGACCCCTGCCGCCATCAACAAGCAAAAATTATCGTTGCAGCTCAGCAAGATCCTGACCGGAGAGGGCGGGCAATATGACTTAGGTTGGGTTCTGGAGTGGATCGACAGCACGGAAGTGGATCAACGCATCACCTTGCGTTCGTTCTGGGAAGGAAGCGAAGACCTTGAAGATATCTTTATCGAGCCCTGTTTTACGGTAGCCGGAAAAGAGAAGCTGGATGATTTCATCGCCCAAATTTATTCAGTGGCTTCTCATTCTGCGACGCTCGATGAACAAATCAAATTGTTCAATGATGATTACAAGAACCAATACATCACGGTGTGGGAAAATTTTGCCAAGGATTTTCCGCAAGGGAAGGCCACCTTTTCATCAACGCAAGAGATGCATGCTCAAGCCGCCGCCATCGGTATAAATAAAATTCCCTCCGAACTGTTTATCGAAAGAATGGTTAAGGAACTTGAGCCGTTTTCAAAGGGAAACACGCTTCCGCCTTGGTTGAAACTGGCAATAGAGCATGAACGAATTCGAGCAAGGGCGCATGAAGACGATTTTAACAAACAGACTGCCGGCTTTAGCAAGGCGGCAAATGACGTGATGGAAGGAAGCAAGACCTTGCTTAAAGAACTCTCGATGAAAAAAATTGAGCTGCCCAACAAGGACAAGACCCTGTCCTTCCTCGATGCAGTCAATGCCTATGTCGAATTTCGAAAATCCATCCAGGATATGGCCAAAGGGATAACGACCAATGCCGCCACCACCCGCCTGGCGGCGGACATTTTTTCCAGCGCTGGTTCTGCGTCTGCGGCGGCAATGCCTCCGAACGGAGAGGCGGGTGGCTTGGCAAGCTCCCAATATGCCAAGGCTCAAGAAACATTTAAATCGTTTCAGGCGCAGATGCGTCACATCGGAGACGATAACATTTATTGGGACATCATCAACTCGTCGCTTGATTTCATTACCATGATTGCCGCCAAGGAGGCGGCCTGTTCGTTACAGGAACAGTGGGAATCGCAGGTGTTGGCAGAGACCAGCGCGGTTGGCGAATCTTCGCTGCAGGAACTGCTGTTTGGCGCTCAGGGCATTGTCTGGCAATATGTCAAAGGCCCGGCAGCCCCTTTTGTCAAGGGAGGGCCGCAAGGCTACCAGCCGACGTCGGTCAGAGGGCAGCGGATTGCATTCAATCCACGGTTCATCGACTTTCTTAACCAGGGGAACCTTGGTCGCGACGACACCAAGGAAAACTATACCGTCAAAATCAAAGCGTATCCAATTCACGTCAACCAGGAGGCAACCCAGAAACCTCAATCGGTCGTGTTGACCCTTGCATGTGGGGATGAGCTTCAATCGCTCAACAACATGAACTACTCCGTGCAGAAATTTTTCAAATGGAATTTTAAAAATTGTGATGAAACTGTTTTGAACATTAAATTCGGCGCTCTGACTTTGGAACGGAAGTACAGCGGAGGATTGAGCTTTATCAATTTCCTCTCTGATTTCCAAAACGGCGAACGCAATTTTTCTCCCGATGATTTCCCTAAACATGAAAGCGACCTCCGGGCGATGAACGTTCGGCAGATACGGATTCACTATCTTTTCGAGGGACACGACGAGTTGTTGAATCTGCCTGAAAACGACCCGGTGGCTGTTCCGCCCAATATTGCGACATGTCAGCATTGAGGCCGCTATGATGCTTCGTGAACTGGGGCGCACCCCCATCGACGGCGCCAACGCCGCTGGAGACGACATCCGCTATGACCCACTCTTCGAGGCGCTACAGGCGGAGATTGACGCGAAGCCATCGGCCGGGACCGGTGGAGTCAATTGGAACAAAGTAGTTGAGACGGCGGCCAATATCCTGGAAACCAGATCCAAGGATATTCTTGTTGCCAGTTATCTGGCTGTCGGCTTGCTGCGCACCGAAGGGGTGCCGCAGGGGCTTTTAAACGGCATGGTGATACTCAACGACCTCCTGCATGCGTTTTGGGAGGGCATGTTTCCCCCTGTAAAGCGCATGCGTGGACGCGCGCAAGCCATCGGCTGGTGGGTGGAACGAACCGAGGCTCTGTTAGGGGAAATCACCGATCTGGCTCCGGTTTCAGCCGAAACGCAACAGCAGCTTTCCTCCACGGTTGAGACGCTTTACGATTTTGTTTCTGAAAAGTGCCCTGACGCTCCTTCCCTGCGGCGGATACTGGAATTTGTTCGAGCCATTCCGGTGGAAGCTGAGGCGCAACCTGAACCGCCCGAAGCCGAGCCTCAGCCGACAGCGCAACCCGCTGCAAAAAGTGAGCAACCGCCTCTGCCGCAGCAACCTGAACAACCAACGCGACCGCAGACGCAAACTGCGGCTTCATTTTCGACGCAAACCCTTGCAAATCAAAATGACGTCAACAGTCTCCTCGCATCGGTGATAGAAAAAAATTACCTGCTTGTGGATTTCATGCTTGCCGCGCCCACTCCGGAACCGGCATGGTATCGCCTT
>NZ_JAVBXR010000119.1 GCF_030824455.1 Desulfobulbus sp.
TTCACCTGCCAAGTGAGTTTTCAGGACAGGCGGATATTGCAATATTTTTACTGAAATTTCAATATGTTGATTTTAATTTTACGTTGATTTTATAGATGTTTTTTCACTGAACCAGGTATGCTCTAAAGAGATTTACGATGTCTCCGACTGGAAAGAGGAAAACATAACAGTTCAATAAGCAGACTTTTTTCCGCCATATCATCCCGTGTGGGTGGACATTTTTTGCACTTATTCATATCTGAGGGCCGAAAAATGGAATTAGTGCTTATCGGATTTCCGCTTATTGTGCTGTTTGGTGTGGAATGTGGACAAACAACCTCTCATCCCATCAAATCCGTGCTCAGATACCGCTCGCCGGTGTCGGGCAGGATGAACACGATCCGTTTGCCCTGAAACTCGGGTCGGGCGGCGAGCTGCAAGGCCCCGGCCAGGGCCGCGCCGCCGGAGATGCCGCAGAGGATGCCTTCCCGTCTGGCCAGGGTTTGCGCCTGACGGATGGCCTCGTCGTTTTCAACGGCAACGATCTCGTCGACCACCGACCGCTCAAAGTTGCCGGGCACAAATCCGGCGCCAATGCCCTGAATTTTGTGCGGTCCGGGTTTGCCGCCGGCAAGCACCGGCGAGGCGGCCGGTTCCACCGCCACGATGCGTATTGCCGGATGCTGCTCCTTCAGAATACCGCCCGCGCCGCTGACGGTGCCGCCGGTGCCGACTCCGGCGACCAGGGCGTCGATTCGCCCCTCGCATTGCCGCCAGATCTCCGGCCCGGTGGTCCGCCGGTGCATGGCCGGGTTGGCGGGGTTGGAAAATTGGTCCGGCATCCAGGCCCCCGGCGTCTGCCGCTGAATTTCGCTGGCCCTGGCGATGGCGCCTTTCATGCCCTCGGCCGCCGGGGTAAGCACCAGCTCAGCCCCCAGATGGATCAGCAGTTTGCGCCGCTCGATGCTCATGCTCTCCGGCATGGTGAGGATCAGTCGGTACCCCCGGCTGGCGCTGACAAAGGCTAGGCCAATGCCGGTGTTGCCGCTGGTCGGCTCGACAATGGTCCCGCCCGGTTGCAGTATCCCCCGGTGTTCGGCGTCGTCGATCATGGCCAGGGCCACCCGATCCTTGATGCTGCCCAGCGGATTGAAGGATTCGACCTTGGCCAGCAGTTCGACCCCGGTCTCGGCGCTCAGGCGTTGCAGGCGGACCAGCGGGGTGTCGCCGACGGCCTGGGTGAAATCAGTGCATAGGTTTTTCATGTTGTTGTCCTCTCAGGTTTCGACAGGGAGCGGCCAGGAGCTGCCAAGATCGGCAATTGTGGGCGGGCCGCCATAAACTGCGGCCTCACGCAACCTCTGGGTGGAGATAGGGTTCGATGTCCACCGCATCAATCTGTTCCGGCCGCATGTACTGCGCGGCATAGTCGCGATAGACGCCGGCGCGCAGGAACAGCGCAAACAGGTCCGGATCAATATGCTGGTTGTTCTTCATCCGGGCCATGATGTCGATAGCTTCCGACAAGGTTTTGCCCTTTTTGTAGGGCCGGTCGGCGGCGGTGAGCGCCTCAAAGATGTCGGCCACCGCCACCATCCGGGCCGCCACGCTCATGTCTGCGGCCTTGAGCCTTCTCGGAAAGCCCGTTCCGTTCATCTTTTCGTGGTGGCTGCCTGCAATTTCGGGCACTTGACGCAAGTGTTTGGGAAAAGGCAGTTGCGACAGCATGATGATGGTCTGGATGATGTGTTCGTTGATTTTATAGCGTTCCTCAGGGGACAGCGTGCCTTGGCCGACCGCAAGGTTGTGGAGTTCGCCCCGGTTGTACAGCCATTCAGGAATTTCGACCCGAAAACGCCACGGGTTGTCCGGCGGGATGCGATCCTGCGGCCGGCGCGCAAACAGGTGCTCCGGTTTGTCCGCGAGCAGGGGCTCGACCACCGGCAAGGGGGATGCCGGCATGCGGGCCTTGCGTTCCAATTCTTCATGGGAAACACCCAGCCGATCATCCAGGGTGCGGATCCAGGTTTGCGCAGCAATGGCCTGCAAACGCTCGACCGCCGCAACCGTCATGGATTCGCCGCCTTCGTTGCAGCTGGCGACAAAGGCAAAATCATCGTCGAGCTGCCTGAACGCTTCTTGCAGCCGCGTCTGCGCCGTATGTTCATCCTCGACGGCGGCGATGGCTTTGAGGCAGGCAATTTCGGCGTCGCGCTTGAGCACCTCAAAACGCATCCGCACTTCATGAATCCGGTCGTACAGGGTTTCCAGCTTGGTCGCCTTTTCGATGACATATTCGGGGGTTGTCACTTTGCCGCAGTCGTGCAGCCAGGCGGCCACATGGACGCTCTCCCAGCCTGCGGCGTCCAGTTGAAATGCCTTAAACGGGCCGGTTGTTTCTTGGCAGGCGGCGTGGGCCAGCATTTTGGTCAACTCCGGCACGCGCGTGCAATGCCCGCCGGTCGAGTGACTTTTGGCGTCGATTGAACCCGCAAGCATCTGGATGAAGGCCGCGAACAGCTCCTTCTGGGCGCCGATAAGCTCACGGGTTTCGAGGGAAATGCTGGAAGAGTTGGACAAGGCGTTCACAAACGCCAAGCGGGTGGCGCCGATGGGGGTCTTCCTTTGCAGGAGCAGCACGCCAAGCACCTGCCGCTGACGATTGATCAGCGGCACGACCACGCTGAACGGGGCCTCGGTCTGCCGGATCAGGTCGCCAATGCCGGTCGTTTCTTCCGTTTCTCCCGCCTCTACTGCCTTTTCCGCCTGCTCCGGGAACAACGCCCCGGTCAGGGTGATCTGTTGCCGGATGGCCTGCTGGATCAACGACGCGTTGCCCTTGATCGGGATCGGCCCCAGTCCCTCGGAGAGGTCGGCGCCGTCTCCGCTCAAGGCCACGGTCGGCACGAGTTCGTCCTTGTCCGCCAGATAGAGAACGCCCGCCTGGCCATCGCTTGCCGACAGGGTTTCTCGCAACAGCAGGGGCAGCAAGTGTTCGAAATCCTCTTCGGCGGCCACCGCCTGGGTGAGGTCAAGAAAGCGGCGGATGGCCCCTTTCATGCCGCCCATGGTGATCGAGAGTTCGTCCACCTCCTTGACCACCGAACGGAGCTGGATCGGGGTCGAGAATTCGAAGCGGCGGATCGATTCAGCCTCTTCGGCCAGTCGCCGCAAGGAGCCGGAAATGGCTCTGGAAATGCCCCAGGTGATCGGGACGGCAACCAGGAGAATCAAGAGGGTGAGGGTGATCGAGGTGGAGCGAAGCCGCAGGGCGGTGGCGAACAGTTCGCGATCCGGGATGGCCATGGCCAGAAAAATGGGTTGGCCGCCGTCGATGAAAATTGGATGGATGCTGAGCCGCCAGTTCTCGCCTGCAATGCTGATTCGGCTGTTGTGCGCCTTGCTCCCGTCAAGTTGCCCGAGAACGGGCCGCAGGCCGTGCAGGGCGGGAACGCCCAGGTCGTCGAGTTGCTTCAGGTGGGGCGGACCGTCGGGGGCGGCGTCAACGGTTGTCTCTCGGGCGGCGTCTTCGTGCGCCAACACCAATCCGCTGGTGTTGACCAGGGCGAGATGGCTGCTTGGCGTCACTTTTTGCCGGGCCAAATTGGCTTCGATGGCGCCCAGGAGAATGTCGACGCCCACGACGCCCTTGCCGTTGGCCATACGCTGGGCAACCGTAACGCCCACCTTCCGGTCTAAAAAAAACAGATAGGGCGCGGTCGTGACCAGGCCCTCGGAAGCCATGCCGCTGGTGTACCACGGTCGGGTGCGCGGGTCAAAACTGGTAGGATACTCGGGATGCTCATCCGCGTGCAACACGGCAAAGGCGGCGTTGAGATACACGTAGGCGCCTCTCGCGCGCCCCTGGCCCTGTTCAACGCTCTGCACCATGAAACGCGTGCCAGGCGGCGCGCCTAGGCTTTGTCGTTGCTCATCGTTTTGTATTTGCCGCACAAACAGGAAATCCCCCGATTCGTAGCCAACGAATACGGAGGAGAAGTTGTCGGAACTGGTCAATGCGTGCCGGATCGCGCCCAGCCTGCGCCAACGGCTTGGCAGGTTCGTGGCGTCGCCGACAACGTCATGGCCAAGCAACCCGGCGGCCAGGCCCGCCGGAGCGATAACGCCCCGGATTTCATTGACGATATTCTGGCTGATTTTTTCGGTTAGCGCCGTAGCCGACGCTTCCAGCGCGTCGCACGACAGCTTGTAGCCGACCCAGGCGGTGACGCCCCCCACAAGCAGGACCACAATCAGAAAAAGGGTCAGAATATGGATATGGAGGGGGAAGCGGCGGTCCATAGCGGCCAGGGCGACTCTGTTGGCGGCAACGCGCATGGCGCGATGTCAGGCCGGATCGGCCCCGCACCGGACCAGGGCGGAAACAGGATGGGACAAGGCCGCGCGCTCCGTCATGTCAATCGCCCTCCTGTGCGCCGATGTAGACCAGCTTGGGTTGCTCCAGCATCACCCGGGTGTCCGGGCCGATTGATTCGGTCAGCCAGACGTTGCCGCCGATGATCGAGCGCGCCCCGACCACGGTCTGGCCGCCGAGGATGGTGGCGTTGGCGTAGATGATGACGTCGTCCTCAATGGTGGGATGGCGCTTGACGTTGCGCAACCGCGCGCCCGCATCCTTGGGCAACGACAAGGCCCCCAGGGTGACGCCCTGGTAGAGCCGCACCCGGTTGCCAATGGTGGTGGTCGAGCCGATCACCACCCCGGAACCGTGATCGATGAAAAAATCAGACCCGATGGTCGCCTCGGGATTGATGTCGATGGCGGTGCGGTGGTAGGCGTGCTCGCTCATGATGCGGGGAATGAGCGGCACTCCCAGCTCATGGAGGCGGTGCGCCAGACGGTAGATCATGGTGGCGAACAGGCCGGGATAACTGAAGATGACCTCGTCCGAGTTGGCGGCGGCCGGGTCGCCGGTGAGAGTGGCGTCGATGTCCGATTCGAGCAGGCTGCGGATTTCGGGCAGGCTGTCGATCAAGTCGGCGGCGGTCTCGTAACTGCGCTCGCCGCAACGGCTGCACAGCTGGTTGTGACGAAAACAGTCGTGACGGATGGCCGAGCTGATCTGCCCGGCCAGATTCTCATACAACAGGCTGACCTGCTGCCCCAGATGATATTCCAGGTTCTCCGGGCGGAGGATCACCGTCGAGAAAAAACCGGGAAAAAGGATGCGCTGCAACAGCTCAATCAGGTCGATGACCTCGTTTTTCGAGGGAATCGGCACCGGTTCGATATGGCTGGCCCAACTGCCGCTTTTAAACCCCTCGCTGAGTCGCGCCACCACCGCCGGTATCGGATTGCGCACCGCATTGGCGGCAATCGACTCGCTGCCGCAGGAGCCGGCCAACACTTCTTTTTGTCCCATAATCAGCTCTTCCTGAAAAAATCGGTTCACGCCACCCGCTCCACCATCATGATGCCGTAGGTTGCCCGCAGGTTTTTGAAGGAGCGGACAATATTGCCTTTAAAATCGTGGTGGTGGGTGTTGATCGCCACCTCGCGCACCGTGCGCACCCCGGAGATGCGCAGAAAACGTTTGAAGTCCCGGATGGAAATCACCCGGATGTTCGGGGTGTTGTACCACTCGTAGGGCAGTTGGTCGGTGATCGGAGCCATGCCGGTGAACAGGATCTGCAGCCGGGCCGACCAGTGGGCGAAATTGGGAAAACTGACGATCACCCGCTTGCCGATCCACAGCAGGTCGCTCAGCAACTCCTTGGGATCGCGGATTTGCTGCAGGGTCTGGCTGAGCACCACCACGTCGAAACGGCCCTCGGGGTAATCGCAGACCTCTTTACGGAAATCGCCCTGGAGTACGGTCAGGCCGCGCTCAATGCATTTGGCCACCTTTTCCTCGGAAAACTCGATCCCTGTGCCTTTGATCTGCTTGTGTTTTTTAAGATATTCGAGCAGGTCGCCGTGGCCGCAGCCCAGGTCGAGCACCCGTGAGCCCGGTTCGATCCAGGAGGCGATGACCTGGAGATCAAAGCGCATGGCCTCCAATTCCTGGTTATAGGCAGTGTTCATTATAGACCCGATCAAGAAAACCGCTGATTAAACCGTCCAATCGAGAGTTGGGCAGAAGAAAGGCGTCGTGCCCCCACTGGGCCTCGATTTCACAAAAACTGACGTCGCTGCCGTTCTTTTTCAGGGCCGAGACAATCGCCCGTGACTGGTAGGTGGGGTAGAGCCAGTCCGAGCTGAACGAGATCACCAGAAAGGAGACCCCGGCCAGGGCCTCATTGACCAGCAGGTTGCCGCCGCCGCGTTCAAGATCAAAATAATCGGCGGCCTTGGTGATGTAGAGCAGCGAGTTGGCGTCGAAACGGTTGACGAATTTCTGCCCCTGGTGATGGAGATAGCTCTCCACCTGGAAATCGCCGGTGAAGTCGAAGGACAGGGCGCTGCGGTGCAGCCGGCGGCCGAACTTCTCGCGCATCGATTCGTCGGAAAGATAGGTGACATGCCCGATCATCCGCGCCACCGCCAGACCGTGGGTCGGGCCGGGGCCGTCGTAATAGTCGCCGTTGTTCCAGTCCGGATCGGCCATGATCGCCTGCCGAGCCACCTCGTTGAAGGCGATGGCCTGGGCCGAATGGCGGGAGGTGGTGGCCAGCGGAATGGCCGAGGCCACCATCTCGGGATGATCGGCGCACCAGCGCAGCACCTGCATGCCGCCCACCGAACCGCCGATCAACGACATCAGTTTGCTGACGCCCAGATACTCGATCAAGCGTCTTTGGGCGGTCACCATGTCTTTGATCGTGACCATGGGGAAGGCCAGACCATAAGGTTTGCCGGTCTCGGGATTGATCGACGAGGGGCCGGTGGAGCCGCAGCAGCTGCCAAGGATGTTCGAGCAGATCACAAAATAGCGATTGGTGTCGATGGGTTTACCCGGCCCGACCATGTTGTCCCACCAGCCGGGCCGTTCGTCGTCCTGGTGCAGATATCCGGCCACATGGGAATCGCCGGAAAAGGCGTGGAGGATGAGCACGGCGTTGGTCCGCTCGGCGTTGAGTTCGCCCAGGGTTTCGTAGGCGAGCGTAATCGGACCGAGGCGGGCGCCGCAGTCCAGCACCATCTCATTCGGCGGCTCGGCAAAGGTGAACGTTTTGCGTTCAACCAACAGGCGCTTTTCCGCCGTCCCCACCGCGCCGCTCATGGTTGCCTCACTGCTTGGCTGACTCGTGCGGTCAAGATAATTGTCCCACAAAGTGGGAGCTCGCCGCGCTGTTTTCCTGATCGTTTCATGGGTGGAGTTATAAGCACAGGCCAGGGGATGCGCTACAAGAAAGTACGCCGGGACGCAAAGAGTGCCTGCGTCCCGGCGGCGGGCGGATCAGCGATCCGAGGGGAAGATGTCGCGGAATCCGGTGTAGTAGGAAAGCAGGGTCACGGCCATTGCCGGCAGGCCGGCGATGGGGATGAGCACGAGGAGGAGAAAGAGCATGCCGCCGCTGTGCCCGGACACCAACGAACCGAGGCCCGCTGCCGCCAGCCCAAACAGCATTGAAGCCGCCGCTCCGAGCAGAAAAAAGACCAGGCCGTAGACCAGAAAGGCCGCCCAGTTTTTCAGCGTTGCCCGCAAGCTGAGCTTCAGGCTGTCCCAGGCGGGCAGATTTTCCAGGGCCACCAGGCAGGGGGCAAACCAGAAGGCCATCATGCCCGGAATCAGCAACAAAAGGACCACCAGGCTGCCCAGCAGGAGTGACGACGGGTGCTGCGCCATCATGGCGGCCGCCTGTTGGCTGTTGCCTCCCATCATCGGGCCCCAGAAGTCGATGCCGACAATGAGCACCATGACGCCGCCGAGCAAGAGCGCTCCCAGGATATACAAGGCGCCAACCAGAAGCAACTGGTTGCGGTTGCGGCTGAAGCCCTCAAAGAGGGTTGCAGTGGTGAAATCGTCGTTATGGCTTTGCCGCTCGGCCGCATACATCAACCCGCCCGTCAGCACAGGGCTGACCAGCCAGGAGAGCAGGTTGCCCAGGAGCGGGATCAGGGAGAGCGGAACCATAATGAGCGCAAACACCAGCAGCATGCCCATCCAGCGCCACGGCGCCTCCAGGAACATGGCAAGGGCTGCCTTCACCCACTGCCAGCCGTGCGAGGCAGGCGTCTTGACGGGTTCGACCTCGCCGGGCGGCGTGGCATTGCGGGGACCCGAGTCGGCGGAGGCGCGGTTTGATTGGGACCGGTCGTTTCGGCGCGGCGCGGCGCTCCTCGAAACGCTGTGGTTGGCCGACTCCTGATGTGGGGATTGCACGGATTCGGAAGGAGGCGGCGGATGAGGCGCGGCGTCCTCCTGCGAGGTCTCGGGGGGCTTTTCGAGTTCGAGTCTGGTCGCGGTAGGCGATTCAGGTGGTTTAGGTGGTTCTGGCGGTGCAACCGGCATTGGCTGACAAGGCTGCAACTCCACCGCCACGCCGATGGCGGTCAGCGCTGCCCGGTATTGCTCCGCCACCTCAGGGCTGACGCCTTTTTTGACAACCGTCGGCTTGCCTGCGGCGAGCAGCCGCTCAACTTTGGCGCTGTCCAGTCGGGTCAACGCCGCCAGTTGCTCGACGGCCGTCGCAAAATCGGTTCCCGTCAGCAAGGCGCCAGTTAATACAATATTGAAGGTCTCCACAACAGTCCGTCTCCTTGCATCCATGCAAAAGTAGTTCAGGCGAGTCCGCAGGGCGGCTCGTGCCGCTTCATGAGCCATTCGGCGAAAGGCCCGGGAGTATACAGTAAGGCCTGCACGCCTGGTTGCATCAGGCCGGCCGGTCAAATGACGCGTTCACGGGCAACAGATGCACAGCGATTGAATTTTTGTATGAAATTGACGGGTTAAAGTCAAAGACTCTTTGCTGTTTTTGTGTGGAGCCTTGGATTGCAAGGGCTTGGGGCGGCGTGGGGCGGCTTGGAGCGGGGAGTTGTGTTCGGGTTTTGGTTTGCCTGGCCTGGGCGCCGCGCTGGCCGGATGCGAGCCGTTTGGGGATTTGCTCGCATCCCCCGTCGGGCTGGCAGGCTGGCAAAGGCTGTGGGACCACCGCGAGGTCGTCGTACAGGGCAGCCCTCAGGACAGGGCGCGTTGCATCCGTTGCAGGGCCTCGCCAAGGAGGGCGCGCGAACAGCCAAAGTTGAGGCGGACAAAGCCGGGCAGGCCGAATTCAGCCCCGTCGGAAAGGCCGACGCCGGCCTGCTCGAACAAGCGGCCCGGGCGACTGATCCCGGTCTGGCGCAGATCAAGCCAGGCTAGGTAGGTGGCCTCGATTTGGGCCACGGTCACACCGTTCATGTCGGCCACGGCCCGCATTATCAGCTCCCGGTTGCCGCGCAGGTAGTCAAGCAAGGCCAGCCGCCACGGTTCGCCGAAACGGTAGGCCGCTTCGGCGGCGGCGTAGCCCAGCAGGTTGACGTGGGGAACAATGCCGTCCATGGCCCGGTGCAACGATTGCCGTAGGCCGGGGTCGGCAACCACGGCAAAGGAGCAGCCCAGGCCGGGGATGTTGTAGGTCTTGCTCGGGGCGTGGAGGGTGACGGTCCGGCGGGCGATCTCCGGCCCCAGCATCGCCAGGGGCAGATGGCGTTTGTCGGCGTCCAGGATCAGGTCGGCGTGGATCTCGTCGCTGCACACGAGCAGATCGTGGCGCAGGGCCAGTTCGGCCACGGCGCGCAGTTCCGGTTCGGTCCACACCCGACCCACCGGATTGTGCGGGTTGCACAGAAGCAGCAACCGGGTTCTCGGGCTGATTGCCCGCTCCATGGCCTCGATGTCCATCTCCCAGTGCAAACCGTTTTGGCGGAGCGGCACGGTGACGGCGGTCCGGCCCATCAGGGTCGGCGCACTCATAAACGGCGGATAGATCGGGATGCAGGTGAGAACCTCGTCGCCGATGTCGCCCGCCGCCCGACAGACGACGTTGAGCCCGCAGACCAGACCGGGCAACCAGATCAGCCATTCCGGCTCAATGGCCCAGCCGTAGTGTTGTCGAAGATGGTCGGTTACTGCCGCGGTCAACGAGTCCGGGGCCAGGGTGTAGCCAAAGACGCCGTGGTCGATCCGGGCGTGCAGGGCCGCAAGCACCGCCGGCGGCGAGCGGAAATCCATATCCGCCACCCACAGGGGGATGACGTCGCGGCCCTGGTAACGGTTCCATTTCAGGCTGCTGCTGGCGCTCCGGTCCGGGACGGCGTCAAAATCAAAGGCGGTTGTGTTCATTTTTGTGCTCCCGCGAGTCCGCAACCTGCGGATTGAAGAGGGCGTCGCCACAGATAAACGGCGAAGCCAACAACCGCCAGTTCCAGGGCAAAAGACCAGTGGAGGATAAAATTGAGCCACCACGGTTTGTAGAGGGCCGGTACGGTAAACAACGAAAAGCGTTGGTTAACAAAGGGCGCGAGCCACCAGATGTCGCCGACAATGCTGTCCAGGACCATATGCGCCAAGCCGTTGAGTGTAAAAATAAAGGCCAAGGCGGCATGGCATTGTTTTCGTCCCGACAGCAGCCATACGCCTGCCGCGAGCGACAACCCGAACCAGAAGAGAGGGAAATGGATGAAATAGGTGTGATGGTGATGTTGGCGGTGATCGACCAGATGGAAGTAGAGCATGTCGAAGTCGGGTGCAACGGCCCCCAGCATCCCGGCAAACAAAAAACGTGTTCCCTGGGTTCCCGCCCACTGAAGGCGCGGTCGGAGCAGGGCTGAAATGATGTAACCCGCAGGAAGGTGGCCGATAAACATGGGCTGGGTCTTACGTCTCACTCTTACGTCTCACTGGGCGCGCGGCAACCGCAAAAGGCGCGCCGCGCACCCTCCAGACGACGGCATGGCGCGTCAGTCTGGAAGGCGGGCGGCGGAATCGTGCCGCGCGAGACCAGGGGAACCCTAATCCCTCGTCAACTGCCGATAGCGGATGCGGTGCGGCTGGTCGGCGTCGGCGCCTTTGCGTTTTTTATAATCCTGCTCGTAATCCGAGTAGTTGCCCTCAAACCAGACCACCTCGGAGTTGCCCTCAAAGGCCATGATGTGGGTGGCGATGCGGTCCAGGAACCAGCGGTCATGGCTGATGACCACGGCGCAGCCGGCGAAGCTTTCGAGGGCCTCTTCCAGGGCGCGCATGGTGTTGACGTCGAGGTCGTTGGTGGGCTCGTCAAGCAGCAACACGTTGCCGCCCTCTTTGAGCATCCGGGCCAGATGCACCCGGTTGCGCTGACCGCCGGAGATCTCCCCCACCTTGTTCTGCTGATCGCTGCCGGTGAAGTTGAACTTGGCCACGTAGGCGCGGGCGTTGACCTCGCGGGTTCCCAGCCAGATGGTTTCCTGGCCCTCGGAGATGACCTCGAAGATGGTCTGCTTGGGATCGAGCGAATCGCGGTTCTGGTCGACATAGGCCAGCTTGACCGTCTCGCCGATGCGGATGGCGCCGGAATCCGGCTGCTCCTGACCGGTGATCATCCGAAACAGGGTGGTCTTGCCGGCGCCGTTGGGGCCGACAATGCCGACGATGCCGCCGGGCGGCAGCGAGAAGTTGAGGTTGTCCACCAAGAGCCGGCCGTCATAGGCCTTGCACAGGTTCTCGGCCTCGATCACCAGTTTGCCCAGGCGCGGTCCCGGCGGGATGTAGATTTCCAGGTCCCCGGACGCCTTTTCGCTCTGCTGGTTGACCAGATTCTCGTAGGCGGTGATGCGGGCCTTGGATTTGGAGCGGCGGCCCTTGGGGCTCATGCGGATCCACTCCAACTCGCGGCCCAGGGTGCGCTGACGCTCGCTCTCTTTCTTCTCCTCCTGGGCCAGTCGCTTCTGCTTCTGCTCCAGCCAGGACGAATAATTGCCCTTCCAGGGGATGCCCTGGCCGCGATCCAGCTCCAGAATCCAGCCGGCCACGTTGTCGAGGAAGTAGCGGTCATGGGTGACGGCGATAACCGTGCCGGCATATTGCTGGAGGTGCTGCTCCAGCCAGGAGACCGATTCGGCGTCAAGATGGTTGGTGGGCTCGTCCAACAGGAGGATGTCGGGATTTTTCAAGAGGATGCGGCACATCGCCACCCGCCGCTTTTCGCCGCCGGAGAGCACCCCTGTCTTCATTTCCGGGGGCGGACAGCGCAGGGCCTCCATGGCCATCTCCAGGCGCGAGTCCAGGTTCCAGGCGTCGGTGGCGTCGAGCTTGTCCTGCACCTTGGCCTGACGATCCAACAGGGCCTGCATGGCGTCGTCGTCCATGGGCTCAGCGAATTTTTCGTTGATGGCGTTGAACTCGTCCAGCAGATCCACCGTGGCCTGGGCGCCTTCCTCAACGATCTCGCGCACCGTTTTTTCCGGGTCGAGCATCGGCTCCTGGGGCAGGTAATCGATGGTGAAGCCTTCGGAGAGGATGGTTTTGCCCTCGTGCTCCTTGTCGATGCCGGCCAGGATGCGCAGCAGGGTGCTCTTGCCCGAGCCGTTCAGGCCCAGCACCCCGATCTTGGCCCCATAAAAATAGGACAGGGAGATGTCTTTGAGGATCTGCTTCTGGTTGTATTTCTTGCTGACTTTGATCATCGAATAGATGATCTTGTTCGGTTCGTTGGCCATGCGCTCTGCTTCCTCTCTGCGGATATTTCGTTAAAATGCCTCGGTTGGGCGCCGGGGACGTTGTCGTGGCGTCGCTGTGCGTCGGCGGCTTGGGCAAGGCGTTCACGCCTTTTATGCCTCTGCCGCCGTGCGCCTCGCCATCTTACCCGCAACAGGCCGGTCCGGCAATTCTTCTTGGCCACATAATGGCGCAATGGAGCCGCCGGCAGGGCGGTAGCTGGTTGCCGCTTCTGGCGCTAGGGTCGGGTTTCCGGGAGAGTTTCCGGGTCGGTTTCAAGATCCTGATACGCGGCGACGACAAAGCGCGGGGTGCAGACCGCAAGAAAGATGAGGTCAATCGCGCCGGTGTTGGCGATGCGCTGGCGGCAACCAGGCGGAATCTGCACGGCGTCGCCGGGGCCGACCGGCCTGGGCGGTTGGTCGCCGATCTCAACTAGGCCGTTGCCCTGGAGGATCAGATACCGTTCCCGAATGGCCGCAAGGCTGTGCCAGTGGGTGGTGCGGCCGGCTTCCACGCGGGCGCGGGCCACGGACACCGCCGGGTCCTCGGGGGTGTTGTGCAGTTCAATGATGAAACAACCTTCTTCAAAGTAATACTCGTCGCTCGCCATGGTTTTGCTCCGTGGTTGATCGGCCGCTGCTCAATTCAATTGATGGCCAGGAAAACGCCGAACGCCGCCAGGACGGCGCCGGCGCATTTTTCGATTCTGAAGATCCACGCGCCTAGCCAGGTTTTGACGCGGTTGTTGCCCAGGGCCGCCGCCAGGCCTGCGTCCCAGAACAGCACCAGCGCCGCCATCCACAGGCCGTACAGGGCGCGCGCCCCGAGGCTGGTCTGCGGCGAGACCATGGCCGTGAACAGGCTGAGGTAGAAAACCGCGTTTTTGGGGTTGAGCAGCCCCGACATGAATCCCAGGGCAAACTGGCGCCGCAGGCTGGGAACATGGAGCGCCGAGCCTACGCCGCCGTTGTCCAGGGGCCGCATGGGCGCGCGTAGCAGCAGGACGCCGATGTAGATCAGGTAAGCCGCGCCGAGCGCGCGCAGGACGAGCATCAGCTCCGTCCATTGCCGCACTGTTTCCAGGCCCAGCACCGCCAGGAGCAGGTAGACCGCATTGGCCCCGGCAATGCCGGCGCAGACCGCGAAGGCGTACCGCAGCGGCAGGCGCAGGGCGGTCTGCAGGATGAGAAAGAAATCTGGCCCTGGGCTGAGCAGGGCCAGGAAATGGGCCGAGGCAATAAGTAGAAACTCCATGAACTCCTCCGTTTTTTCGGGGGAGCATAGCCGGTTGCGGCTGGCAATTATTGGATAAAATTGACCTGGTATTCCCTCGGGGTGACTGTGGTCATGGCCTTAAAGTGGCGGTGGAAATGGCTCTGATCAAAAAAACCGCATTCCAGGGCGGTCTCGCCGATGTCGCGGCCCTGCTGGAGAAGGCGTCGGGCCTGGTTGATCCGGCAGTTCATCCGGTAGGCGTGGGGGGTGATGCCGGCGGCCTCCTTGAATTGACGGATCAGGGTGCAGGCGTTGGCGCCGAGATCGGCGGCCAGATGCTCCAGGGTGAGATCATCGGCGAGGTCGGCGGCTAGCCGGGCCTTGAGCTGCTCGACCCGCTGGGCGATGGATCGGATCGGTTCACCGGGTTCGCAGGTTCGGAGAAAGATTGCCGTGGCCAGGTCAATCAGATGCTGTTCCTTTTCGAGCAGCGGGCTGTTTTCGGTCAGGATTGCCACCGCCGCAAGGTACTGGTCGTACAGGGCCGGATCGTCGAGCAGGGAAGAGCGCGTTGGCGCAAACCGTTCGCTCTGCCAGAGCGATTGCTGCACCCGCAGGCACCAGTCGGTTTCCAGGTAGAGCATGCAATAGCTACGCGGGGCGGCGTTGTCCTGATTGCAGGCGTGCAGGGTTTCCGGGTTGATCAGGGCCAGCGCGCCGGGTCGCAATCGGTGGCTGCGGTCTTCCACCCGGTAGAGGATCTCGCCCTGGGTGACCGCGCCGATGCTGAAGCAGCCGTGGATATGGGGTTTGAAGGTGCGGACGCTGGCCTGCGAGACGCGGCATTCGACAAAGGGCAGACGGGGATCGGTGAAAAAATGTTCCTGGCGCATGGCGACGCTCCTCTCAACGAGGCTTGAGCCTGAACCTGGACCTGGACACGTGCGGCCCTAAACCTGTTGGCCCCGCGCCGTGAGCATCGGCCACAACTGGGACAGCAGCATGCCGGCGAGCATCAGGCCGCAGCCGGTCAGGGCCCGGCCGGAGAGCATCTCGCCCAGCAGCAGCCAACCGCCGAGGGCGGCAAAAGGCGATTCCAGGCTCAGCAGAATGGCGGCGTGCGAGGGGTGGGCCTTGCGCTGCACCACCACCTGCAGGGTGTAGCCCGCGCCCACCGAGCAGACGCCGCCGTAGAAAATGGGCACAGCCGCGTCTCGGATGGCCTGCAGGGTGATGGTCTCAAGGAACACTGCGGTCAGCAGGCTGAGCGCACCGCACACGAAGAATTGGACCATGGCCAGACGCACCGGCACGGTTCGGGGCGAGAGCCAGGACAGCGCCAGCACGTGGCCGGCCCAGAAGATCGCGCCGATCAGCTCCAGCAGGTCGCCGGGTTCGAGCCGGAAATCCTGAGTGACGCTGAGCAGATACAAGCCGACAGCGGCTGCTGCGGCCCCGATCCAGGTGCCGGCATTGGTCCGCTGCCGGAAAAAGAGACCGATCATCGGCACCAGCACCACATACAGCCCGGTGATGAATCCAGCCTTGCCGGCGGTGGTGTATTGCAGGCCAACCTGCTGCAGGGTGGCGGCGATGAACAGCACCACCCCGGCCAGCAGCCCGGCCTTGGCCAGGGGGATTTGCTGCTGTTTGGGAGCCAGGGGAACCGAGCTTCGGCCCAGGGCCAGCGGCAACAGGCAAAGGCCGCCGAGGATAAAACGGATGCCGTTGAAGGCGTAGGGGCCGAGGTGGTCCATACCGACCCGCTGGGCGACAAAACCAAAGCCCCAGATGAGCGCGACCAGGAGCAGGAGCAGATCGGCCTGGGCGGTAGCGTGTTTTTCTCCTTGCATTCTTACCGGTGTCCTGTTTTCCTTGAGGAAAAGTTGTTGTTTGGAGAAGGGGAAAAGAAGACGCACGCCTCCCTTTTCCGGACAAAAAATCAAACTCTTGCGGAGCGTACACATGTCGAAATTTGTTCAGCTGACGACGGCTGCGATGATCCTGGCCGCCGTTTCCGGATGCGGCGTTCAAAAATATGTCGGCTTGGAGGGCGACGACCGGACCGTGTACAGCGGGCCAATGTATCCGGCCACCAGCAAAATAGCCATTGCTTTTCAACCGGCGCAGGTGGGCAAATCCTGCCGGGTCTTTGCCGAAGCCCTGGCGCAGTTTCCCGCCAACGCCACGGGCAAGGACATTGAATCCGCCGTGCTCGGCGAGGCCGGGAAACGCGGCGCCGAGCAGGTGCTGATCGGCCGAAGCCGGCAAGCCGAGGACGACGAAGGTCTGCAGTTTCTGTACTTCGGCCCGACCCACGAATACCTGTGCTCGGATCAGTGCGGCGGCTGGAGATTTGGTTACGAATTCTGGGAAAAACAAGGGGAATGGGTGTCGCTCGGCTATGGCCAATGGGGCAAGAGCGAGGCCCGTTTTGAAAGCCCGCTGGTCATGCAGATGGTGATGCTGCGCTGCCAGTAAGGCGCGGCTGAAATCGTGTTCTCTTTCTCAATCAAGCGAATAATGAAGCGCAGCGCAAAACCTTGCCGACAAAGGTTTGAGATTTCTCCTCGCTGTGCTCGTCGGGATGACAGCCCCAAAGAAACGCCTGAAAAACGATTGTTTTATCCCTTGGCCAACGTTCTTTTTCTGTCATCTCGACCGAAGGGAGAGATCTCGCCTTTATAGGACAAGCAAACACGGTTCGCTTTTGCAATGGAAAGAGCATTAAACACCAACGACCGGGTCGGAAACACTTTCCGGCCCGGTCGTTTCGTTGTTGCGGCGGATGTTCGCGCAACCTGCCGAAGGCGCCCGGCAGATCACGCATCTTTTTTTACTCCCTTTCCACCCGAATCACCTGCACGGCGGCCATCTGGCGGATGCCGCTGCGGGTGACCCTCGCCCCCTCGACCACGGCGATAATCTCGCCGGCATGGACGTATCCCCATTCCCGCGCCATGGCCAGCGAGCGAAAGACCATTTCGGTGCGCCCCAGATCCTCGCGGATGATCAGCGGAAAGATGTTGTTGTACAGGCCCGCGTGCCGCGCCACATGCAGCGACTTGGTCACCAGCAGGGTCGGGGCCTTGCGGTTCCACTTGGAGAGAATCGGATAGAGCGTGCCGTCCGGATCGATCAGCAGGGTGGCGCTGGTGGTGCTGAGATTGGCCACCACCGAAAGGGCCGGGTAGACCGCCGCATCCTTTTCCAGTTCCTCGACGTGTTCGGCGCTGGGGCGGGAGTAGCGCTCCTCCTCGCAGATGATTGAGGCCATGGTCCGCACCACGTTGACCGGGTCGACCCCGGTGGCGGTCTCCTGCGACAGCATCACCGCGTCGGTTCCCTCCTTGATCGCCATGCTGACGTCAGTCACCTCGGCGCGGGTTGGTCGGGCGTTGACGGTCATCGAGTCGAGCATCTGGGTGGCGGTGATAACCGGGGTGTTCATCTCCCAGCAGAGTTGAATGATCCGCTCCTGGATGCGCGGTACCCGCGCCGCCGGCAGTTCAACCCCCATGTCGCCCCGGGCGATCATGATCGCGTCGGCCACCTCGATGATCTCGCGGATGTTCTGCACCGCCTCCGGCTTCTCGATCTTGGCCACCACCTTGAGATTGCGTTTGCCCGAGGACTTGATGTAGTTCTTAATCCGCCAAACGTCCTCGGCGCTGCGCACAAACGAGAGCGCCACGTAATCGATGGAATGGTTGAGCCCCCAGTCGAGGTCCTGCCAGTCCTTCTCGGTGACGCTGGGCAGCGAGAGCGCGGTGGAGGGCAGATTGATGCCCTTGCTCGATTTCAGCATGCCGCCGACAATCACCTCGCAGTGCACCTCGTCCGTTCCCTCCTTGAGCACCCGCAACTCCAGCAACCCGTCGTCGAGCAGCACCGGATCGCCCACGCGCAGATCGGCCAGAATAATCGGGGTGATGGTCGAGATCCGGTCCACCGTGCCTTCAATCGGTTCCGCCTGAATCACCAGCACCTCGCCGGTGAGCAACCGGATGGCCCCGTCCTGCATCAAGCCGGTGCGGATTTTGGGGCCGCACAGGTCCTGGAGTACGGCAATCGGCTTTTCCCAGGCCTTTTCCGCCTCGCGCACCGCCATCAGGGTGGCCTCGTGGGCCTCGTAGGTCCCGTGCGAGAAGTTGAGCCGGGCCACGTCCATGCCGGCCAGGATCATTTTGCCCAGCATCTCCGGGGTGTTGCTGGCCGGGCCGATGGTGCAGACGATCTTGGCCTTTTTGTTGACGCTGGTGTGTTCCAGCCGGGGAATGCTGGCCAGCCGTTTGAACAGGTCGTCGAAATCAAAGGGCTTGGCGATCACCCCCAGCACGTTGGCGGCCTCGCCCAGCCGCTCCAACATCTTCGGGTCGTCGGGAGTGGAGGTGATGATCAGGATGGGCAGGTGCGGACTGACCACCTGGATGGCCTCGATGAACTTGAACCCGTCCCAGTGCGGCATTTGGATGTCGCTGAGGATGACGTCGTAGGCGCTTGAGGTGGCCCGCTGGAACCCCTGGTGGCCGTTGTCGGCGGTGTCGACGATAAACCCTTCCTTTTCCAGACGGGTGCGCAGCAGGTGTTGGGTGGGTTTGGAATCTTCAAGAACGAGAATGCGCATGGCAGGCTCCAGAGCGGATTTCAGGTTGTTTTCAATGATTCTCTGTAGCATAGTGGAAAAACGACAAAAGAGGCAAAGGGAAATGTCCGGGGTGGGTGGGAACCGGCGGATTTCCCGGTTGCGGTGATCGCAGGATGAACATTCGGGGAACCCCCGAAAACGTGGAGGAAGGTATGCAGGTGATTCTTGATTTATGTCTTGTGCCGCTGGGCGTGGGCGTGTCAGTGTCCCAATATGTGGCCGAGTGCCACCGGGTGTTGCAGGAGGCCGGGTTGAAACACCAGCTGCACGCCTACGGGACCAACATCGAGGGTGATTGGGACGCGGTGATGGCGGCGGTCAAGCGCTGCCACGAACGGGTGCATGAGATGGGCGCGCCGCGCATCACCACCACCATCAAGCTCGGCACCCGCACCGACCGTGAACAGACCATGGCCGACAAGGTGCAGAGCGTGGAGAAGAAGCTGCAGTAGGGTTTTGAGGTGGAATGATGCGGCTTGCAGGGGAGCGGGCACCGAAGGAGTGCTTTCGGAGGTAATGGTAGGTGCATAGTATTGTTGAGGATATTTTTAGGGAAATCCTCAGGTTTGTCTTCTGCGTGGTCCTCGGGTGGTTTTTCTTCTGGACCGGTGAAATTGTTCTCACTGTTGCATCATTTGGATGGCATCGTCCACGGTGGGACGGGTATTCAGGCGCCGGCGCCTTGAAATGGGTGTTTTCTGAGACGGCTCTTACCGCATTGGGCTTTGCCTTTTGGCTTGCAACCTTTCCCTTGGCCTACGATTTTTTCACCAACTTATAGAAATAACGTTCGTTACATCCGCGATTCCACCAATTCCTGCGCCGCCCCCTGCCAGGCGCAGGCCCCGCAGTATAGGCGGCCTGGATTGATCGGGGCCGCGTCCGCCGCAATCCTGTCCGGCTGGGCAATCACCGGGTTGCGCTCCGCATCCATCTGAAAAACGATCCGTTCGCCCTGGCGGGTGGAGACGAACAGTTCCGAGCCGCATTTTGGGCAGGCCAGCAGGTCCATGGTTTTCAAGCTCCTCGGTGGCGGCTATTGCAGGGCGGCGTCATCGAGAAATTCGAGCGACAGGTTTTCATCCTCGCCCGCCGACAGCCGATACTTGCCCCGCTGCAGCAGGGTGATGCCCTGGCCGGCGGCGGCCGCCTGGATGGCGGCAAAGAGATGCTGCGCTTCGTCGTCGCCGGTCTCGACGTTGACGTGGAAAAAGAGCATTTCCCCCACCTCGCCAAACTGCAGCAGCACCGGGTTGTGCATCAGAAACACCAGGTCGTCGTAGGCGTAGGTCACTTCAAGGCCGATCTGTTCCAAGAGTTGCTTGACCGCGCCCAGCGGTCTGTACGGGAGTGCCATGGTTCTCTCCTTGTTTGGCGCGCCGCGGCGACGAGAGCAAGGTCAAGGGAACCGCCGATGCCCGTGGCCGTCTGAACCTTTTCTCGTTTGCGGAGGACGCGTGTGAATTATTATTTGCCTGATCCCTCTTTGGGACTGTAGGTTCGGATCGACTGAACGCCGCTCCAGTCGTAATAGCTGTTGATCATCTTGCCGTCCGCTTCCTCGGTGATGCGGATAAACCCCTCGCCGAGAAACAGCACGGCGTTTTCAAACTGTCTGCCTTCATTGATCTGTAACGCCATGCCGTTGCGCAGTTTGCGCGATAAGGTGCCGTGCACCGGCATGGAGGCGTATTCCAAAATTTTTTCCCATGTTGCTTGCATCTGTTGTGTCTCCTGTCGCGCCCTCCGTTGAGAACGGGGAAAGACAGTTCCCTTGACCCTGGATAAAGCAAGCGTCGCGCCAGGAACGGGATGATTGATCTTGTCTTGTGTTTTCAGTGAGTTGACGTGCGGGTGGTCGCGCGATCCAGATGGCCCGCGTCGCCTGCAGACGGCTGCTTGTGGATTGTTGTTCAATAGGGTGGAAGGTGCGACGTTTTTGTCGATCCGGGGCGGCGAGATGCTGGCGCCGCTGGCTGATTGGTTCGGTTTTGCGGCTATTGCTTGAGCATGCGCGGCCAATGCTGGTATACTGGCCCTCATTTTTTTGCAAAGGAGCTTTCCATGGCGCATGAATTACACCTTGATTTGGCCGTGCTGGGCGGCGGGCCGGGCGGATACGCGGCCGCCTTCCGCGCCGCCGACCTGGGCCTTTCGGTCTGCCTGATCGAGCAGGGCGGTCGGCTGGGCGGGACCTGCCTGAATGTGGGCTGCATTCCTTCCAAAACCCTGCTGCACGCCTCTGCGGTGATTGAAGAGGCGCAGGCGGCCGCCGAATTCGGGGTCTGTTTCGGCTCGCCGCAGATTGACCTGGACGCTCTGCGCAGCCACAAGGCCAGGATTGTCAGCCAATTGACCAACGGCCTGGACGGACTGTGCAAGGCCCGCAAGATCACCCGGCTGATCGGCCGTGGAACCTTTGTCGAGCCGCAGATGCTGCTGGTTGACGGCAAGGACGGCGAAACCAGGGTGCACTGCGCCAACGCCGTCATTGCCTCCGGTTCGCATCCCTTTGTTTTGCCTGGGTGTCCGGACGATCCCCGCATCTGGGACTCCACCGACGCCCTGGCCCTGACCCGCGTGCCCGAGCGGCTGCTGATCGTCGGCGGCGGCGTCATCGGCCTGGAGATGGCCCAGATCTACGGCGCGCTGGGCGCTGCGATCACCATCGTCGAGCTGCAGAGCCAGATCATCCCGCCGGCGGACCGCGACCTGGTGCAGCCGTTGTTTTTGAAGTTGAAGAAGCGCTTCCGGATCTGCACCGAAACCAGGGTGGCGGCGGTCGCCGCCCAACCCGCCGGGATTGAGGTGGTGCTTGAGGGCAAAACCGCGATTACCGAAACCTTTGACGCAGTGCTGGTGGCTGTCGGGCGACGCCCCAACACCCAGGGTTTGGGTTTGGAGACCATCGGCCTCTCGCTGGACGAGCGCGGCTTTATCCCGGTCAACCAGCGCCAGCAGACCGCGATTCCCCACCTCTACGCCGTCGGCGACGTGGTGGGCGAGCCGATGCTGGCCCACAAGGCCACCCATCAGGGCAAGGTTGCCGCCGAGGTGATTGCCGGCCGTGACGCGATCTTTGCCCCCCGGTCCATTCCCGCCGTGGCCTACACCTCGCCCGAGATTGCCTGGGTGGGGCTGACCGAAAAAGAGGCGGAACAGCAGGGGGTGGCGTATAACAAAGGCAAGTTCCCCTGGGGCGCCAGCGGCCGAGCCCTGAGCGTCGGCGCCGGCAATGGGGTGAGCAAGGCGCTGTTTGACGTCGCCACCGGCCGCATCCTGGGCGCCGGCATCTGCGGCCTCAACGCCGGCGAACTGATCCACGAGGCGGCCCTGGCCCTGGAGTTGGGGGCCACGGCTGCGGACATCAGCAAAACCGTGCACGCCCATCCCACTCTGGCTGAAACCTTTGCCTTTGCCGCCGAGATGGTCGAAGGCTCGATCACCGACGTCCTGCCGCCCAAGAAAACGGGCCGGGCCAAATAAACGGAATCCGACCATGCGCCTGACCCTTGACGCCCCCCTTGACATGCACCTGCACCTGCGCGAGCAGGAGATGCTCGACCTGGTGGCGCCGTTCAGCGCCGCCCAGTTTGCCGGCGGGGTGGTTATGCCCAATCTGATCCAGCCGGTGGACACCCTGGCGCGATTGCGCGACTACCGAGCCGCCATTCTCCGGGCCTGCGGTGGCGCGTCCTTTCATCCCTACATGACCCTGTTTTTTCGAGAATACAGTCGGGAGGAACTGATCGAGGCCAGGGGGGAGATCATCGGGCTCAAGCTCTATCCGGCCGGGATCACCACCCAGAGCGAGGCCGGGGTCAGCGATTTCGACCGGATCGGCCCCACCGTGGCCCTGCTCGAAGAGCTGGGCATCCCGCTGCTGGTCCACGGCGAGACCAACGGCTTTGTGATGGATCGGGAACGGGAATTTCTGCGCGTCTACCAATGGCTGGCCGAGACCTTTCCCCGCCTGAGGATTGTGATGGAGCACATCACCACCGCCGAGGCGGTTACCTTGCTCGACAGGTATGACAACCTCGCCGCCACCGTCACCCTGCATCATCTGATGATCACCCTGGACGACGTTGCCGGCGGCCTGCTCCAGCCGGATCTGTTCTGCAAACCCATCGCCAAGACGCCCCGCGACCGCGACGCCCTGCGTCAGGCGGTGTTCGGGGGGCATCCCCGGTTGATCTTCGGATCGGACTCGGCCCCGCATCCCCGCCATAAAAAGGAATGCTGCGGCTGTGCAGCTGGGGTCTTCTCCGCGCCGGTGACCCTGCCGATGCTGGCCCAGCTGTTTGAGGAGGCGGAGCGGTTGGAGCGGCTGGCGGATTTTGTTTCGACCAACGGAGCCCGGTTTTACCAGATAACCCCGCCGCAAAAATCCGTGGAACTGCTCCGCACGCCCTGGCGGGTTCCGGAACTGTGCGGCGCGGTGCGCCCGTTTCTGGCCGGGCAAACCCTGCGCTGGTCCCTGGACGAAGGCAGCCGGGGTCGGGAGTGATTGGAGCGAAGCCATGAAGACGACGAGCAAAAAAGGAGCGACCGGCCTGGTCTATTCCAGCGAACACGGCAGAATCTGTCCCGGCTGCAATCGACCGGTTGCCTCCTGCGGCTGCAAGGCAATGGCCAAAGCCCCGCAGGGCGACGGCATTGTTCGGGTGGGTCGACAAACCAAAGGGCGCAAAGGCAGCGGCGTGACCACGGTCAGCGGCCTGTTGCTTGGGGCCGAGCAGCTCCGCGACCTGGCCGGACAATTGAAAAAGAAGTGCGGCGCCGGCGGAGCCGTTAAAGACGGGGTGATCGAAATCCAGGGCGAACACCGCGACCAGCTGGTGGAGACCCTGGAAAAGCTCGGCTACACGGTCAAGCGCGCCGGCGGCTGACCGCCTCGGCGTTCCTGTCTTGAATTCGTCGTTTGCGCGCCTCTCTTCCGGGCGCCAGCGACGCATCCACGCACGCGGGCTGTTTGCGCCTCGCAGCCAAACGGTCCGTCCCTGTTGTTTCAACCCAGGAGAACACACCATGCCCCGATCCTATCCCCACGCCTTTGCCCGCAATTTTCTCGGCAATGCGCCCCTCTGGTACAAGTTGACCATCCTGCTGTTTTTGGCGGTCAACCCCATTTTGCTCAGCAAATACGGGCCGTTCATCGCCGGTTGGGTGCTGATTGGTCAGTTCATCTTCACCCTGGCCATGGCCCTGAAGTGCTATCCGCTGCCCGCTGGCGGCCTGCTGGCGATCGAGGCGGTGTTCATCGGCATGACCAAGCCGGAGACCGTCTACCATGAAGCCCTGAACAATTTCGAGGTGATCCTGCTGTTGATCTTCATGGTGGCCGGCATCTTTTTTATGAAGGATTTTCTCCGCTTCACCTTCACCCGCATCCTGGTCAAGGTGCAGTCAAAATACAAAATTTCCCTGCTCTTTTGCTTTGCCGGGGCCTTTCTCTCCGCCTTTCTTGACGCCCTCACCGTCACCGCCGTGATCATCGCCGTGGCCTACGGCTTTTACGACATCTATCACCGCTACATTTCCGGCAAGGACAGCAGCGCCGACGTCTATGACCTGAGCAGCGATCTGGCGCTCAAACAAACCGAGCAGGAGGAGCTCAAGCAGTTTCGGGGTTTTTTGCGCAATTTGATGATGCACGGCGCGGTGGGCACGGCCCTGGGCGGGGTCTGCACCCTGGTGGGCGAGCCGCAGAACCTGCTGATCGGCAGCGAGATGGGCTGGACCTTCATGACCTTTTTCCTCAAGGTCGCGCCGGTTTCCCTGCCGGTGTTGGCGGTGGGGTTGGGGACGTGCTACTACGTGGAAAAAAAGCGGTGGTTTACCTACGGTTTTGAACTACCCGGCAACATTCGTTCCCACCTGCTGGAAACAGAAACCCAAAGGGACGCCAAGCGCGGCTTTCAAGGAAAGATGAAGCTGGTTATCCAGGCGATAGCCGGTCTTTGGCTGATCGGCGCCCTGGCGTTTCACCTGGCGGCGGTGGGCCTGATCGGCCTTTCGGTGATCGTCTTTTTGACCGCTTTCAACGGCCTGGTTGAAGAACACCAGATCGGCAAGGCCTTTGAGGAGGCGCTGCCCTTTACCGCCCTGCTGGTGGTCTTTTTCGCCATCGTCGCGGTCATCCACGACCAGCATCTCTTTGCCCCGGTGATCAACTACGTGCTCAGCCTCCAGGGCCATGCCCAGCTGGCCGCCTACTACATCGCCAATGGCCTGCTTTCCGCCATCTCCGACAACGTCTTTGTGGCCACGGTCTACATCTCGGAAACCAAGACCCACTTTGTCGCCATGCTGGGCGCCATACCGGACATCGGCATGACCGGCGAGCAGCTGATGGACAAACTCACCGACCCGCATGTCGCCCGCAAGGAGGTCCTGGCCGGCCTGCCGCAGGCGGCGGCCGAGCAGGCAGGCGCCTTGATGCGCCAGCTTGACAAGCTGGCGGTGGCCATCAACACCGGCACCAACATCCCCAGCGTCGCCACCCCCAACGGTCAGGCCGCCTTCCTCTTCCTGCTGACCTCGGCCCTGGCCCCGGTGATTCGCCTTTCCTACGGCCGCATGGTGCTGCTGGCCCTGCCCTACACCATCACCATGTCGCTGGCCGGCTTGGCGGCAACCTACCTCTTTCTCTAAACCCGGTTTTCCCATTGCCCCAAAACACCAAGGGCTATCGAATGTCGATAGCCCTTGGTGTTGGTCGGCTGCGCTGTGCCTTGTTCCAATTCTCAATCAAACGAGGCCTGCTGTGCACTCTTCCTCGTAGCCAGGATGAAGTGCAACGGAATCCGGGAACACTTCAAAGCAAACCCCGGATTCCGCAGGCTGCATCCAGGCTACGGTCGCCGGCCAGCTCTCGGTCTCTGGTTATGATCGTTCCCACGCTCCAGCGTCCCGTTTCCCGCGGTCCCTCCACACCCCCACGCCAACCCAAACAACCCGCAATCAAGCGCCATGCGTGCAGCCTGTCGACCGCACGGGAGAGATCTCGGGTCGTTGCGAGAATTCTCGCGGTGCGCGTCGACAAACAGACGCGCGTCACGGTTGAAAGAGCAATGGCATGAGGCCGGCGTTTGCAGCGTCGGCGCAACTACGATCGGGTGCGCTCCTTGATCAGGGCGGCGATTTCCTCGCTGAGGCGGTCTATGTTCTGCCGCTGCACCTTAACCCAGGCGTCATGGCTTGCGTCTGCGGGAAGGCTGCTGAACCGGCTGAGTCGGGAGAGCGGCGCGCGTTTTCCCTTGGGATCGATCAGGGTCCAGCGGACCGACAGGGTGACCTCTTGGCCCAGTTCGCCGTTCATGGCAAGCACGTCCAGCGCGACCTGAAAGGTTGGTTCGATGCGCTGATCACCGGGATACAGATACACCTGTTCGGTCCCAAGCCTGCCGGCGAGCCGTTCAACCAGGGCGCGGGCGAGTTCCCGGTCAACCTCGCCCGCCCAGCGATGATACTCGCTGAGCTGGTAGCGGCCGTCGGTCCCGCCGGTGGCGATGTTGGTTTTTTGCAGGACGTCGGGGATGTTGATCGGGCCAACGCTCAGAACCAATTGCTCGTGACGCGGCGCGGCGGTCGCGGCTGCGTCCGTCTCCAGCAGGCTGTAGTAGACGACTTGGGGCGAGGCGCCGGTGCAGGCCGTCAAGGCTGCGCCTAAAAAAGCAATCAGCACGGCGCAACGCAGGGATGAAATCGACTTACTCATTCTTTTTTGTCTCCTTGCCGAAGATGACCGACTGCGGCCGAAGTTCCAGGGTGTCCGCCAGTTCGCGAAACGAGCGGAGCGTCTGGTTCAGTTCTTCCAGGGTTTTGCGGGCGTTGTAATTCAGCGGCGAATCCTTGCCCACGCTTTGTTGCAATTCAACCAGGGTTTTCTGCAGTTCCGCGAGCGTCGCCTGCACCTGCGGAGCCGTTTCTTTGTCGAGTTTCCCCGCCAATCCGCCAAACCCGTTCACGGTGTTGCGCGTCTCCTTGAGCGTCTGTTGCAGCTCCGCGCCAATCTGGTCGAACTGGACCTTTTCGAGGTTGGTGATGATCCTGCTCAAGCTTTCCTGCAATTTTTCAAACGAACCGGGAATGGTCGGGATCACCCGGAAGTCTCCATGACGGGAAAGGGTGGCCTTGGGAGCGTCCGGGGCGAAGACCATATTGATCATAAGTTGGCCCGTCAGCAGGTTGGCGCTTTGCAACTGCGCCCGGAGGCCTTGCTGTTCGACCAGAGACTTCATAAAGGCCTCGGGGTTGGTTTCGACGATCTTCAAGGCGGCTTCTTTCTTGGCGGCGCTCACCCGTTCCGGTTCCACAGCGATAACCACCGGCACCTGAAATTTCTTTTTGTCGACGTCAAATTCCAGGCTGAGGTCGACGACCTCGCCCAGCTTGATGCCGTACAGTTCGACCGGCGCGCCGATGCTCAGCCCGCGCACCGATTCGTCGAACAGCAGCATCCAGTAGTTGCGCATCGTGTATTTTTTCTCTTGGGTGGCGTTCCGGTCGGCGTAGAGAAAGAAGACGGCGTTTTCCTTGGCTTCCTCCCCAGGCGTGCCTTCTCTGGGGGCGTCGAAGGCTATGCCGCCGCTGACAATGGAGATCATCGACTGGGTGTCCACCTTGAGTCCCTGGGCATTGAGGCTGACGTCGAAGCCGCTGGCGTTCCAGAAACGGGTGTTTTCGGTAATCCGGGTGTGATGCGGGGCCTCGATGAAAATTTTCACGTCCACCGCCTTGCCGTCCTGGTCAAAGCCGTAACTCACCACCTGGCCCACCTGGATTTGCCGGTAGTACACCGGCGCCCCGACATCCAGCGAGCCCAAGGCCTCGGCATGGAGCATGAAATGCCGTCCCGGTTGGCCGACGGTCACCACCGGCGGGGTCTCCAGTCCGGTGAAGGAAAAGGCGGGATTGCCCTTTTTGCTGCCGTCGATGCCGATGTAGGCGCCCGAAAACATTGTGCCCAGGCCGGAAACCGAGCCGCCGTTGATCCGGGGACGGACCACCCAGAACTTGGTTTGGTCGGTCAGATACGGTTCGCTGCCCTTGATCATTTTGGCGGAGACCACCACGTGGGAGGCGTCGCCGCTCAAGACGATGGTTTCAACCTGGCCAATCTCGACATCCTTAAATTTGATTTTGGTCTTGCCGGCCTCCAGCCCCTCGGCGCTGGAAAAGGTGATGGCAATGGTCGGTCCTTTTTCGCTGATGGCCTTGAAGGCCAGCCAGCCGCCAATCACCAGCGCCACAATCGGCACAATCCAGACAATGGAAAAGCCTCGTCTGGCCTGAATTTTGGCGGTTGCGGCATGGTGCTCGGCTTGTGAGCTGTCGGTCATACATCCTCCTCAATGGCATCCCAAATAAGACGCGGGTCGAAACTTTCAGCAGCAAACATGGTAACAACAACCACCGCCGCGAAGTAGACGGCGGCCGGCCCGGCCTCAATCGCGGCAACGGCGCCGAGTTTCACCAGGGCCACCAGGATGGTCACGACGTAGATGTCGACCATCGACCAGCGGCCAACCAGCTCGGTCAAACGGTACAGGGTGGTCCGGTCCTTGGGCCTCCAGGCGGACCGAAATTGCACGCTGAGCAGAAGCGTAATCAGGATGCTCAGCTTGGCAAACGGCACAAAGACGCTGGCGATAAAAATCACCATCGCAATCTCCCAGGACCCGCTCTGCATGAAATAGACGACGCCGCTGAGGATGGTGTCGGCCTGCTTGGCCCCCAGGGTGGTGGTGATGGTCATGGGCAGAAGGTTGGCCGGGATAATGAAAATAATCGCCGCGCACACCAGCGCCCAGGTGCGCGCCAGGCTGTTGGGTTTGCGCTGGTGGAGACGAGCGCCGCAACGCGGGCAGCGGCCATGGGCATGCTGCGGCGTCTCGACCAGCAGGCGGCAGTCGTGACAGTTGACCAGGCCGAGTTGACGGGCGGTGGCGCATTCCTTCATCGGCGCAGGTCCAGGCGGTCCCACAGCAGGTGGGGATCAAGGCAGGAAAAGGCGGCGGCCATGACAAAGATTAAGGCCCCGAAGGAATAGACTGAAACGCCGGGAACAATGGTCGCCATGTGGCCCAGTTTGACCAAGGCCACCAGAACGCCCATCATAAAGACCTCCATCATGCCCCAGGGGGCGATTTCCTGCACCAGGCGGAAAACGCGGGCGGCGCCGACGGCCGGCCGGCGGCCCCACTTCAGCGGAGCCAGAATATAGAGCAAGCCAAGCATTTGCGCCAACGGCGCCACCACGCAGGTGAGTAAGACGAGCAACGACAGCCCTTGCAATCCTTGTTTCCACAATTCGCGAATGCCGGTCAACAGCGTGGTTTCCTGGACGAAGCCGCCGCTTTTCATGGCAAGAAAGGGAAAGCTGTTGGAAAGCAGAAAGAGGAAGAGCGCGGCGAGCGCCAGCGCCAGCGAACGGTCGATGCTGTTCGGACGCCGCCTATACAAAACCGCCCCGCAGCGCGCGCAAAGCAGCGTGGACCGGTAATCCTCCGGAAAGCGGTTCAGCAGGTCGCAGTCGGGACAGGCGACCACACTGGGCCGGCGCTGATTACTGGTCGTCACATTCGAAGCCATGGGCAATAACGGGAGAGGAGTCTGTAAGGGGTTCGATGGCGCGGAAACCGCAAGGTTCCGACCGCTCTATCGTGCCCAGCGGCGGCTGCACAAAATACAACCGGCCGCAGGCGAGATTGCATCAGGTTTATAAACGAGGATGGATAAATTAACGACCAATTTTTACGGAGAAAAGCAGGCGAATGGAACAAAAAATAGGGTAGGGCGCTCTCTGCGGCAGGCGCGCAACGCATAGCAGCTCGCGACAATGTCAATTTTACATTTTTGCCAATCTTTGCCCGGCCTCGGCAGCCGGAAGGCAGCATCAAGATCCACGCGGCGTTTGATATTGATCGTACCCTCTGGGATGTCCTTTACGGATCGTGCAAATATTTCGAGCGTCTTGGCATGCATTTGGTGCATGATACAGTAAGTGTGGAGCTGTTCGCGGTGGCACGAAAAAAATAAGAGTTTCTTCGGATCACGCCCGCGGTTGTCTTCCCCTAATCCATTTCGACCATGGAGAATACCTATGACCATTCGCCGTATCGCCAAGGTTTTCAAAAGCCGCCCCACCATCGAAGGCGCCGGTGTGCATCTCAAACGCGCCTTCGGGTATTCCGAGGTGCCGCAGTTCGACCCGTTTTTAATGCTGGACGACTTCCATACCAGCAATCCCGACGAATACCTCGCGGGTTTTCCATGGCATCCGCACAGAGGTATTGAGACAATCACCTATGTGCTGGAGGGGCTGGTCGAGCATGGCGACAGTATGGGCAATGCGGGCGTCATCGGCGCCGGGGACGTTCAGTGGATGACCGCCGGCAGTGGCATTATCCATCAGGAAATGCCCAAAGAAAGTCCTACGGGCACTATGTGGGGGTTCCAGTTCTGGGCCAATCTTCCGGCCAGCCAAAAGATGATGTCGCCCCGGTACCGGGAGGTCAAGGCAACTGACATACCGGAAGTTGCCTTGGAAAACGGCGTACAGGTCAAGGTGGTGGCCGGTGAGGTCGCCGGTGTGCTGGGGCCGGTGCGTGATATTGTCATCGAACCGGCAATGCTTGACATCACCGTGCCGCCAGGGACGGTTTTCTCCCATACCTCACCAATCGATCATACTCTTTTTGTGTATGTGCTCGAAGGCGCAAGCTATTTTGACGACTGCCGTGATGCCTACGCGTATGAAGTGGTGGGCCATGGCTGGACTGACGTGGAGCGCCGATGTATCTGTGAGCGTGAGACGGTGGTGCTGTTTGAACGGAGTGGCGACACCGTACAAGTGACAACGACTGAACAATCTGTTCGTTTTCTGCTCGTTTCAGGAAAACCGCTCAAGGAACCGGTGGCCTGGTACGGTCCGATAGTCATGAATACCCAGGAGGAGTTGCGTGTAGCTTTTGAGGAATACAGCAACGGCACGTTTGTCAAATAGGTAGGCGTGGAGACGTTTTCGGCTCAAGGAGAGGTTTGCGAATGATTATTGATCTAACTCTCACTCAATGGCCTAACTGCAGCCGATGTGGAAGATCAATTGGAAGTTATTGTTTCAATATTCAACAGTTTCGGCTACTATACGCATCGCGTACGGTCAGTCGACTCCCATCCTCTAGTTATTTCTCGTTTCTCCAGAGTGTAGTTTCTTTAGTCTGCCCCCTCATTGCGGTCATTTTTCCAGTTGCGGGAGTAGAACCCATCGGTAATGGCAACTTGTCTGCTTTGCCTTCGAGGTATCTCTTTTTTTAATTTCATTTAGAAGTTCGTGATAAGCGCTTGTCAGGTTGCAATTAAGGATAAGTGCGCGGGTATTGATCCTGGAAAAATCAATCTGATATTTCAACCGTTTTTATATGCCAGGTATTCAATCAAGTAAATCGTGTATAGTGATGTTTGTGACGATTGAACAGGCGGCAGTATGAACAAGTAGAATATCGGGTAAAAAGGAAAAAGTGTCCAAATGAACTGAGCCATATCTATTCTTCAATAAACATATTCATTCATCGTATCATTTTATAACCTAGAGAGATCATGACAAATCGTAAAAATATTCCCGAAAAACATCGGTTAACTATCCGCCTTGCCAAAATTGAAGAAGCGGAAGAGATAAGTGCGTTGACGCACCGGGTATATGACAAAGACATGCCGAATTACACCCCCGACATGATTCGTACCCATATACGCAAGTTTCCTGAGGGACAGTGGGTGGCGACAGTAGACGATGTCGTGGTTGGTTATAGCGCCAGTTTTCGGATTTCCGGTAAGTTTGCCCTGAAGGCGCATACCTGGGAAGCCATTACAGGTGACGGCTATGGGTCGAGGCATGATGAGAATGGAGACTGGATGTATGGCATGGATGTATGTGTCGATCCAGCTTATCGAGGTTATAGAATAGGGCAGCGGTTTTATAATCAGCGGAAACGGTTCGTGCAAAAGCTCGAGATCAAAGGCATTGTTTTTGGTGGCCGATTACCGGGATTGCGTAAGAGGATCAAGGAAGTAAAAACAGCGGAAAATTATATTGAGTTGGCCAAAGCCGGAAAAATTCGGGATTATGTCCTTAATTTTCAATTACGTAACGGGTTTGAAGTCATTGGCCTGATGCCGGGTTATCTGAAAGAGGATGTGGACTCCATGGGATGGGGCACACATTTGATGTGGCGAAATCCGCTTTTGGCGCCTGATGGCAGTGCCAAACCGAAATGGGCGGGTGATCGGGGCCGATTGCCGGCAACCGTTCGTGTCGCTGCTGTGCAATACTTGCAAAGACGTGTCAACTCGTTTGATGAATTCATGTCGATCGTTGAATATTTTGTTGATGTTTGCGCTGGATATAAAGCTGATTTTGTTGTGTTTCCAGAAATGTTCACCTTGCAGTTGCTCTCTATGCAGGAGCAGACCTTAAGTCCTGCTGACGCCATTGAAGAAATAACACGGCAAACGCCTCAATTTATTCACGCCATGCGTGAACTCTCCTTACGGTACAACATCAATATCATTGGCGGCTCTCATCCAACGCGCAAAGAAGACGGACGCATTTTAAATATTGCATATATCTTTTTGCGTGATGGACAAGTGCATGAACAACCCAAAATCCATCCAACCGCCAATGAAGAAACCTGGTGGAATGTGGAAGGCGGTGATATTTTACGCCCCATCGAAACCGATTGCGGCCTCATAGGGGTTTTGATTTGTTATGACTCGGAATTTCCAGAATTAGCGCGTCGTTTAACTGACTTGGGAGCGATGATGCTTTTTGTTCCCTTCTGCACAGATGAACGGGCAGGCTATCTGCGGGTTCGCTATTGCTGTCAGGCTCGTGCTGTCGAAAACCAGATATACGTGGTTCTGTCGGGTAACGTGGGCAACCTGCCGCACGTTAAGAATATGCATATTCAATATGCGCAGAGTTGCATCTTGACCCCGAGTGATTTCCCCTTTTCCCGCGACGGCATTGCTGCGGATTCCAACCCGAACACCGAAACCGTTTTATTGGCGGATCTGAATATTGATGCCCTGCAAATGGCGCGTGCTAACGGCACGGTGCAAAACCTGAAAGATCGTCGTCACGACCTCTATTCAGTCAAATGGACCGGGCGGTAATATCGATAGAAACAGCCAACCCTTTTGTGCCTTGGGCAAAGAAGGCGGCGACATCCTCCGCGCTGATGCCGGAGTGCGCATTCCATGACATCCGCCAGTGATCCCTGAGCGGCCTGTTCAATGCTCATCTGCGTGAGTTACATGACGGTTCTCCTGTAAAGGACGGAAGCGTTGCGGCATTATGCCGGAAAGGGCATTCCCGAAAAGAGGGTGACGAAAGAGATCAACGCTGCGGGCCTCGTTTGGCGAAGGCCGGGAAGGCGTGCGCCTCCTGTTTGATTGCGGTGCACCGATGCAATGCGCGGGGCATTCTTGCCGCCTGGGTAAAGGCGTGGAAGGCGATGTCCTGCGCGGGCGCGAGATTGTTGCGCAGTGATTCGAGATCCTTGCAGACCATGCGCGCCGCTTTTTTGGAGCGAAAGCCGAACGTCTGAAAAATCCGTTCGTCTTCGATATCCGCCTCCTTTTTGGCGCGAAATAGAAAATGTAGCGGGGTGTTGTTTACCCTGTCCCCGAAACTGCCCACCAAGATGTTTTCGTACTCCTCGTTGATGGCCTTCAGCTCCCCTTTTTTGATCTGATCGGCGCCAATGTAGCCTCCGGCGATGGAAAACAGGGCAATCAGCAGGTAGTTCCACCAGTCCAGGCTCATCTTGTGCGACTCCAGAAAAGCGATGACTCTTTCAGCGGTATCAAGATCCATCTCGGTTCTCCCGGTGTGATTGATGGTGGGGTTGTGGCCGCATCCCTTGGCGATCAATATGCGGGTCGAATGGTGCCGCGCATGGTCAACCGTTCGGGCCGCACCCAACCATGGAAGTCCTGCCCGGATCGGGGATTGATGTACATCACCGAATACCAACCCTGGTATTCGGTGTAGGCGATGAGTTCATCGCCGGTAATAACGAACACCTCGCGGGAGCGGCAACTGTTGTCGGGCGCGGTGTGGAAATACAAGCGTCCCTTGCCGATGACCGCATAGCTCGATGGGGGATTGAACAAGGCCTGCTGCTGCTCGGCCTGTTCGGTGATCTGCTGGCAGGTTACCGGCGCAGCCAGAGAGGAAGAGGTGAGGAAAAGGCTGATGAAGGCTGCATACACAATTGGATGTGTGATGGTCATGGATTGCTTGGCCTTTGTGGTTAGGAGGGGAAATTGAGGCGCAAAGTTTGAGTGTTTACTAAACTAATCGATGCAATGGGGAAGTGTGGGTGAAATTACTCAGTCTGAATGATAAGTCCGAAGAACGGAAGAAATCACCACTAGAAGTTGTTATGAAAAAAATTGACAGGCCTTTAAGTGGAAAATCTGCTACCAGTAATGCCCAATAAAGAACCAAACAAAGGAGCAGGGCAATCACTGCTGTCTCGTAAATTTTTCCAAAGCAGTCTTTGTGGAGAATCAACCTCCAGAAAAAAAATCAGCGGGGGCTTGATGGTAATAATAAAAGGGTAAACCACCGGCTCTGTCGGTGGACTCCCAATGTTTGACAGTTACGGGAGAAATGGGAAGTCTGCCACTTCTGAACCGCTCAAAGTTCACGAAGAAGAGACTTCCCATGTACGACGAACAAATCCTAAGCCACACTAAATGGGATTGCAAGTACCATGTCATATGGATACCGAAGTATTGGAAGAAAGGATCTTCGGTGACTTGCGGAAATATTTGGGTGAGATATTCCGAGAATTGGCACGACAGTAGGAATGCAAGTGATCGAAGGGCATCTCATGGCGGATCATATCCACATTATGCTTGCGATGTGATTCCAGTCAAATACTCAGTTACCCAGGTCGTGGGTTTTATCAAAGGAAAAAGCGCCATCCAAATTGCTCAAAAATTTTCAGGGAAGAAAGAAGGATTTCGTCGGCCAAAATTTTGGGGCACGAGGTTATTACGTATCTACAGTTGGTAAGGACGAAGAGGCAGTAAGGGCATACTCCAACATCAGGGAAAAGAAGACAAGCGATTAGATCAACTAAAGTTATTTGAATAGATGGTCCTAGGTTTTCAACCGCTTTGAGCGGTTCAGGATGCGAGCCACCGGCTCTGCCGGTAGTATATGACTACAAATTATAATACCCGCTAATTTGCAATGCCTTTTTATTATACGCCTTATTGCATTTCACCCTTACTATCAACCTTGGTCAATACTGGGATAGCGATTTATTCCTGGAATCAACGCAAGGTTTATCCATCGGCAATCCCTCTTTTCTGGCTTATGGTGGGGATGGCTGGTTGGTCGTGCTCCTATGCTCTCAATACTGCGGCAACTAGCCTTTCATTGAAAATTTATTTTTTTAAAACAGGAGTGACATTCGTATGCCTCATTCCTCCTTCAATTATAGCACTATCTCTCGAATCGATAGGGCACGGAAACTGGTTAACTAATCGACGTCTAGCAATAATTAGCATTATTCCTAGCGTATCATTTTTTCTTGTATGGACAAATGACATGCACTCATTATTTCGATCTGATTTCTATATTAATCAGATCAGCAAATTATTAGTGTTGGGGTTCAAGCCAGGGCCATATTACAAAATTCATGCTCTTTATGTAATATCGTCAAATTTAATTTCTGTTGGGATTCTGTCCAGTATATTCTGGACTCAGCGACGCAAGCAATGGCCTCGTTGCATCCTGCTCATTTTTGCGACGATTTTACCCGTTATGGTTGAAATACTGCAGCCATCACCAGTCAAGGGGTTTTCCATGACAACCTCCTGCCTTTTAGTGTCAGGCGTTCTCTATGCTTTGGCAATATTCAGGCATCATTTGCTAGATGTGGTACCGCTGGCCCGAGCAGCGCTATTCGGCCAGATCAGCGAGCCGGTGCTCGTGATGGATACTAGCGGTGAACTGGTAGATTGTAACCAATCAGCTCGCCAGTTAGCGGGCAACACGCTAACCCCTAGGTTAGATGAAGTGTATCAAGCTATTCTCGCCCGAATTCCACAGATGAAAAGTCAACTGAAACTAGGAACCGATGCTCCCTGTGAAACCTATCTTGAGGACACCGTAGAAGAGAATCGTTTCTGGCGTGTTTCCATTTCGACGATAACATCAACCAAAAAATTGCAAGGCTATCTTGTTTTGCTTCACGATATAACGGAGTTGAAACGTATTGAAAAAACAGTGCTTGAATCAAAAAAGCAACTGGAAACATTGAACAACTCGCTGCTCATGAAGGTAGAAGAAGAAACCAAACGACGCGTGGCCCAAGAACGACTCCTGTCTAACCACTCCCGCCTGGCTGCTATGGGCGAAATGATTGGAGCCATAGCACATCAATGGCGTCAGCCACTAGCCACATTGGGGATGATTGTACAGCGAACATACGCCATGGCTGCCATTAATCCGCTAACTCCCGCATACATGGATGAATTCAAGGCAAATGCCATGCGTCAAATCAAGTACATGTCTGATACTATAGAAGAGTTTCGTGGTTTTTACCGAATTGAAAAGCAAAAAATACTTTTTTCGCCCTACAACTGCATTGTAGCTTCGATCCGACTCTTTGAACACCAACTTACCAGCAGTGGTATAGAGATTAAAATATCCGTCAATAATTGCGCCGAACAACAAACCCATGGGCACCCAAACGAATTCAAGCAAGTTATTCTCAACTTATTGGCAAATGCCCGAGATGCCATTTTAGAAAGCAGACAACTTAACCATGACAGTCCCAAAGAAGGAATAATTGCTATTGGTATGTCGCTCAGCGATGATAGCTACATTTTGATTGACATCAGAGATAATGGTTGTGGCGTACCAGCCGATATTGCGCCAAGAATTTTTGATCCGTATTTCACTACAAAAAATGAAAATGGTGGCACAGGCATAGGTCTGTATATGTCACGTATGATTATAGAAGATAGCCTTGAAGGCCGACTTAGCCTCTTGGAAAATTTTGAAGGAGCAGTGTTTAGAATTGAACTGCCATTGGATAAAGAAACATGCATGAATTGAAACGATTGACCATCCTGTTGGTAGAAGATGAAGATGAGCTGCGTCGTGAAACAGCCGCCTTTCTTGAGTTGTATTATGATAAAATATTGCAGGCGATAAACGGAAAGCAGGCACTTCAAATTTTTACAACACACTGCCCTGATTTGGTTATCAGCGATATCCGCATGCCGGTTATGGATGGTTTGGAACTGGCACTTCTATTGAAAAAGAATTACCCAGCTACTCCGATGATTTTTTGCACAGCCTTTACGGAAACACCCTACCTACTCAAGGCTATCGAGCTTGGAGTTGCTGCTTTTGTCCGTAAACCGGTGGATACCGATGAGCTTCTGGCTGCCATTGACAAAGCAGCGGTTCCGCTGCTGCAACGTCGTGAGATCGAGAACATTTCAGGCGAACTGGCTGCATCGTTGACTGCGCAGATCGGCAACACGCCACGCCAGTTGGCGGTGGCAGAGCAAGCACTGCGGGTAGCCCGCACCTCATTTAATATCCTTTTGCAGGGGGAGACCGGCAGCGGGAAATCTCGACTGGCCGGCATAATCCACAACTTTAGCCCACGCCGTGACGCACCTTTTATCACCGTACAACTGGGGGCAATGCCGCTACATCTAGCAGAAAGTGAACTGTTTGGTCACCTCAAGGGCGCTTTCACCGGAGCCGACAGGCACCGCGTTGGAGTGGTTGAGACAGCTCAAGGGGGGACACTTTTTTTGGATGATATCGATACATGCTCGCTAGCCATGCAGGCTAAGCTGCTGCGTTTTGTTGAGTTAAAGCGTTTCGTTCCTGTCGGCGGGACTACAGAAAAAATGGTAGACCTGCGCATTGTCGCCAGCACGAACCGCGACCTGCGAGAAGAAATAAGGTGCGGTCGTTTTCGCGAGGATCTGTACTACCGACTGGCTGATGTCACTATCCAGCTACCGCCGCTCCGCGACATCGAGGCTGCCCTAGTTCCCCTTGCACTGAAGTTTCTGCAAGAAACCTGTGATGAGTTGGGGCGCGATTTACCCGTATTTGATGATACTGCCCGCTGCGCGCTCACTGAGATATCCTGGACAGGAAACATCCGTCAGTTAAAAAGTGTTATCCGCCGAGTTGCACTCAACGCCGGTCATGTTGTTACGCGCAACGATCTTGTCGAGCATATGGATCTACCAAGGTCGGCGGCCTCTTCGGAAGCCTTCGATATCTCGCCCTACGCCCCTCCTCCTTTTCCTTGCAGTATGAATTCCCTTGAAAAATGGTCTCTCGAACATGCTCTTCGTTTCTGTGGCGGTAAGCGGATGAAAACAGCCACCATGCTTGGTATGAATTATTACACTTTCCGCCGACGGCTAGTGAAACATGGGCTTGCTACCGAAGAAGAATAATTCTGCTCTCGTCATAACTCTGCTCCTCCCCCCTGTCTGCATCGAAACCGAAACGACCCCGAATTTTACCTCCTTATCCATTCGCAATACACCGCTAGCTCTGCGCTATTTGCAATAGATATCTTTTTTGGATACCTACTAGCCTTTCCGCATACCTAATATCTTAAAACAACCGCACGAAATTAAAACAAATTACGCAAATTCAAGATGATTCATGTTGGGCACGCCTTATGCTTTACACGACATCATGAAAACGTCAAACAGGGAACCTTTTCCTCAAGATATCCCCTACCTTTGCGTCTATTCCAGGGCACCCTTTCCCGAATGTTATTGCCATAACATCACCGGTCAAACTGTGCCCAATATAGTCATGTATTGCATGGGGCGGTATCAAGACTGCCCTATTTATCGCATGAAATCCCAGGATAAAAAATAATTAATTTAATATCAATTAATTGAAAACTAAAGCACCCATGCTGACCCTCAAGAGCATCCTTTATCGCAACCACCGGGAAAAGCAAACGTTGAGTGAAACCAAAATGCGCTCAGCTTTCAATGTCGACACCATTATGGGCATCATCGCCAATGGCCAGTTGATAGGCCAACTCAAGTTATTTGAAAAACCAGTACCACTAGGGACGCGTGATTTCCAACCGCTTTGAGCGGTTCAGAACTCAGATCATCGGCTCTGCCGGTGGTAAATGACTAATTCTTTTTAAGGAGGTTTTGTTGCAATGAAGAAAACATTTAAAAGAACGATGATTGCAGTCTTACTAAGTGGTTTTGCGATACCTTGTGGATCGTTCGCCGCAGACTTAATTAATGATGGTTCAAGTACACCCAGTACAGATGGTTCTGATGCAACCTTATCGGGGGGACAGAGTAGTCCAGCAACTGTCATTTCGAGCTCTGGCATTACGAGTTCAGACAGTGGTGCTATAGAAACAGATCGCGGCATCATCATCAACAGTAATCCAGACGCTACTACGGGTGAATATTTCCAAATTGTCGATGGTGGCGAGACTGTTATGACTGCAATCGGTGGAACATCCACGCAACTGCAGAGCGGAACCAGCACGCTGACAATTAATTTCGATGGCACGGTGGATATAGATGGGACTGGGGTCAACGTGACCGGTGGCGATCTGAACATGAACAACAACAATATTTCTGGTGTTGCAGATATCACAGCTTCAGGGGTGGTCTCATCTGGTTCCGTTTCAACAGGAACGCTATCAACAACCGGCGACGTCACTGTCGGTGGGAATCAGACTGTTTCCGGATCATCAACAATAACTGGCAATCTTTCTGCGAATGGGGCAACAAATACTATCGGAGTTGCTGCTGTTTCAACCAACACAATAAATGGAGCAACGAATACAATTTCTGGTACTACGGCAACAACTGTCACTGGATCAGACGCAAATATGAATCTATCGTCTGGTCTGGCTAATTTAAACGTCACGGGAGGAGGTAGTATTAGTGTATATGGGACAACCCAGACACTTTCAACGGATGCTTCAACATTAAGCACTGAGCTCAACGGTGTTGGCACGGCATCGAGCCAATCAGTTATCGCAGGTGCAACTTACCTGAACCGTATTGATGGAAATACGCTCGTTAATGGCAACTTGTACGTCAATGGAACTTTGACGTATTCGTCAAATTCATCTGCAACAACTAGCGTATCTGACGGAACTAGTGTTCTTGTAACCAATGGAACGACATCTGAGAGTATCATTGCTGTCAATAATGGAGAATCTACAACTCATGCAGTTGTTGATTCTAACGGTGTTATCACAATGTCATCCGGGGTAGCGACTGAGTCATCAACGTCTGTAACGTTGACAAACGGACTTGGAAATACGCATGGGTTAGTCGTCACTGAAAGTGCCACAACGCTTAGCGGTGGAACCCATTCTACGTCAATGACGCTTGATGATTCTGGAGCAACTTTTAGCACAACATCTGGTGGACCATCGCAGGTACATGGCGTTGCTGATGGTACATCAACATACGATGCAGTAAATCTTGGACAGCTACGGAGTACAGAGGATAAACTTTCAGGAGGTATTGCAATGAGCAGTGCGTTCTCTGGAATTCCACAGGTTGATACAAATAAAAAGTTTTCTCTTGGTACCGGTTATGGATATTACAACAGCCAAAGCGCCCTCGCGGTTGGTGGAAGTGTCAGGGTGTCTGACAACGCAGTGATTAAAACGGGTGTCGCGATTAGTAATGGAGATGCCTCGGTTAACGCTGGTTTTGGCTATTCTTGGTAACGAATCAGAGAGGTTCAGTAACGTATCTATCTGTTACGCCTAAGGAAAAGCAAATGGCAGTTGGTTTATAAAGCTGCCATTTGCTCAACCGCCTCCTGGTCGGTACAATCATTATTTGCTGAAGGATGATCAAGCCCATCATGGGGCGTATAGTTCCTTGGTGGGCCGACCATTGCAGTTATGGTAATATTGGCGTAGGGACTCCAATGGGAGTTTGGGTAAGATATACTGCTGGAAAAGACCTGCCCAAGAGTTGACCGGAAGGGTGCGTCACTTGGGTCCCAAATGGGTGCATTGATCAAGCATGTTGAACTGGTTGTGGTTTTTCGCGTGAAACCTTATTTTGTCTCGCATTTAATTAATATTGCGCAATTTTTTAATAAAATGTAAGGCAGGTGGCGGGAGAAATCTGAAAATTAACCGGTTGTCAAAAATACCCTTTACGAGGCCATTGTTTATTGAACGACCTCTTTTTTAATCGAAATACAGCCATTATTATCAGCCGGCATCAAAAAAATTTTTGTAGAAATGCCACCATCAAGCGCAATGATCGTTTTCGAAAACGCATTGATCCGCTTCAGGTTACCGAAAGATTTAGAAGCCACATCGGCACACCTATTTTTCCAGTAAGTCACTGTTTCATACATACCTCCGCATCCATTTGCCTGATTTGGTGCAAAACTTTCGCTTGCATATGCGGAGGTGGCCATACCGGGCAGAGGCACTTCCATGGATACTGATACTAGACTTTGGTTTGGATTATTTGGTGGAAGAAAGACAAGAGCATTTGTGGATTCCGATTGAGATGTTAAGAATTTCGATACTTGATCAATTCTCGGTGCACAGGATTGAACGCCAGACTTTACTGCGGCAACTGTAATTTTTGATGGATTTTGAATTTGTACAATTGGATTTCTCTGCTGCGTTTCAATCGCAGTATTTTGTTCTGCTGCTTGTGCGGTAACATCTTTTGATTTCTTTTCTTTCGCACATGCTGAAAAGGATACTGTCGTGGCAATTGTTAAAAAAATAATTATTTTTTTTAATGATATTTGTCTACTATACATATTTGTACCTCTGTTTGTGGTGTTGAAATTGATGGTTCCATGCACTATGTTTGGAGTTAGCTTCGATATTTCGGTATTTTTTTATTTTTAATGAAAACTCTGCCTGCTGTTAGGCGGCCTGTTCAACCGCCGGAAGCATCATGGTATGTGCTTCGTCCAGTGTTTTTTTCTAATTGTGAATGGGGCCGAGATTTGTTTGCCAGTCCAGATACTCCATAATCGAGGTTCTTGCCACCGCAATCGGGTCACAGGTAACCAATACACCAGCGCATCCTTCATGGATTTCCATAATCGTTCAACAATAACATTGTCCCACCAGACCACGAGCCTATCCCACTGACCCTGCTTCCTTTCTCTTCAATAGCTTTGACAAACTCGGCGACAGGATTACCAGGGTCAGATCTTGAATGTTGAATCACGCGGAGCGTGGTTGGGTGTGATGGCAATCGGTGGAGAAAAGGGGTCGGACCCCTTTTTCCCTGCCTTTTGTCCATCACTGCAGCCGACGGTCTCCGCATTGATGGGGTTAAGGTGTGGGGACGGCGCCGCTGGACATGGCCAGCATCACCTGGACGATGATGATTTTCAGCACGGTTCCCACGCCGGGAAAGATCATCGCGTAGCCGATGTCGGGTTTGCCGGTTGGCGCCAGTTGATTGGCATAGGCGAGAATCGCCGGGTTGCCGGTGGCGCCGCTGGCCACGCCAAGCACGTCGTCAAAGTTCATCCCCAGCACGTAATAACCGAGCAGCAGCACCATCAGGATAACAGTCAGCAGGACGACCATGCCGGCGAACAGCATGTTGAGGCCGGCGCCGCCGATGTTCTGGACGAACGGCGCCCCGGAAGACATGCCGACTCCGGCGAGAAAGATGGTCAGGCCAAGATTGCGCAGCACGATGTTGGCCACCACCGGCATTCGCCAATTGAACGGGCCAAGACAACCGATATAGCCGAGCGCCAGGGACATGACCAGCGGCCCTCCGGCGGATCCCAGCTTGACGCTGCCGATGCCCGGGACCGGAATGGGAAGCAGTCCGATCAGTCCGCCGGCAACCAGCCCCAGCGCCAGGGAAACAAAACTGAATTCCGTTTC
>NZ_JAVBXR010000092.1 GCF_030824455.1 Desulfobulbus sp.
GGGTGGGCGAATGGGTCGCCAACCAGATTCGCCAGCGGTTGGGCAAGGACACCCGCTCCCTGGTGCTGGGGCATTTGCAGCGCGGCGGTTCTCCCACCACCTTTGATCGGCTGCTGGCGCTGCGCTTTGGCGCGGCGGCGGTCCGTCTGGCTGAGGCCGGCATCTTTGACCACATGGTGGCCTGGGTGCCGCCGACCATGACTTCGGTGCCCATTGCCGAGGCCATCCGCCGGCGGAAAAAGGTCGATCTGGAAAGCGACAAGGTGCAGACCGCCCGCGACATCGGCATCTGTCTGGGCGACTGAAAAGGCAGGTGAAGAGTCTGTAGATCCTTAGGCGTTGAGCCTTTTGCTTTCCCAGATTAATTCGCACAGCATTTAGCCACACAACCTAAAAGACTACAGACTAAACAACCTACCCGCAATGTCCACCGCCGAAACCCTGCAGTTGATGTATCAGCGCATGCTCGCGCACCTCGGTCCCCAGCATTGGTGGCCGGCGGAGACGCCCTTTGAGGTGATGGTGGGGGCGATTCTCACCCAAAACACCAGTTGGAAAAACGTCGAGCAGGCAATCGCCAATCTCAAAGGGGTGGGGCTGATGACGCTTCCTGCGCTGTCAGCCCTGCCCACCGGGCTTCTGGCCGAATACATCCGGCCGGCCGGGTACTACAACATCAAGGCCGGCCGGCTGCATAATCTCCTGACGCACATCAACCAGCAGCACGGCGGCGATCTCGAGGCCTTTCTTGCCCAGCCGTTGCCGGAGTTTCGCGAGCAATTGCTCTCCATCAAGGGCATTGGCCGGGAAACCGCCGATTCGATTCTGCTCTACGCCGCCAACCTGCCGATCTTCGTGGTCGACGCTTACACCCACCGCATCCTGACGCGGCACGGGGTGATCGACGAAGACTTCGGGTATGATGCCATTCAGGAATTGTTCATGGACGCGCTGGATTGCGACGTCCAGCTCTTCAACGAGTATCACGCCCTGCTGGTGCGGGTGGGCAACGGATATTGCAAAAAGAAAAATCCCGACTGCGCTGCGTGTCCGCTGCAGGGGATGTGAGCGGTTGGCGGGATTACTGGGCGGTTTTTTCGAGCGCTTGATGCTGTTCCGACGCAACTGGCGCAATCGGCGGCAAACCCGCTTCTTGCCCCTGGCGGTTGCGCCACAGCAGTTTGCGGCAGACGCCGCGGATCATGCTGGCCTCTTTTCTCTTCAGCCGCATCCGACCCAGGAACTGGCGGATGTTGCGCATCCAGTAGACGCGGTTGGTGTCGTGGAGAAAGGTGGCTTCGGACAGCACCTCTTCAACATGTTCGTACATGCCTTCGAGGTCAAACGAGTTGGCAAATTCCGATTTTGGGACGCCGGCAAAGGGCTGTGGCCGGGCGGCGGTGTAGAGTTCGTAGCAGTGGATGGCCACCGCTTGGGCCAGATTGAGCGAGGAAAAACCGGCGGTGGGAATGGTGGAGGCAAATTGGCAGAGGTTGAGGTCTTCGTTGCTTAAACCGGCATCCTCCGGACCAAACATCAGGCCGATCTGGTTGCCGGGCACGAGCGGCGCGATTTCCGCCATCACCTCGCGCGGCGTCTGATCCTGGGGACGATGCCGCCCTTGGCGGGCGGTGGTGCCGACGATGAAATGAAACGGGGCCGCCGCCTCGGCGGTGGTGCGGCAGACGCGCATCTCCCGGATGAGGTGCGCGGCCTTGTGGGTCGCCATCTTCAACATCCGTTCCTGGTCAAACTGCTCGTCGCTGACGACAATCAGCTGAGAGATGCCGAAGTTGGAGGCAATGCGCGCCGAGGCCCCAATATTCTCAGGAAACTTCGGCCCGACCAGGATGATTCCGATCTGGCCAAGGCCGCTGGCCGGCAGGTGTTCGTCCTTCATAATGCGTGCGCCGGCCGGATCAATGACCGGTGGATTGCTCCAGTTCGAGTGCTTTCTTCGACGACTTTTCCGACCCGGGGCTGCTGGTGGTCATGCGCTTGAAAAAGGGGATGATGCCGCGCTCCGCCCGTTTGATCTCCTCTTCCGCCTCTTTGACCGTGATCTGCCAAGCCGGGGCAAACCCTGGCGATTTCTCAAACATTATCTCAATGGCCTTTTGATAGACCTGTACCTGGCGCAGTTCCTGGCGGCCAGGCTTCTGATTGAGCACCTGGACCATGTTGCGCAGGTTGTCGCGCTCCTGTTTAAGCTTGTCGGCGTCGCCCTTGCGTCGTTCGTTTTCCGCTGAATCGATTTCCAGCTTGGTGTGCAGGTGCTCGCGCAGTTTTTTTAAATTGCCGTTGAGTTCCCGGGCCTTCATCCAGCCCCGCACCCACAGAATGACGGCAACCAACAAGCCGATGCACAGGCCGCGCAGGAAGGGATTGGCAAGAACGTCTGATATCCAGCTGCTGTTTTCCATGGCTCTACCTCAGAGAAAAGAAATTATGCGGAAAGGGCTGGGCCGATTCCGGCATTTCGGGATGTCGTCTCAATTCAAAGCAACCATTTTTATTTGAATTGCCGATATTCGTCAAGCAAAACCAAGGCGGAGCCGCCGCCCCGGCAGCGTTCATTTTTCTTCTTTTTCCTGCGGCTTGGCGGCAGCGGCCGGAACCAGGGAAAAGCTCAGCCGTTTGTTGAGCAGATCGACATGGTCAAGCCGCACCTGCGCATGGTCGCCCAATTGATACATCCGATTGCTCCGTTCGCCGATCAGGCGATAACGGCGGGCGTCGTGCAGGTAGTAATCGTCGGTCATGCTGGTCAGCGGAACCATGCCGCTGATGTAGCTTTCGTCCAGGGTGAGGTAGAGGCCAAAGGCGGTCACTCCGGAAATGATCGCGCCAAAGGTTTCGCCGATCCGGTCCATGAGGAACAGGGCGGAGCAGCGGGCGTGGACGTTGCGCTCGACGTCGATGGCCTTGCGTTCGCACTGCGAGAGATGCAGGCCGGCCTCGGCCAGGGTTTTGCCCTCGCCGGGGATTGGCGGTGTGGCCTGTTCCGTCTGGCCGGCGAGCAAGGCCTGCAGCACCCGATGGGCCACCAGGTCGGGGTAGCGGCGAATAGGCGAGGTGAAGTGGAGATAATATTCGGCAGCCAGGCCAAAATGGCCTGTGTTTTCCGGGGAATATCTGGCCTGCTGCATGGTGCGCAGCAACAGGTTGTTGACGATGTATTCCGCCGGCGAGTTGTGCGCCTGTTTAATGACCTGGGCAAACCAAGCCGGATCGACCTCGGATTGGGGCAGGAACAGCCCCAGCGCCTTGGCGGCGTCGGTGAAGGCGTCCAGCTTGGCCGGGTCGGGCCGTTCGTGGATGCGGTACAACACCGGTTTTTTCGCCTTGGCCAGGGTTTCGGCCACTGCCTCGTTGGCGGCCAGCATGCAGTCTTCGATCAGGAGATGGGCCTGATTGCGTTCCGCCAGGGTGATCGAGGCCACTTGGTCGCCGTTAAGGGTCACCTGGGGTTCGGGAATGTTAAAATCCAGGCTGCCGCGTTCGCTCCGGCGATGTTTGAGCAGGGCTGTGAGTTTTTTGGCGTGCTCGAGCATGGGCGTCAGGTCGGCGTGGGCGGCGCGAACCTCGGGGTCCTGCAGGTAGAGCAGCTGGTTGATCGTGGTGTAGGTGAAGCGCCTGCAGCTTTTAATCAGGCTGCGCGCGTATTTCTCGCCGGTGCGTTTCCCCTTGGCGTCAAAGCTGAGCATCGCGGTAAAAGCCGGCCGGTCCTGATTCGGAACCAGGCTGCAGAGGTCGTTGGAGAGGCGCTCGGGCAGCATCGGCAGAACCTGGTTCGGCAGGTAGACGCTGGTTCCGCGCAGGTAGGCCTCGCGGTCAATCTCCGATCCGGTCTGCACATAGTGGCCGACGTCGGCAATCGAAACATAGAGCAGATACCCGGCCCCGGTGCGTTCGACGCAGATTGCGTCGTCGAAGTCGCGGGCGGTTTCGCCGTCGATGGTCACATGAGGCAGGTGGCGCAGGTCGATGCGGCCGTTGGCGCACTCGGTCACCGGCGTCAAGCGAGCCGCTTCCGCCTCCACCTCGGCCGGGAAGGTTTCCCGGAGCGACGACTGGATGACGGCCATGCGGATCTGAACGGTCGCTTGCCGGGCGTCGCCGAGGATTTCGATGATCCGGCCGGTCGGCCCTTGGCGTTCCGAACCGTAATCGAGGATTTCCGCCGCCACCGCCATGCCGTCGCGGGCGGCGAGATCGTCGCCCCGGCGGATCAGCAGCGTGTAGGGCAGGCGGTCGTCGTCGGGGGTGACGTAACCGCCGGCCCCGCTTTCAGTGTAGATGCCGCAGAGGCGAGTGACGGCGCGGCTGAGCACCTGGGTCACCCGACCTTCCTTTCGGCCCCTGGCCGTGGCGGAAACCTCGACCAGGATCGAATCGCCCTGGCTGGCGCCGCCAAGATTGTGCGGGGCAATAAACACGTCCTTGCCGCCCTTGGCGCGTTCTCCTTCCAGGATGGCAAAACCAAAACCCTTGGAGGTGAGGTCAAGGGTTGCCCGCAGCTGCTCGGGTTGGGCGGCAGGGAAAAAGCGTTTGCCTTTTCGGTCGATTTTGCGCCCGTCAAGCAGTTGCGCCAAGGCCGTGTGTAGGATGGGCAATTGGCCGGAACCCAAATGCAGTTCATGGGCGATCTCGACGGCGGTCAAGGGAACACCCCGGGCCGCAAGCAGCCGCTGGACAGACAATTGCAGCGGGTCCGTTGCGGGGCCGCGTCCCGTTGAACGCCGTTTTTGGGGCGGCAATCCTGCCGATTTTCTTTTACGGAGTGGTCTTCTGGGCATGGTGTTGGTGTCCCCTGTTCCATACAGGCTGTGAAATCCGGCGGCGCGAGAATTTCTCTTTGTCCGCAGTCCGCTCTCTGTTAGAGTGCAGGTTCGCGCTTTTGTCTGCAAAAAGACAATTGTACACCATTTGAGCGGTAAGGAAAGGAAAAGCCAAGGACGGACAGGACGGCAGATGCAGTACGTTAAATTCGATCTCGACACATACCGCCAGGTCATGCACTCCTTCATCGGCGACGGTCCGGAGGCCCAGGTTTTTTGGAGGGCGCTGGATTTTGCCTTTGAGGCCCACGGCAACCAGTGGCGTCGTTCCGGCGATCCCTACATCATGCATCCCTGTTCGGTGGCGCGGATTTTGGCCGAAGAGCTGGACATCCGCAATCCGGAGATCCTTGCGTCGGCCCTGCTCCACGACACGGTCGAGGATGTGGATGAGGTCACCGACGAGGTGATCCGTGAAAAATTCGGGCCTAACGTGGAGGCCATCGTCGAGGGCTGCACCAAGGTCACCCATTACACCGGCGACCGTCAGACCTTCAAGAAACTGGTGCACCGCAAGATTTTCAGCGGCGCGGCGGCCAAACTGGAGGTGATGATCGTCAAGCTGGCGGATCGGCTGCACAATCTTCGCACCCTGTCCAGCATGCCCAAGCACAAGCGGCAGAAAATTGCCGACGAGACCATCGACATCTACGCTCCGCTGGCCACCATCCTTGGGTTGTTTGCCATCAAACGGGAGTTGTACAATCTGGCGCTGGCGTACAAGTTTCCCCGTCAGGGCAACCGGTTGCAGGCGCACATCAACAGTCTACGCAACGATCCGGCGGTGTTGGAGATTATCGACAAGGTCCAGCTGGCCATCGAAAAGGACGGGTTGAAGGGCAAGGTCACGCTGCGCACCAAGGGGTTGTGGGGCTACTACGACGTGCGCAATCGCATCCTGATCAAAGAGATCGAAAGCCCCCAGGAAATGCTGATTCTGATGAACACCAGGGGCGACTGCTACCAGGCCCTGGGGGTGCTCAATCAGATCTATCCGCCCATTCCCCGGACCATCCGCGATTTCATCGCCAGCCCCAAGCCGTCGGGATACCAGGGCCTGCACGCCCGGCCCAACATCAACGGCCGGAAATATCTTTTCAAAATCCGCACCGAGGACATGGCCCGCCGCGCCCAACGCGGCATGGTCCGCGACTGGGCCGGCGACAGCAAAACGACAAGCAAGTTTTTTAAAGAAATCCAGGAGATGTTCGATATCCTCGGCAGCGACGATTCCGTCTCCTACCGGGATATGATCGCCGCCAGCGGCCGCAAGGAAATCTACACCTACACCCCCCAGGGCGACCTGATCTGTCTGCCGATCAATTCGATTTTGCTCGACTTTGCCTTTCGGGTGCACACCGCCATCGGCCACACCAGCGTCGGCGGGATGATCGGCAAACAAAAGGTCGGGCTTGATCATCAGTTGCGCGACGGCAACGTGATCAAGGTCATTCGCCAGGAAGCGCAGGTCAATTTCGACCCTGCCCTGCAGACCCTCTGTCAGACGCCTAAGGCCCGCTCCGAACTGTCCAAGGCCTTCCGGTTGCGGCGGGAGGCGGTGTCGCGGCAAATCGGGGCCTCGATTCTTTCCCAGGAACTGCGGCGCTACGGCGTGCCTCTTGAGGTGATCGAGAAGGAAGGCATGGCTGACATTTTGGCCTATTTTGACATTGATTGCCTGGAGGATTTGTACCTCCAATTGGGCGAGGGCCGGGTTCGGCTGCGGGAACTGATCTACGAGATCCGCAACGGCCTGTATGTGGGGCGTCCGACCCTGTTTCAGCCAACCGGCGTCTTTAATCGCGTCGACCTGACCACGCTTGATCCGGTGGTGATGAAATCCTCTGCCTGCTGCAAGCCTAGCCCGCTTGACAAGGGGGTCATCGGGCTGCTCAGCGAGCGCGGCCTTTCACTGCACCGCAAGGATTGCGCCCAGTTGCGGAAAATCAATTTCCAGCGGGAGGATGCGGTTGAGGTGCGCTGGAAGCTTAAAAACACCAGGATCGAGAAAAATCAGCGGATTATCGTCATGCAGGCCACCCGCAACCGCTTGCTGCTGCTCCTTTCCGTGGCGCCCGAGGAGATGAAGATCATCGATGTGGTCTATCTGGGCAAGGGGGCTGCGCTGATCGGCGACTGGGAGGTTAATTTTCAGGTGGCCAATCTGTACGGGTTAAAAAAGGTGGACCGCCATTTTTCCCGCTCCGGTCTCCGATACGAGTTTGAGTTGGATCAGTGAGCTGTGGTTGATGGGGGCGGTCCCGGCGGCTTTTAGGTACGGGTTGACTCCGACGTTGTGGTGCTTACTTTGTTGGGCAAGACGGAGTGGCAAAGGTATGTCGCCGTTTGCAGTGGGAGGCGTGGCCTGCCAGTTGTCTGTTAGCTTTATTGTTTTGTCCGCTTTCTTTCCTGATGGCGTTTGTCGTGCCGTTTTTTCTCCTTGTCGGCTATGGCAGGCGCCATTTTTTTTGCGGTAGACAATCGTCAATGTGGGCATCTAGCTGCGCTTGAAACTCCTCCCGCGAAATTTCTCGTGTGCCGAAACGGAGCAGATGATCGGTGGTCATCTGGCAGTCAATCATGGCGATTCCTTGTTGCAAGGCCAGTTGAGCCAGAGCGGTCAGGGCCGTTTTGGAGGCGTCGGTGACGCGCGTGAACATCGATTCGCCAAAAAATATCTGGTCCAGACCAACGCCGTAGAGTCCTCCGGCCAGTTGCCCGTCGCGCCAGCATTCGATGGAGTGGGCATAGCCAAGTTCGTGCAGGCGACAATAGGCCTGCTCCATTTCCGGGGTAATCCAGGTGCCGTTTTTTACCCGGCCCGAGGCGGTGGCGCAACCGGCGATCACTTCGGCAAAGGCGGTGTCGGCAGTGACGGTGAAAGCCCCGGAGTTGATGGTGCGCTTGAGCCGTTTGGGCAGGTGGAATTCTGCAGGAAACAGCGCTAAGCGCGGCGCCGGCGACCACCACAAAATTGGATCGCCTTCTGAAAACCAGGGGAATATGCCTTGGCTGTAGGCGAGAATCAGCCGCGCCGGACTTAAATCGCCGCCAACGGCCAACAGACCGTCGTCGTCGGCAAATTCAGGCGAAGGGAAAATCAGGGCGTCGGAGAGGCGAAAAACGGGCATGGCGTTCCGGGCTGGAGGGGAGGATGGATGGGTGGAGCGGAATCCTACCTCAGCAACAAAAAAAGGCAAGCCCGAAGGCTTGCCTTAAAAAACGGGCAGCAGGGAAAGGATCAGTTGCTCATCCGGCGACGACGGATGATGCCGGCAATTCCAGCAATGCCTGTGCCGAAAAGGAACATGGTGGCTGGTTCGGGAACAGGGGCGTGTTCTGCAATGAGCTGACTTTGGGCTTTGTGCGTGGTTATTTTGCCGTAGCGATCAGTTTTGGTGTAGGTAAGGTTCATAACTTTAACATACGCGTCATAATCATCATATACATCGGATGACTTGCCATTTACATAAGAGTTGTAAAAAGCTAAAGCGTTACTGTCGAGTTTCCGGATCTCATCTTCAAGATACCAGATAACATATTGGACATAATCAGCTAGGTGCTGTTTGTCCGTTACGGCATCAAACGTATCGGTATAGAGGTAATTGTACAATACCCATTTTGTCTTGCTGGACACGACATCGTATCCAGGAGTGCTGTGATCTTCGTTAGTTCCGCCCCCATAGGCAGCGTCACTGATAGAGGAAATTGTGTATTCTTTGTCAAAATAAATCGTTTCGTTTTTTTCAAGGCAAAAGCTAGCAAAATCATCTGTAACTGTGTCGCCCTGAATATCTACAATGAATTCGCCGCCCCCCGTTATATTGGTGTGCCCATAGAGTCCGTCATGTAACTTAACTATTTGCCCATTGGTTGGAAATGCCATTGCCGAAACGGAAGACAGCATTAGTAACGATGCAGTTATCAGATTGATTCTTACACATGTCGATTTCATATTCCCTCACTTAAACATTCTGGCTGGTCTTTTTCGGAAGGCGGAAACTTATTTTGCCGAACGAGGATGTTTGAATTCATCGTTGCCAGCCGTTGTCTCCTGTTACATGAGATGAAGCAATAAGCTTGCCATTTTATTTTGTTGAATAAATCCGGCGTGTTGTGTTTTTTGTGGTGCGGCCTTGGGGAAAATGTCGAAATATCCGGAAATTTGCTCAGGTATTTTCCGAAAAATCGAAATTGTTGAAGTTGGGAGTCGTTTAAGCTTTCACTTAACTGTTTGATGTTTATTCGTATTTAATGGTTGTGACGTGGAGAGTTGGTGAAACTGTTGATGCTGTAATCCGATAATGCGGAAATTACAGGGGTTTCTGTTGGTTTTTCCGGAATAAATCAAGGTTGTGAGGGAAAAAATCAGCTCTAGGCAAAAAGTGGTTTACAGGATGCGCTTGCTCATTGATAATCAACCGACTGAAAGGCATGAGAAACTTCCACCCCGGGGGCTGGTCAGGGATAAGGTCGCCGTTAAAAGGAGCCTGAGGTGTCCGGCGTTGCGCGCGGATCGTCTGGGGTGGCTCAAGCCGGCTTGAGGAAATCATTCTGCAGCACGGAAATCACGATGTATCTCGAACACTTCCATCTCACCCAAGCCCCTTTTGCTGAAGAGCCGGACCCGGAAGTTTTTTTTCCAGGGGCGCGGCGGGAGGAGATTTGTCAATCGCTGATTCTCGACATTCTGGCCGGCAAGCAGTTGCTCAAGCTGGTTGGCCGGGAGGGCTCGGGCAAGACCCTGATTTGCCGTTTGATTGCCGAACGGTTGCACGCTGAATACCATGTGGTTTCCCTGGCCAATCCGATTGGTTCCTTTGACGACCTGTTGCGGATCGTCTGCATTGAGCTCGGCATGGATCCGAGAGGCGCGCACGAGCAGGTCAATTTCTTTGTGGTCTTGCAACAGTTGTTGGCCCAGCAGCGAGCCGACGGCGTCACCACCGTGTTGGTCGTCGATGAGGCGGAAAAACTCTTTTTGGCCACCTTGGAGCGTCTGGTGCGGCACGTCGGCGACAGGCAGGATGAGCTTGATCTGACCATTGTCCTTGCCGGACGGAAAGGGCTGGACGCCAATCTTGAGCAAATGGCCGTGTTCAGCAACAATGTTGACATCCACTCTGGATATTTTCTCGAAGACCTGAACGAGAGCGAGACCAGGCAATACCTTCGCTATCGCCTGAACGCCGCCGGCATGGGGCGTGAGCAGTTCGCCGAAGTCTTCACCGAGGGCGCGGTCGCCAAAATTTTCGCGGCGGCCCAGGGCAATTTGCGGATGATCAACATTCTCGCCGAGGAGGCTTTGAAAGCCTTCTGCGCTGAAAAATCGTTTATGGTGCTGCTGGACCACGTCGACCCGGACGCCGCTGAAAGTCCCCCGTTGGACAACAGAATGATGGAGATGTATGAGCTGCTCTGCGACAACAAACTTTTGGTGGGCGTGCTCGCCGGGGCCGTGGCGCTGGCGCTGGCGCTTGGCCTGTTGCTGGGCGGCGTCGGCAAGCAGTCGCCTTCTGTAACCGTGCAAAAAATTCCCGACATCACCTCAGCCGCGGCAACGGCAACAGGCGTCGGGCAAACGTCGCCTCAGATTGGTGATCAGGGCGCGGGCGGCGCACAACCGACCGTGGCCCGGGAAATCAGGGACGGCGACAAACTCTATCGCGACCGACTGGGCGCCAGCGCCAGTTGGTTGGCAGGCATTTACAAAGGCGGCTTTACCATTCAGCTGATGATGCTGGGGTCCAATCAGGCCCCGGCAAGCATCGCCGACATCTTGACCCAGGATGAATACTATCCGGTGCGCGATCAATTCTTTATTCTGCGCAAAAAAACCACCCCGCCCACCCTGTTTGTTTTTTACGGCATGTACGACAGTCTGGATGCGGCCCGCGAGGCGCGCAACAGCATGCCGGTGTTTCTCCGCAAGCATCATCCCTACCCGCTTTCGATCGCTGAGGCGGTCAAAAAAATCGAAAATTGAACCGGATACGGTTCGGCCTTTGTTCGCATTCATCTGAAACAGCACCCGGATTTGTCTCATGAAAGTTGTACTTGCCAAGCCCCGCGGTTTTTGCGCCGGCGTTAATCGGGCCATCGCCATCGTGCATCAGGCCCTGGAGCATTACCAGCCGCCGGTCTACGTTCTGCATGAAATTGTCCACAACACCCATGTGCTTGAGGAATTGCGGCGGCGCGGCGCAGTTTTTGTCGAGGAGTTGGAAGACATTCCCCAGGGGTCGGTCACCATTTTCAGCGCCCACGGCGTGTCTAGGATCGTGGAGGAAAAAGCCAGGGACTTGGGTTTGCGGACTATTGACGCCACCTGCCCGCTGGTGTCCAAGGTGCATCGGCGAATGATCCGGCTCAACACCCAGGGGTTTGACGTGCTGGTGATCGGACACAAAGGGCATCCCGAGGTTGAGGGCACCTGCGGCCAGGCTGTCGGGCCGGTGCATGTGGTGTCGAAGGCCTCGGAGGTCGTCGATCTTCAGGTAACCGATCCGAACAAGGTGGGTTATGTCACCCAGACCACTTTGAGCGTTGACGACACCGAGGAGATGCTCAAAGCCATTCGCAGGCGGTTTCCCCACATCGAAGAGCCGGAGAGGACCGATATCTGCTATGCGACCACCAACCGGCAGGCGGCGGTCCGCGAGTTGGCCGACCGGGTGGATCTGGTGCTGATTGTGGGCTCGAAAAACAGCTCCAATTCAAATCGGTTGCGCGAGGTGGCCGAGTTGCGGCACACCCCTGCCCATCTTATTGACGACGCCAGCGAGATGGATCCGCAATGGTTTGACGGCGTCGAACGGGTAGGGGTCAGCGCCGGGGCTTCGGCGCCGGAACATTTGGTGGTGGAGGTCGTGGCCTGGTTGCAGCGGCAGGGCGCCGAGACGGTCGAGGAGATGGAAGGCGAGGAGGAACGCATCAGTTTTCTGGTGCCGGAGTTGGAAGCCTGAACTGGTGTTTTTGTGGGATTGATGCGTGCAGGCGGCTGAGCGGTTAGCGCGCCAACCGTTGCACGCCAACCAGTTCAACCTCGGAGAAATACGCCGGCCCGCAACTTCCAAGGGCCATGAACATGGCCTGATTTGGATGGCCAATGCCAATGGCCTGTCCCCGTTGTTTGGCCTGGGCCACGAGGTGGCCGAGTTGGCGGCAGATTGATTCGGGGTCCTGAGTGTTGTCGAGAAAGACATGACGCCGGGCGGTCGGCAACCTCAGCTGTCGCGCCGTTGTTTCCCCCAGTGATGCGGGGGTGGTGAACGAGTCGATAAAGAAAAAAGAATGCGCCTTCAGAGTGGTCAGCATCCGTCGCATTCCCTGGCTGCTTTCGGTGAAGCGCGACCCCATGTGATTGTTGGCCCCGACGGCATAGGGCACATTCGCCAGCATCCCTTCGGTTTTTCGAGAGATTTCCTCCGCTGTATCCCCGATTCTCAGGGCCTCCGGGCCTAATTTCCAAGAGCAGTCCTTGGGCTCCATGGGCAGATGCACCAAAATGGTGCGTCCGGTTCGATGCGCCTGTTCCGCTAACTCGCTGGTATACGGCGCTTCGGGGAGAAAGGAAAAGGTGAGGTCGGCGTCTATTTGGAGAAATTGGCGGCCCATGGGGCGATTGTAGCCCATGTCGTCAATGATGACGGCAATGCGGGGGCGTGGCGACGTTTTTCCGAGGGGAGAGGTTGCCGCCTGGGGCGGGGCGGGGAGTTTTTCTGGTGCAGACGGCGGTCCTGGCAGGAGAACGTCTGTTGGCGGATTGGCCTCGTTGCTAGGCGTAGGGGCGTCCGCCGTAGGCAAGGTGGTTGGCGGCAACGGAGTCTCTGACAGCTGCGCTTGAGCGGTTTGCTGCACAGGGGCTGGTTGTTCCGTGACCTGCTCCGGCGAGCGGCCTCGGGGCAGGCACAAGACGACAATCAGGATCAGGGCCGCGCTGACGGCAAGGAGGCGAACTGTGGAAAAAGGCACGGGCCTGAGCGGGTTATTTTTTTCGGGCCAGGACGTATTCGGCCAGTTCCTTGAGCAAGGCGATGTTTTCTTCCTCCGGGCTTGAGGCGGAGAAAGGGGCAAGCGCTGCAAGGGCCGCTTCAACCAGTTGCCGGGCCGTCAGAGCGGCGGAATGGAAGCCGCCGTGGTGTTCGATCAACGCATACAATTGCCGGTAGGCCTGGGGCTGGGTGCGATCACCTTCCATCAGGGCTTGGACGGCTTGTCGTTCTTGCTCGGTTGCCTGGTTCAAGGCGTTCAGCAGGGGCAGGGTGATCTTGCCTTCGATAAAATCGTTGCCGGTTTTTTTGCCGGTGCTGTCAGTGTCGCCAAGAAAATCCAGCAGATCGTCCACCACCTGAAAGGCGGCCCCGAGATGGTCGCCGTAAGCTGCCAGGGCTTTTTGCCGGGTTTCGTCGGCGCCGGCGAACAGGGCGCCAATGGCGCAGGTTGAGGCGATGAGATTGCCGGTCTTCTGGCGGATGACGTCAAAATACTGCTGTTCCTTGGTGGCGACGTCGCCAACGTAGCGCAACTGCTCGAATTCGCCGTTGACCATGGAGGCCGTGGCTTGGCAAAAAATTTCCAGACCGTCCGCGCCCGCCAGTCTGCCGATCAAATGCATGCTGCGGGCGTGCAGCCAATCGCCGGCGAGGATGGCGGCGGAAAGGCCGTATCGCGCCGCCACGGTGTCTTTGCCGCGCCGCTGCTCGGCCCGGTCGATGACGTCGTCGTGAACCAGGGTGGCCACATGCAGATATTCAAAGGCGGCGGCCAGCAGGTACAGGGATTCGTCGTCCCGGCCGCAGCAACGCGAGCAAAGCACCGTCAGCAAAGGGCGGATCCGTTTGCCGCCGTTGAACAGGGCATAGTGCAGCACCGCAACCAAGAGCGGATCGCTGCCGGCCAAGGCGGCGTCCAGATCGCTCCGCATGCTTGTTTCAACGCGGGCGGCGACGCTTGCGGCCATGCCGCGCAGGTCCGTGGGGTGATTCATCTCAGGTGGTTTCATTGCTGCTCTTGAAAAAAGCCGCCACCTCGTCCAGATTCCTGGTCAGAGGGCTGGGGGGCAGACTTTTGAGAAATTGACGGCCATACCCTTTGGTAAACAGCCGGGTGTCGAGGATGGCGATAACGCCGCGGTCGTCTGCGGTCCGCATCAGCCGGCCCACTCCCTGGCGGAGGGTAAGAATGGCTCGCGGCGTCTGGAAATCGACAAAAGGATTGCCGCCCAAGGCCTTGATCCGGTTGATGCGCGCCATAATAACAGGGTCGCTGGGGACTTCAAACGGTAATTTGTCGATAATAACCAGGCTCAATGATTCGCCGGGGATGTCGACACCCTCCCAGAAACTGGCCACGGCAAAGAGCACCGAATCTGTTTGCCGGCTGAACTGACGCAGCAGGGTGCGCCGCGGGGCTTCGCCCTGGATGAAGAGCGGATAGGGCAGGCGATCGCGCAGGCTCGCGTAGGCCTGTTCCATGGCGGCAAACGAGGTGAACAGGGCCAGCGTCCGGCCGCCGGCGTGGTTGATCAGTTGTTCCATGCGCTCCCGCAGGGCCTGCGGATAGCCTGGCCCCGCCGGTTCGGGGAATTGGGCGTCGGCAACATAGAGCAGGGTGCGGCCGGGATAATCAAAGGGCGAGGTCAGGGAGAGGGTGGGGGTGTCGGCGGCCAAGCCCAGCCGTTTGAGAAAATATTTGAAATGCCCGCCGGTGGTCAGGGTTGCCGAGGTGAACACGCAGTGCCGGGCCGAGCTGAGCAAAGCCTCCTGCAGCTCGGTCGACACGTCCACCGGGGTGGCAAAGAGGGTCAGGTTGCGGTCGGTCCGTTCATACCAGTAGGTGAACCGCGCTTCCTCCTCTGTTGGCTCAAGGCCCGGTTCAGCCAGAATCAAGTCAAGGCGCGCGGCCAAATCCTGGGCGCGGTCGCCGTACTGCCGCCACGGTCCTTCCGCTGCAACCAGCTTGTCGAGCGAATCGCTCAGATGCTCCAGCGCTGCGCGGAGATCGTCGCGCATTGTCTGCAGGTGCGGCTGATCCTGAAGCACAGGCTGCAAAAGAAACCGCCCCTTGTGCAACGGAAATCCGCTTGCCAACCGTTCGACCGCGCCGATCAGCCGCGCGGCGGCGCTGACCGCCGCCTGTTGCGCCTTGCCGGAAAGTTCGGTTTCGGCGCTACGCTCCACGTCGCCGCACAAATCAATGATCTGGTAGCGTGAAAAGGTAAAGCCGAAAAAAGTGGTGGCCACGTTCTCGACGTGGTGGGCTTCGTCGAAAATCACGGTTTCGTAGCGCGGCAGCACCTCGCCGTAGCCGGTGCGGCGAACGGCCAGATCGGAGAACAGGAGGTGGTGGTTGACAATCAGCAGGCGGCTGGCGGCGGCGTCGCGCCGCAACCGGTTAAGAAAACAGCCGGCGGCTTCGGGACAGTTGGCGCCGAGGCAAAAATGGGACTGGCAACAGATTTTTTGCCACAGCGGCGAGGAAGCGGTCAGCCAACTGAGTTCGGAACGGTCGCCGTGAACGGTTTCGCCGAGCCAGGCGTCGATGGTTTTGCCCTCCGCGCCGGTGAACAGATCCGCCTGCCGGGCCGCCTGCAGCTGCCGCCAGCGGTAGAGGCAGAGGTAGTTTTGCCGGCCCTTGACGCACAGGGCCTTGAGGTCCGGATCAATATGTTCCAGGATCAGGGGGATCTCTCGTTGCAGGATCTGATCCTGCAGGTTGCGGGTGTTGGTGGACACCACCACCCGGCGGCCGCTGAGCACGGCAGGAATCAGATAGGCAAGCGTCTTGCCCAAGCCGGTTTCCGCCTCCACCACCAGGCAGGAGGCCTGGTCCAGGATGTCTTCCTCGCGGTGTTCAAGCAACTGGGCCACGGCCTTGGCCATGGTCAACTGGTCGGGACGCGCCTCGTAGCCCGCAATCCGGGTGGCGAGCACGCCCTCTGGTCCGAAAATCTTATCCATGCGTCGGCAAGCCCAGAATGTCGCGCACGATTTCCCGCACCTGGGGCGAGGGATCGTCAAGCAGCGGCGGCAACGCGGCCAAGGCGGCCTCGGTTCCGACAATGGCCAGCACGCTGGCGGCCTCGCCGCGCACCCACTCGACAGGATGGCCCAGGTGTTCCACCAATCCGGGAACGGCGAGGGAGAGCTGCTCAGGGCAAAGGCCGGCCAGATGTTCGAAAAGCACGGAAACACCGAGGCGGACGGCAAAGCGTTCGTCGGTCAGCAGACGGCCGGTCCAGGCAAAATAGCGCGGCTCCTGGCGGAACATGGCAACGATGTTGTCGACATGACCCATGGCGAGAAAATCGGCGATGACCTGCAGCAAGGCATCGTCGCTGACTTCTGGGTGCGCGGTCGATGGAGAGGGTAGGGTGGTCATGCGGGCGGCTCGAAGGAAGTTTTTGTGGTCCTTACCACGGTTGCCGCGCCGGGGCAATCCGAGAATAGGAGCCGCCGCCGCTTGACACGGTTTTTTTTCAGGGGTAGAACAAGCGGCAGGTCCAGACGTTGGAACAATGAGATAATTACCTGCGAGCGTCGTCATGATGGAACAGCAATTTCCGCCTCCCCCCCTCTCCATTGCCGAGGATGAATTTTTGGAAGAGGGCGAGGTGATTGTCATTGTCGACGATTTTGACGACATTGTCAGCCTCTTGCAGGAATTCCTCCAGCAGCAGGGCTACGCCTCGGTTGCCGCCGGTTCCGCAGACGGACTGCGTCGCCAGTTGGCGGCGCACAAGGTGGCGCTGGTGCTTCTCGACATCGGGCTGCCCGATGCGGACGGCACGAAACTCCTGCCTGAATTAAAGCAGCACGATCCGGATATGGCGGTGATTATGCTGACCGCGGTCACCGATCTGCAGACGGCGCTGGCCTGCCTCCGCTACGGGGCCGACGACTACCTCGCCAAACCAGTGCACTTCACCGATCTCCTGGCCACCCTGCGCCGGGTGCTGGAAAAGCGCCGGCTGACCATCCGCAACCGACAGTACCAGCGGCAGATCGAGCAGGCCAACTTTCGCATTCAACTGGCCCATGAACTGGCCCTGAAAATGAACACCGCCTATATGAGCATGGTGGAACTCGATGAGATCCTCCACGCCATTTTGGTGGGCATCACCGCCGAGGAAGGGCTGCGGTTCAACCGGGCGTTTCTTGCCCTGTTTGACGAGGCCGGCGCGACGCTTGAGGGCCGCTTGGCCATCGGACCGAGCAATCGGGAGGACGGCGGCCGCATTTGGCACGATATTGAGCAGCAGGACCTGGGCCTGAACGATCTCTTTGCCCGCATTCAGCGCAATGAAACCGGGATAGACGCCGAGGTCAACCGGATTGTGCGCGCTCTGCGGGTTGACGCCGCCGATGCGGAACACTTGCTGATTCGGGCAGTGCGCACCCGGCAATCGATCAACGTCGAGGGCGGTCGGTGCGACTATCCGGTGCCGCTGGACCTGGTTGGTCTGCTCCAGGAAGACACCTTTGTGGTTGTGCCCCTGTATTCGCCCAGCCGGGCCCTGGGCGTTTTAATTGCCGATCATTTTGTCAACCGCAGCCCCATTGACGCCGAGCGCATTCACGCTCTGGAAAGCTTTGCCAGTCAAGCCAGCCTAGCCATCGAGCATTGTCGATTGTATGTCGACATGCAACGAAAAATTAAGGAGCTGGAAGACGTCACCAGCGAGTTGAAAAAGAACAAGGATCTGCTCGTGGAAGCAGAGCGTTATTCGGCGCTTGGCCACATGGCGGCGCAACTCGCGCACAGCATCCGCAACCCGATCACCGCCATTGGCGGCACTGCGCGTCTGCTGGCCCGGAAAATCGACAACAAGGAGTGGCTGCAGTTTCTGGGCATGATGGCCAGCGAAGCCGAGAGAATCGAAAAAACCCTGGAAGACCTGTTCAGCTTTGTCGAGCAGGTCAAGCCGGTGTGCGAAAAGACCCGCCTGCTGTCTCTGGTGCATAAATCGCTGCTGCTGCATTTCAGCGCCTTAAAAGAGCAGGGCATCAAGCAGACGTTGTTGTTGCCGGAGGTTGACCCGCTGGTCGACGTGGATCCCCGGCTTATTCAACAGGCCCTGGTGCATCTGATCCGCAACAGCGTCGAGGCCATGCCTCATGGCGGCGAGTTGTTTGTTGAGGTGGCGTTGGATGAAGGCTGGGTGCGGATTGAAATCCGCGATTCTGGGCTCGGTATGGACCAGGGGAATGTCGGCCACGCCGCTGACCCATTTTTCACCACCAAGATGATCGGCACGGGCATGGGCCTCACCCTGGTGAAACGGATTGTTGAAGATCACGGCGGCAGCCTGACCCTGCACAACAGAAGCGAAGGCGGTCTACGGGCGACGGTGGTGTTGCCGAGGGTTGCAGAAGGGTAAGACAGAAGGATTGTGTTTTTCAGGCGCAGCCACCCCGCTCGGACATGAAAAAAGGCGTTGGGCCAAAAGCCCAACGCCTTAATTGATTGCTGAGGACTGAAATAAATTAGAATTTCAGTTCGAAGCGGGTCAACGCGCCAAAGGCTGCGTCGTCTTCCAGATCGGAATCTGCGAATTCCGGGCTCAGGTAACCGGCGGAGAAATACACGTCAGCGCCTTTGCTGATGGTGTACTGAAGGACTGCAGAAAGCTCCCAGGCACTGTCCAGAGCCAAATCATTGTCCTCTAATTTTGTTGGATTACTTGCGGCCCATGCACCTCTTGGACCCTCGCCTTCCTCGGTCCAAGCATCAATCTCAGCATAGACAATGTTGCCGGTCAGTTTCAAGGACTCGCTGATCTGATAGGAGGTAACCAAGCCGCCCCACATCCAGTCGCCGCCTTTGCCGATCATATAATCGGTGATCTTGCTGTTGTCGCTGCTGCCGACCATGACAAATCCGAAGGCCCGGTCAGGAACGAACCCGCCATCGGTGAAACCAAGGTTCAAACCGATGTTGAGTTTGTCAATTTGGTAGTTCGGGAAAACATAGCCGCCAAACCCGGTGTCGTCGGAACCGATTTCATCTATATCGGTATTGAGTTTTGCCGCGCCCGTTTTGCTGTCCAGTGTATAGAACTCTTTTCCAGAGCCGTCATTCAGCCAGGAGTTCATGCCGTTGAGATCGCCGTCGGTGACCGCGAACTCGCCAACGAGGCCAAACTGACCGCTCTTGCCGTTGGCATAGAGGGTTCCGAAAAATCCCTCATTTGCCTCAAAGCTGTCGACTACGCCATCGCGTGCATCCGTCTGGTAGCCCAGCATGCCGCCGAGGGTCCAGTCTTTGTTCAATTTGGCTTTGACATGCGCCCCAAAACGCATTTCGTCGTTGTCGGCATACTTATCGTCGTCGGTGGTGGTGTCGGATTGAGCTTCCTCCATCCATTCAACGAAAGGATTAATCTCAACGTCACCCATTTTCACAATGCCGCGAAAACCAGTTAAGTTTACATCGTCGTAAGCGAAGTTGTAGGTGGTCCCAAGCGGGCCGTAAGTAGAGCGATATTTACCTATTTCAAGGGTGAACTGATCTGTGAAGGGAATGCCGACATACGCTTGGTCAGCCCAGAGATTGCTGTTGGAATCCGAGAAAGGGACCGTGTCTTTGTCAGAATCACCCATCAGGCCTTCCATGACGCGCAGTCTCACTTTGGCATACGCGCCGCCGGCTGCGGTGCCCGCGATATTTACGCGTACACGGGAATCCATGTCGGTCTTTGAGTCATAACGATCATCATTACCGAACGTGCCGCCATACTCTTCACTCATGTACCACGCGCGTACACGGGCATCACCAGTGATTTTAACGCCGGGCTCAACAGCGGCGGCTGAAGCGGTGGAGGCAATGCCACTAACCAGCATCAGGGCGGCGCCTGCAAGAAGTACTTTTTTCATTTTCCTCTCCTTAGTTATCAGATGTTGATTGCAGGTTTCCCTACAGCAGAAAACCTCATATACCTTATCTTCGATGATTTCAGAGTATAGTAGGTTTGCCTAGTCGTCAAGTTTTTTTTACCTTGGTAAAAATTTTTTTACCAAGGATTTTATGGATTTTCGAGAAGAGGAAATGCGTTAAATCGGTGGGTTGGGCGAATGGAGGGGAAGGGCCGGGTCTGTCGGACGTGCTGTCGACAGACCCGGAGAGCGGAAAGGAAAATTAATTGGCCGCTGGGTTGACCCGCAGTGTGTAGCTGTTGAGGAACGTGGCCGCCGAGTTCCAGAAAACAAAGGGGTAGCTGGTTTGCGCCTCGGCAAAGAGGATCTGATACTGGTCGCCCTGCTTGCCTGGGTGAACAAGCTGATAGTTGGCGATGTAGCCAGGGATTTTTTTGGTTTCCCATAGACGCGTCAAAGACCCGCTTTGCCATTTGTAGGCGGACAGGGAGCTGCCGTCAAAATATCGAAGGTTCGGCATGAAGGTCACGGTTTCAAGACGGTTGCTGCCCACCAGCACATCGTTGATCCCGTCCATGTCAAGGTCCTCGATTACGACTCGAGTCGGCACCCAGGTGGTTTCTTTCTCGGAATTTACCGCATTGTTGGTGCTGGTCAACGTGCCAAAAAAGTTGTTGCTGGCCCCGTGCGTCTCGGAACTGGTCCAGCGAAGAGCGCCTGCGGCATCGTAGACCTGCAACCGGCTGCCGTTGCTGACGGCAATGGTTTCCTTCGCGCCGTCGCCGTCAATATCCGCCTGGGTGAAGTCAAACACGTTGATTCCCTGGGGAAGGGCCAGTTGTTTGCCTTCGCTCAGCCCACCCCGCGCGTCCAGGGCCATCTGATGAATATCGCCGCCGCCGAATTCGCTGGCGAGCGTTTTTTGGCCAACGAGCATATCGGGTTGGTTTGGCGCCGTGATGGTGCGCAGATACCAGCCGACATGTTCAAAGAGGGGGGTCATTTTTTGGCCGTTCCATTCCATCGCCGTGGTGTCGGGATTGTCGCCGTTGCTGCCGCTGATGTAGATTTCTTTGTGCTTGTTATTGTTCAGATCACCCAAGGTGACCGAGTGATAGCGGAGATGATTGGGCAAATCGACGGTGGCCAGCATGCGAAACGCCCCGTCCTCATGACGGTAGAGCATCAGCGCCGAACGGGTCAAAAGAACGACCTCGTCCACGCCGTCGCCGTCGAGATCGCCGGCGTTGACGTCCATGGCCTCGGCGGCGATGCTCTTGCTGCGGAAGGTGCTGACCAGCTCAAACTGTCCGCCGGCTTCGAGGCCAGTCGTTGTTCCTGCAAACAATCCTTCGCGATAGGCCCGTTCCGGGTGCGCGGTTTGGAACGCCGCCATCCCTTGCCCGCCCTTGGAACCGCCGCCCGCCGCATCTGGCCGGGGGGCGCCGAACACTGCGCCGCTGATGGCCCAGGCCAGGTCGTCGACTGCAGTCATGGCGTCGTCAACTGTCTGGAAAGATTGCTGGAATTTTTTTGGCGCCTGATTGGATGACTGAGAGAAGACGTAGCTGGTCAATTCAAATTGGCCGGCCTTGGGGGCCAGGGCGCCCATGATGAGATAATCCGCGCCGGATTGGCGCAGTTGTTGGCTGAACACGGTGTGATCGCCTGATTTTAACGCCTTGGCCATCTGTTCGGAGGCGCCGCCTTGGGCAACGGCGGCGATGTCGGCCCGGGAGGCCAGACGGCTGGCCAGGGTGCTGGCCAAGCCGTTGCGGAGGTAGGCGTAGGAACCGGGAATCTCGACGTCAAAGGGCAAAAAGATGACCTGTCGCTTTGCCGGACCTGCTGTTTTGGCGGCGGCTGGGGTCCAGGCGGCGAGCAGTGAACAGCAGCAAGCAGCCGCAATCAATGCCGCCAGCTTTCCGGCAGGGGGAAATGGTTTGCGGGTGAAAAGGGCTTTGAGCAGAGGGGTTACATTCACGGGGGTGCTCCTGTCTCTGGTTTGAAGATTGGAATGGAAAAGGTGAAAAGTCGGCAAGGCGGCCAACGAAACGTCGATCGCCTTGCTCAGCTTCATGCGTTTTGCTGTAAAAGGAAAGAAAAAACGTGCGGCATTGGGGGAAAACACAGGGAGAAACCGCAGAGAGCCGGCGGTTGCGATCAGTAGGAAAAACTGACGGATACGCCGCCATAAAAAACGTCTTGGGCCGATTTTTCGCTGGCGGCGCCGGAAGCTGCGGAATCGGTTTCGGCCCCGAATCCGGAGAGGGAACGCGACCATTGGAACGCCGGAGTGATAGTGAGATAATTTTTGTAGGAGATGGGCATGTTGAACAGCATGGAGAAAATGTGGCCCCCTTCCGTGTCAAAGGGGTTTTTAAGCAGCATGGCTTTGTTGCCCAAGGTGAACGAGATGTTGTCGTCGACCTGATACGAACGGGACAGGTCAAAGGCCAAATACCAGGATCGGCTGGGATCAAACACCTTGTTCATCCCGGGATCAACGCCGAGAAAGACGGCGCCTGGCTCTTGTTCGCTCCCCTGAGTCGAGAGGATGTAGCCTGCCGAGAATTCGAGCAACCCGGAGGAGCCTTCGTAGGAAAAGGTGATGGCCTGGCCGCTGAGCTGCGATTTCTCAGGGCTGAGACCTTGCCAGAGGGTGTCTGAATGCTGCAACTGCACGCTCAGGCCAGGAGCGGGGGCAAACCCGTACATCCCTGCCGCCAGCACGCTGTTGATCGCATTGTCATACCCTGCGCCGACCACCGGAGACGCCTGCTCGCCGGCCTGGAGACTTGCGGTCGGCAGGGCGATCAGCACCATGAAGGCGGATTGCACGATGTGGCGGAGAAGAGTGGGCATGACAGGCGGCTCGGTATGCAAGTTAGGTTGCAGTTAATGTACAGCCTAACACCCTGAAAAACAATGCGAAAGAAAACGATTCCGGTGCGCTTGGCCGTAGCTTTTGAGATTTATTGTGAAAAAATGCGCCAGAGACTCTGGCCTGGGCAAGGGGCGCGCGATGGGGAAGCGGAGGCTCCGGTTCAGGCCAAGCGGTCGGCGATGAGACCGTGGAAGGCAGGATTGCCGTCAGTGTGCGTGAACAGCCAGCCCAGATGGGCGCGGCAGGTCCTGCAAAGGACGATTTGCCACTGGTATGCGGGGAACCAGGTGAATTCGCTGCTCGGTTCCCCCTGGGGGGCGACGCCGGGCGCCAGCCTGAAGCAGCGAATGGCAAAGGCAATGCCGGCCGGATTGAAAAAAGCGTGATCGTGGCGGTGATTGATCTGGATCGCCTGGTCGCGGTGGGTGATCGCCGCGCCGCAGACGCCGCAGACGATGACGTCCTGCTCCTCGGACCACTGGTCGAGCCGGGATTGCGGCCCCCGCCCTTTTGCCGAGGCGGGACGACGCCCAGTCTCTCGGAAGCGGCGATCAGCGCGCCAACTGCGCGGCCTTGTCCCGATAGGCGGCAACAATTGCCTGCACCATGTCGCCGATGGTGTAACGCTCGGGCTGGATGTCCACCCGCAGCCCATGCTCCCGGACCGTGTCGGCGGTGATTGGTCCGATGGCGGCAATGGTCGTCTGGTCGAGCAGCCGGTGCAGTTCCTCGTCGCTGCCCGCATCGAGCATGGTCAGGAAATTGCTGACCGTGGAAGAACTGGTGAAGGTTATCAGGTCGATGGTCCCGCTCTCCAACTGGTCGCGCAATTCCTCTCGCCGGCCCATGGGTGGCACGTTGCGGTAGGCCGGGGCAATGGTGACGACGGCGCCGGCGTCGGTCAACACCTCGGGGAGAATCTCGCTGGCCCGCAGGGCGCGGGGCAGAAGAATGCGGTTGCCCTTGACCTCGGTGCGCACCAGGGCCTCGGCCAGCCCTTCGCCGGTGAATTTTTCCGGGATCAGATCAGCGGTTACGCCATATTTGCGCAACTCGTCGGCGGTTGCCTTGCCGACCACCGCGATTTTGGTCGCGGCCAGATGGCGGCTGTCGCGCCCGAGCAGAAAGAGGCGCTGGAAAAAATACGTGACCGCGTTGATGCTGGTGAAAAGCAGCCACGCGTAGTCGCCGATCTCGGCAATGGCCTGATCAAGCACCTGGTAATCGTCCACCGGTTCGATGTGGATGGTCGAATATTCCAGACATTCGGCCCCGTATTCCTCGAGCTTGGCCACCAGATCGCTGGCCTGCTCGCGGGTGCGGGTGACGACGATGCGTCTGCCGAACAGCGGCCGTTTCTCAAACCAGTCAATGGTGCTGCGCAGCTTGACCACCTCGCCGACAATCACTAGAGCCGGGGGTTTGATGTCGGCTTTTTGCACTACGTCGCAGATCGTCGCCAGGGTGCCAACCACCGAATGCTGTTGCGGGGTGGACGCCCAGCGGACCACGGCCACCGGGGTGTCGGGCGAGCGGCCGAAGTTGATCAGTTTCTGGGTGATGCTCGGCAAGGTTTTGATGCCCATGTAGATGACGATGGTGCCGACGCCGGTGGCCAGTTTGTCCCAGGCGATGTTGGAAAATTTCTTGGTCGGATCTTCGTGACCGGTGACAAAGGCAACAGACGCCGTGTATTCCCGATGGGTGATGGGAATGCCGGCGTAGGTCGCGGCGGCGGTTGCTGAAGTGACGCCGGGCACCACCTCGAAATCAATGCCCTCGCCCACCAGCTCCTCGATTTCCTCGGCGCCTCGGCCGAAGATGAAGGGGTCGCCGCCCTTGAGGCGCACCACCATCTTGCCGCGTTTGGCGTGTTCCACCAGCAGTTGGTTGATGCCTTCCTGGGTGTAGGCGTGCAGGCCGCCGCCTTTTTTGCCGGCATAGATCAGTTGCGCGTCTTTGGGCACATAGCTGAGCAGCTTGGGGTTGGCCAGGTAATCGTAGACCACGACCTCGGCGCGCTCAAGCAGGTACTTGCCGCGCAGGGTGATCAGGCCGGGATCGCCGGGGCCAGCGCCGACGAGGTAGACTTTGCCATTGGCAGGGGACGAGGTGGTGTCGTGTGTTGTCACAGGTTGCGTCTTCTTGGGGAAAAGGGATGTTAGTTCGGGCTTGCCGCGCCGCTGCAGTAAACCGCGTCAAGGATGGCCTTGCCGCCTCGGGCCAGCAGGGTTTCCGCCAGGCGCAGGCCAAGGGCGTGGGCCTGGTTCGCCGGTCCGGCGATGGTGTCCTTGATGATCTGGCGGCCGTCGACGCTGGCGATCAGGCCGGTCAGGGAAACGACGCCGTCCTGTAAGGATGCGTAGGCGCCGATGGGCACTTGGCAGCCGCCCTCCAAACGGAGGAGAAAGGCCCGTTCAGCGGCCACGGCGGTCGCGGTCGGACGGTGATGAAGAAACTGCAACGCCGCTTCCAGCTCCGCATCGTCGCGTCGCAGTTCAATCCCCAGAGCGCCCTGGCTGATGGCCGGCAGCATCTGCGCAGGATCAAGCAGGGTGGTGATGCGATGTTCCAGGCCCAGGCGACGGAGCCCGGCGCCGGCAAGAATGATGGCGTCGTATACGCCTTCGTCAAGTTTGCGCAAACGGGTGTCGATGTTGCCGCGCAGATCAACCAGGGTCAGGTCGGGCCGCAGCGCCGCCAACTGGGACCTCCGCCGTAGGCTGGAGGTGCCCACGGTTGCGCCTTGGGGCAGGGCGGCGATGGAGTCGTGTTTGACGGAGAGAAAGGCGTCCTGGGGGATTTCCCGAAGGGGAATGATGCCGATGTGCAGACCTTCCGGCAATTCGGTGGGCACGTCCTTCATCGAGTGCACCGCCAGATCAACCTCGCCGGCAAGGAGCGCGTCCTCGATCTCCTTGACGAACAACCCCTTGCCGCCCACCTTGGCCAGCGGCACGTCCAGGATGCGGTCGCCCTTGGTGCTGATTTTTACCAGCTCGACCCGGACGCCAGGATGGGCCTGTTCGATCTGGGTTTTAACCCAGGTGGATTGGGTCACGGCCAGCAGGCTGGCCCGCGTCCCTATGCGCAGCAATGTTCTCATGCACCGATCCTGTCGCGATGACGGCGTGCCGTCGTGGTTTGTAGAGTAGCGGCCATATACAGTCTTCGCGGTTATTTGTCAATTTTGTCGCTGACGGCGTCGATCAGGGCTGCCGCCAGCAGGGGCACCATCAGCTCGTGGTGGCCGGTGAAGTTGAAGCCCTTGCCGCCTTCCAGGGTGGGGCGATGGACCACGTTGGTTGCCGGGCGATAATGGCGGATGAAGTCGAAGTTGGCGGTGGTGAACCGTTTGACCTGATGGCCGAGGTTGCGCGCCACGGTCAGGGCCTTGAGAAAGACCTCGGGCAGGAGCACCGCTGAGCCGACGTTGAGATAGACGCCGCCTTCGAGTTCGCTGACCAGCCGGCAGAAAACGCGGAAATCATGGTGGCCGGCCTTGCCGATGGCTCCGCCGTCCACCGAGGGGTGAATGTGGATGATGTCGGTGCCCATGGCCACATGCACGGTCACCGGAATGTGCAGGTGCGCGGCCATGGCGAGCAGGCTTTTGTCGTTGTGGGGAAAACCGTTGTTGAGCAACATCTCGCCCACCGCCTGGCCGATGCCGACGCCCCGGTCTGCTCCTTCGATGATCGCCCGGTTGAGGACCTCGCCGGTTTCCTGGGCCGCGCCAAAGGCCCCGGCTCCAAGGACGTCGGCCACCTCCTCGGAGGTGCGGCCGACCATGGCGATTTCGGAGTCGTGGATGATGCCCGCGCCGTTGAGGGCGATGGCGGTGATCAGGCCCCGCCGCATCAGATCAATCAGGATAGGGTTGAGCCCCACCTTGATCACGTGGGCGCCCATGCCGAGAATGATCGGTCGTTGCTGGCGATGGGCTTCGGCGATCCGTTCCACCAGAGCCGGGAAGTCGACGCCGGCCAACTGGGTGGGCAGGGCGGCCAGCAGTTGCCGCACGGTCATGCCCGGCTGCATTGGCTTGGCAAAATCTTCGACGCTCACCTTGGAGTGCCGACCGTAGACGGAATAGGTGTTCAATCCGCTGAAATCAAGGGGAACGGGGGGGTAGGCGGCCATGGGCATATCTATGAGAATGTAGAGAGGGGGCGGCGGTCAGGAGGCGGCAAACATCTGCCGCTCGACGATTTCACACAGCAGGTGTTCCACCCAGAGATGGGCCTCCTGGATATGCGGCGTCGAATCCGACGGCACGTTGAGCACCAGATCGCAGACTGCGGCCAGATCGCCGCCGGGCCGGATTGTGCCGCCGGTCAGGGCTACGGTTTTCATGCCGATGTCCCGCGCCGCCAGCATCCCCTTGACCACATTGGGCGAGTTGCCGGAGGTGGAAATGCCCAGGGCCAGATCCTCGGGTTTGCCGAGCGCCTGAATCTGTTTGGCAAAGATCAGCTCATAGGAAAAATCGTTGGCGATTGAGGTCAGCACCGAGGTGTCGGTGGTCAAGGCCAGGGCGGGCAGAGGACGGCGGTTGATCAGGAAGCGGTTGACGAATTCGGCCGCCAGATGTTGGGCGTCGGCGGCGCTGCCCCCGTTGCCGAACAGCAGCAGCTTGCCGCCGTCCTCGAACACCTCGCGGATCCAGTCGGTCAAACGGAGGATGTCGTCGACCGACTCCTTGACAAAGGCCTCTTTGGCCATGATCGATTGGACCAGATTGGTCGAAATAAGTGTTTTCATGTCGCCAACCATAAAAGAAAAGCAGAGGCTGTCAAACAAAAAAACGTTTCCGCGCAAGGAGCGCGGAAACGTTTGGGGTGGTGCGTCTGAAGCGATTGCTTACGGCAGTTGCTTCATGATCAGCTCGGAAACTTCCTTGATGCCCTTGGAACCGTCAATGGAAATCACTGCAGCGCCCGGCAACCCCTTGAAGTAGTTGACTGCGGCCATGGTGCCGGTGGTTTCGTCGTAGTAGATGTTGTGGCGTTTGTTGATTGCTTCTTCGTCCTGATCGTCGGCGCGGGCGGAAAGCTCGCCGCCGCAGACCCGGCAGACCAGTTTGCCGTCTTTCTCAACCGGCTTGATGGCGTCAAAGGCGATGTGGTTGGGATGGTTGTTGTCGTTGGCGCAGAGGCGGCGACCCATGATGCGGTCTTTGGCGATCTGACGGTCCAGCATGATTTCAACCACAAAGTCCAGCTTCATGCCGGCCTCTTTGAGTGCCTTGTCCAGAGCTTCAGCCTGGGCCAGAGAGCGAGGGAAACCGTCGAGCAGCCAGCCTTTTTCTTTGGATTTGCCCAAGGTCTCAAGCACCATCGGGATGGTGAGTTCGTCGGGAACCAGGTCGCCGCGGTCAATAAACGCCTTGGCTTTTTTGCCCAGCTCGGTGCCGCCTTTGATGTGCTCGCGGAAGATGGCGCCCGATTCGATGTGATCGATGCCGTATTTTTCTTTGATGATGGCGCCCTGGGTGCCTTTGCCGCTGCCGTTCGGACCGAAAGTAAGGATGTTCATGCCGGCTTCCTCCATGTGTGAGTCAAAGAATGGTTGGGTAACATCTTTATATAATTAGCGAAAAAAAGAGTCGAAAAATGAATGACCTCTCATCAGCGTGGGGAATATACCGTACCTTGTCTGAATGCGCCATGAAAAATGATGGATTGGATCAGGGGAAGTGATGATCTCGGCAAATCGCACGAAAACAAAGGGTTGTTGCGCGCGTGCGGCAGGCGGGTGCGCAAAACGGTCAGGGGCGTTTGTCTGCGTTGTTCCGCCGCCCGCCGGAGCATACTTTTTGACAAGGCGTGGGAAAGAGGGTAGAAATCGGCCCATATATTATTCCTCCTCATTTTTTCAGGTGACGATTGCATGAAGGAAATCAAGGTTGGGTTGATCGGTTTTGGCACGGTGGGCAAGGGGTTGGCGGAAGTGTTGCTGTCGCAGCGGGAGCGGCTGATCAGGCGCACCGGAATGACGATCCGTTTGGCGGGCGTGGCCGATCACGGCGCAACCGCCATGCCGGAGCGATTTGCCGACATCCCGCTCACCAGGGACGCCGCGCAGCTCATCAATGATCCGGAAATCGACATTATCGTTGAGTTGATCGGCGGCATTGAACCGGCCAAGACCTTTGTGATGCAGGCCATTGCCAGCGGCAAACATGTGGTCACCGCCAACAAAGCGCTGCTCTCCCAGGAAGGCGCGGACATTTTTGCCGCAGCCGCCAAGCAGGGCGTCGAGGTAGGCTTTGAGGCCAGCGTCGGCGGCGGCATCCCGGTGATCAAGGCCCTCAAGGAAGGGCTGGTGGCCAACCGGATTCTCTCGATCATGGGGATCATGAACGGCACCGCCAACTACATCCTCACCCGCATGACCGACGAGGGCATTCCTTTTGCCGAGGTGCTCAAGGACGCCCAGCAGCTTGGCTTTGCCGAGGCCGATCCCACCTACGACATCGAAGGCGTCGACACGGCCCACAAACTCGCCATCCTCATGTCCATGGCCTACGGCATGCCGATCACCCACAAGGAGATCGCCACCGAGGGCATTTCCCGCATCGAACCCATGGACATCGAGCTGGCCCGCGAGCTGGGCTGCCGGATCAAGCTGCTGGCCATCAGCCGCAACCACGGCGACCACGTCGAAGCCCGGGTCCACCCGACCATGGTGCCGCAGGGCCACCTCCTGGCCTCGATCAACGGGGCCTTCAACGCCATTCATTTTCACGGCGACACGGTGGGCAACATCCTGCTGTACGGTCTGGGCGCGGGCAGCATTCCCACCGGCAGCGCCGTTGCCGCCGACGTGGTCGACATCGCCCGCAACATCCGCTGCGGTTCAATTGGCCGGGTGCCGGCCCTGTCCTATTTGCCCGAAGAGATGCGGCCGCGCCGGATCACGCCCATGGACGAACTGCGCGGGCCCTACTATTTCCGCCTGACCGTGCTCGATCAACCCGGCGTCCTGTCCACGGTGGCCGGCATCCTCAGCAAGCACGAGATCAGCATTGAATCGGTGATCCAGAAAGGGCGCAAGAAAACCGGCGCCGTGCCGCTGGTGATTGTCACCCACAGCGCCAAGGAGTCGGCGGTGCGGGCGGCCCTGGATGAAATTGACCGGCTTTCGAGCGTCACCGCGCCGGTGGTCAAAATCCGCATTCTTGAGGAAGAGTAATTCCTCGCCGGCAGCCAAGGTTACGTGATGCTATGAAATATATCCTGCTAATTGGCGACGGCATGGGCGATGTCCCGGTGCCGGCCTTGAACAATCAAACTCCGCTGGAAGCCGCCGCCACCCCGGCCATGGACCGGCTGGCGCAGTCCTCCGAGATGCTGCTGGTCCGGACCGTGCCCGAGGGCTATCCGCCGGGCAGCGACGTGGCCAATCTCTCCCTGATGGGCTACGAGCCGGAGCGCTACTACACCGGCCGGGCCCCGCTCGAAGCCGCAAGCCTGGGCGTGGAGCTGGCGCCGGAGGACATTGCCTTCCGCTGCAATCTGGTGCATGTGGAGCAACCGGGCGATGGTCGCCTGATCATGGTTGACTACAGCAGCGGCCACATCACCACCGAGGAAAGCCGGCAGTTGATCGCGGCCCTGCAGGCCGAATGCGGCAACGACCTGCTTGCCCTGCATCCCGGCGTCAGTTATCGCCATTTGCTGGTGTATCGAGGCGTCGTGCCCGCAGGGTTTGCCACGGTGCCGCCCCATGATCATTCCGATCAGGACGTGGCCGGTTATTATCAAGCCTATCAGCAGGTTGAGGCCTTTGGTCCGCTGCTGGCGCGGGCGCAGGAAATTCTGGCCGATCATCCGGTCAATCGGGAGCGCGCGCGTCAGGGCAAGCGGACCGCGAACTGCATCTGGCTTTGGGGCGAGGGCAAGCGGCCGGCCATGGAAACCCTGGAGCAGCGGTTTGGCATTCGCGGCGGGTTGATTTCCGCGGTTGATCTGCTCAAGGGGATCGGCGTGCTCGGCGGCCTTGAGGTGATTGACGTCCCCGGCGCCACCGGCTATCTCGACACCAATTACGAGGGCAAGGCCCAGGCCGCGCTCAAGGTGCTGGAAAGAGACGATTTTGTGCTGGTGCATGTCGAGGCTCCGGATGAAACCGGCCACCAGGGGTTAGCGCGCGAGAAGGTCCAGGCCGTGGCTGATTTTGACAGCCGCATTGTCGCGCCGATTGTCGAGGAAATGGAGCGGCGCGGCGAACCGTTTCGCCTAGTGGTGACTATGGATCACTACACCCCGATTCACCGCCGCACCCACGAAGACTGGCCTGTGCCGATGTTTATCTATGACTCCAGGGGCGTGGCCGCGCCGTCGGGCAGCACCTACACCGAGGCCAATGTCCTGGCGGCGGTTCAGGAAAACGGCTTGGAATTGCCTTCGGGGGCTGCTTTTTTCCGGCGCTTTGTCGAGCAGGAGCAGGCATGAGCAAGCTTGCGGTCAGCTTGGTCGAGCCGGTTTTCACCACTCCCTACCGGGTGATCTACGGCGACACCGACGCCGCCGGCGTGGTGTACAACGCCAATTATCTCCGCTATTTCGAGATCGGCCGTACAGAAATGATGCGCGCCTGGGCCCTGCCCTACAGCGCAATCGAGGCCATGGGCTGCATCCTGCCGGTGACCGAGAGCTATCTCCGCTTCAAAGCCCCGGCAGCCTATGACGATCTGCTCGCTATTTCCACTTCGCTGGTCGAGGTCACCAAGGTCACCTGCCGCTTTCATTACGCCATAACCCGTCCCGCAGAAGACGGCCGCACCGTCCTGCTGGTGAAGGGATTCACCTGCCACGCCTGCGTCAATCGGCAGGGAAAGCTGACCCCCTTTCCTGCGCCCGTGCTGGAAAAGATCACCACGTTGCTAGAAAAAGGCGTACAAGGGCAAGAGAAAGGTTGACTTAATTTTTTTATCTGGTAATATAGCTTGATTGCAACGCGGGGTGGAGCAGTCTGGTAGCTCGTCGGGCTCATAACCCGAAGGTCATAGGTTCAAATCCTGTCCCCGCTACCAAGAACGATTCAAGGGGTTAAGCCATCTGGTTTAACCCCTTTTTCTTTGTCCAGAATTCCTGGCTCGCTTGTGTGGACAAAGCGTCGCTGAATGGGGTTTGAGATTTGGGACATTTAGGGCAATTCCGTTCCTCCATCTTCAATCGTCCGCCACACTCCCCCGAAATAACTGCAGGCCGATGTATCGCTCGCCTGCCTTCGCGGGCTGAATCGTCACGGATGCTTCTTTGCCTGAATGTTGGCGAAAAAATCAATACGCTGATATTAAAGTGAAAAATTTTTATGGAGGATTTTGGCGTGGGTAAAATATATCCAATGGCCGGGAGCCCGGACTGTGTTTGGGGAAAATGCAATGGAGCTATTTGATTGATATGCCGTAGTGTTTATGGCCTTTAGTCCTTCGTGGATCATTGCGCGCGTTATTGGGGCCAGGGTGTATAAAAAATACCCAGATGCGGAGAGCGCCGTCAAAAGCGACCTTGCGGGCTTGAACGCGCCCAGCGGGGACCTTCCAAGCAAGGCATTTGTAAACTCGCAGGCTCTTGACGCAGAGCCTGTTGTTTGGGGTGAATGCCTTGGAAATATTCATTAAAAAATGCAATGGCTCGCCCGGCCATTGGCACGGCAAATGCTAAAACATGCCGTCTCTGTCTTGTTGTTTGTTGCCTGGCTTCACCTAATTGGAGGCGATCCATGTGCAGACGTCAAGACGCAAAAAGGCCCTGTTGCGGCCGGGGTGATCAAAATGGTGAAAAAAACAGTTCTTGCTGTGATGGTTGGCGTGCTGCTGTTGTCGTTGTTGCCGTCAACCGGAAGCTGTTGGCATGCAGAGCCCAGACGTCACGGCCACGGGGGGCATGGAGATGATGCGCTGCTTTGGGGGTTGGGCGGTCTGGTGCTTGGCGCCGCCGTCGTGGGCGCTGCGCTGCAGCCGGCGCCTCCTCCGCCGCAGCCCGTGGTGTATGTTGAGCCGCAACCGGCGGCGTATGCGTACCAACCGCGCGTTGAGCCGGAGATGTGTCGATGGGAACGGTATGTGCTGGACGGTTACGGAAGAACCCTGTTTGATCAATACGGCCAGCCGGCGAAAGAGTACACGACTGGTCCTTGTCAATATCCGCCAAACTGGTGATGAGAAGCGTTCGGCGCTGCCGGACAGAACATGTAAAGGAGAGAAATTGTGAAATATTTGAGTGTCGTTGCCCTGCTTTTTTTATTGCTGTTGTCCTCGTGCGCCACCAAGGGGCAGACGGGGGCCGCCGGCGGCGCGGCTGCCGGCGCCCTTATTGGTCAGGCTATTGGTCACAATACCGGCGCTACATTGATTGGCGCAGCGGTCGGCGGCATGCTGGGCTATATTGTCGGCAACGAAATGGACAAGCATGATCGGGATCAGCTTAACAACGTCTACGAGCGGGGCGGGTCGAACCAGCGCTCGACCTGGGTGAACCCGGATTCCGGGAACAGGTATGCGGTTACCCCGCAACCGGCGTATCAGAACCAATCCACCCATCAGGTGTGCCGAAAGGCGGAAATCAGCGCCGTTATTGACGGCAAGCCCCAGCGGACCTACAGCACGGCCTGCCGGAACGAATACGGAGAATGGGAGTTGCAAAACTAAAGGGTTGCTCTCACGTCCCTGTGGACGTCTTTTTTGTGCAATTTTTCACCCCCTGTCGGCGCGCCTGGCAGGGGGTGTTTTATTCTGTGCTTGGCACGCTGGCCTGATGCGCCGGGGGAGGCTTCGGCCCAGAACAAAGAACCGTCTTTCCTTGGTGCGGCGCTAACCGCTCGTCTCTCTCTTCGCCTATGCAGGTCAGGAATGCGCCACTTGCCGGCCTGCGTGTGCTGTGATTATCGGCAATCAGCGACGGGGGTGAGGTCAGGTCAGGTGCGGCTCAATGAGCTCCCGGTCCCCGTACCGCCACGGTCAGGCGGGAGACGCAGATCAGGTTGTCCTGTTCGTCGCGGATTTTGATGTCCCACACCTGGGTGGTGCGGCCCTGGTGCAAGCGGGTGGCCCGACCGATCACCCAACCCCGCCGCGCCGACCGGATATGGTTGGCGTTGATCTCCAGTCCCACGCAGATGGTTCCTTCTTCGACGCAGAGATAGGCACCGGCGCCGCCCAGGGTTTCGGCCAGGGCCGCCGAAGCGCCACCGTGCAGCAGGCCCAGGGGCTGCATGGTGCGTTCGTCCACCGGCATCCGGGCCTCGATGTAGTCGTCGCCAACGGCGGTGAATTCAATGCCCAGGGTTTGCACCAGGGTCGAGGTGCAGGCGACCTGAAGCTCGTCCAGGGTGTGCGGTTTTTTCCACATGGTGTTCTCCTTTTGCGTGCGGTTGGTTGCTGTTCCCACCGGGGGGCTCGCGCGGCGGCCGATCACGGTGCAATGGGCGCGGGCACTATAAACGATCTCTGCGTGTTTTGCCGGACTTTTGCTTGTCTGGGCACGGCGAGATTTTCCCTATTCCGGATCGTTTTTGTATTGCTCCGGCGGCCCGCTAGGCGTGTCGCGCCGAACCCCTTGTGCGACAAGGGGTTCGGGCTTGGTGTTGATTTATTGTATGTTATTCCGTATTTTTAGCGTGCTGTTTGCCGGCTGGTTTGCTATAGGAGACGAAATCGTCAAGGGCACGCGGTTGCGCATGGAAAGGCGCTTGCCGCACTGCAGCCGCCCCGTTGCGGCGATGTTGCGAAGGGGGCGGAAGAGGTGTGGAGCGCGGAGTGTCCGAAGAACAGTTAGAAGGCGTTGGTCATGAAAAGAGACCGGCGGAATCGCCGTTGCCGCATGGGGTTTGGGTCGCCCCCGCTGGCTGCGGCATGCTCCGGGGCGGGAGGTTTTGCGCGCTTGATCAGGGGCTGGCCACGCTGACCGGTTATACCGCAAGCGAGCTGCTTGAGCTCCCGTGGAAGGCGTTGTGGGCCGATGTCAAGAGTGCGCCGGCCGAGCCAAACCCCGAGAGCCTGCCCTGCGAGGCGGTTGCGGCCCGCTTGCGGCGTAAAGACGGACTTGTCGTCGAGATTGTGTTCAGCGCGGTTCCGTTGGTCGGCGATGGCGCTCAAGCCGCCGAGGTTGCGCTCACCGTGTTTGACGCCGCCGTCTTGAATCGGATGGAAAGGCAACGCACGGGCCTGGCCGCCGAACTGGACCGCACCCGGCAGCAACTGATTCGGGCCGCGCGTTTGAGCGCAATAGGTTCGCTTGTTGCCGCCGTTGCCCATCAGCTCAACAACCCGTTGTGCGGGGTGTTGGGCCTGATTGAGCGTTTGGCGCGAAAGCCCGACCTGCCGACGGCTGAATCCGGTTTGTTGGCCCTGGCCGTGGAGCAATGCAAGCGCATGAAGCAACTGATCCGGGAGTTGCAGCGATCCGCTGCGCCGGTTTCTGAGGCCAGAGGCGTGTTTGATCTCCATCAGACGCTCGACGGGGTGTTGCAGCTGCTCAACAAACATCTGAACATGGCCAAGGTCAGAGTGCGCAAAGAATACGGCCCCGGGCCCATGGCGATGACCGGCGTCGAGCCGCAGATCCGTCAGGCGTTGCTCAGCCTGATCAAGACCAGCGGCGAGGCGTTGCCGGAAAGCGGCGAACTCAGGATTCAGACCGGCCGGGAGGGCGACCGGGTGCGGATTGTGCTGGGATGGGCTGACTGCGGCTTGGGCGGCCAAGCGCTCGCCCAGCTTGCGGGCGCGGGGTGTTGCGCCGACAGCGCCTCGGGCGTGGCGGATCAGGAGGCCCAAATGGGGCTGTCGGTCGCCTGTGGGATTGTCAAAGCCCATGGCGGCGAAATCCGGGTTGCATCGACTTCAGTTCGGGAAACAACCATGACGGTGTTGCTGCCGATAGACGACAGGGAAGGAAACAGGGAATGGAACACGCAACAATTCTGATCGTCGACGACGAAGCGCTGATTCGGGAAACGCTCCGGCTCAATCTGCTCGACCAGGGCCACGCCGTGGAAGCGGCCGCCAGCGGCGAGGAAGCGCTGGGGTTGCTTGATCGGGAGTATGATCTGATCATCACCGATCTGATCATGGACGGAATCGGTGGCCTGGAGGTGTTGCGGCAGGCCAAGCAGAAGCGACCGGAGCAGGCGGTGTTTATCCTCACCGGCCACGGCGAGTTGGAATCCGCGGTCGGCGCGCTCCGCCTCGGGGCTGACGATTATCTGGCCAAGCCCTACGACTACGACGAGATGATTCTGCGCGTTGGCCGTTGCCTGGCCGACCGCAAACTGCGGCGAACGGTGCGGATTTATGAATCCCTGCTCTCCATCTGCAGCGACTGCAAGAAGATTCGCGACCGCCAACCGGACGCCAACGGCGAGGCCCGTTGGATCAGCATTGAACAATTCCTCAATAAAACCACGGGCAGCGATCTGAGTCACGGCATCTGCCCCGAGTGTTATCACAAGAAGATGGCGGAACTCGACGAGATGATCCGTCGCGGCCGCCTGTTTCCCCACGCCTGATCGGCAATCTCTCCGCCGGTCCACACCCCTCATTTTTGCCGCGCCACAGAACTGCGGCATTCTCTGCCGGCGAGCCGATTGAATGCGGATCTGTCGGAGATTCAACGGCTTTTCTTCCCCCAGTCGTCTATTCCAGGGTTGACAAGGGCGCCCTTTCGCGGCAAGTTGCTCCAGTGGTATCCGGTAGTTATACAGGTGTTCAGCTGTGGGGGAACGGGGAGCCGTGAACAATCCAAAACGCTTCATTGCATGTTCCGTCTCCTTGGCGTTTGCGGCGCTGCTGTTTTTTTTGCCGTCGTTGCTGTGCCTGCCGTTGGTTGCGCCGAGAGTGCTGGCCTGGGGGGGGCTCCGCCTTCCCGGAACCCTGGAGGCGCAGTCGTGCTCTCTGGGTTGGCGCCAGGGGCTGCGCTGCGAAAATTTCCGTTACAATGATCCTGCCCTTGGCCTGCAATTGCACGCGCCGAACCTGGCCAGCGACAAGGGCTTGCTGGCCCTGTTGCTCGCGCCTTCCTATCTTGGTGAAATAACGGTCGACCAGCCGACGCTTGTCGTGCTGGCTCCACAGACGGGTTCTGGTTCGGACCGCGCCGGTGCCTCAACTGCATCCGGTGCTGAGCCCTGGTGGGAGCGTTGGACGCTGCGGCTTGAGGTCAACCAGGGCCGGGTGGTCGATCAGAGCGCGCCTTCAGGCCGGGAGCTTGCCCGCAACATCGAGTTCAGCGGCAGCCTGGCCATGGGTTCGGTCAATTACGCCATCGAAGGCAACGCCGGCCAGGGGACGGGGCATCTGCGAGCCCAGGGGTTTGTCAATCTGCCCGTTGCCGGGCAACCCTTGCTTGCCGCCTTGATATCCCGCGCCGATGTGGAAATCAGGGATCTGGAACTCGCCGATTTTCTGGAACTGGCCGCCGCCCGAGGCAACACGCCCCGCGGCGAGGGCGTGCTCAACGCCGCCTGCCGTCTCAACGCCTCGGGCGTTGATGAACTGGCGGTCGAAGGCGACGCCTCCCTGCGGGACCTGCAGCTTGCCGGCGGCTTTCTCGGCGAGGATCGACCGTCGCTGGCCCAGCTCCAATTTTCCTTTAAAGGCAGTCGTCGCGCCGACGAGTGGCGGCTTGCAACCTTGGACCTCAACACCCCCCCCCTGCGCTTTACGGCCAGCGGCAGCCTGGACCGGCACGCCGCCACACTCGCGGCCAAGGGGTCGATTGATCTGCCGACCCTGGCGGCGCAGTTGCCCCACCTGCTCGCCCTGCATCAGCAAACCAAGGTCAAGCAGGGGGCAGTCGATTTCTCGCTGCAGGCCGAAGGCGCGCCCGCCGACCTGCGTTTGCAGGCCGATTGCCGGACCGAGCGCCTGGAGGTGGTTCATGGCGGGCGGGAGTTGGCCTGGGACACCCCGCTGGCCCTGAGCGCCGAGGCGGGGGTTGTGGACGGAGCGGCGACGCTGCACAGCCTGAGGGTGCATGCGCCGTTCTTTGACGCCAACGGCAGCGGCGGCGCCGAGGCGTTCACCCTGCGCGCCACCGCCGATCTGGGGCGGATGGCTGACCAACTCGACAAAATTTTTGCTTTTGATTTTCATCCCCGGGGACAAGCGGAATTTGCCGCCGCGTCACGGCAGGACGACCAGGGCGACTATCGGCTTGAGATGCGGCTTGCCGTTGATGATCTTGCCCTGTCGCAGCGCCAAACCGTCCTGCTGCCCGCCCATCCTTTTTCCTTGAACGCTGAAGCCGTTGGTCTGCCCTCGTTTTATCAAAACGGCGGACTGCGGTCTCTGCGATTTGCCGGCTCTGGATGGCTGGGGAACCTTGAGTGGCAAGGCTCCGACCTGCAGGAGACGTCGTCCTCCGGGGAATCTGACCTGGCGGAGAGCGCCACGGCGGCCGCCAACTGCGCCCTCAAAGGGACGGTCGATCTGACGCAACTCAGCGCCGTGCGTTCCACCCTTGCCGCATCGCCGCCGCCCTTTGCTCTGCAAGGACGGCTGTCCTTTGACGGCTCGGGGCAGTGGCATGGCAGCCGGGTGACCCTGGACGCCCTGACCGGCGGCGTGGACCATTTGGTGGTCGCCACCCCTGCCGGGGTGCTGGCGCAGGCCCCGCGCGCGACCATCGCCCTAGACGGAAGCAATCTGTTGAGCGCCGCCGGCCTGAAGGTCGGAGAACTCAAGGTCGCTGAAAATTGGCGGGACCTGCAGGAGCTGGAAAAATCCTTTATCTCAGTTGATTTTGCAAAGCGCCGGCTGGCCCTGCGTCACCTGCGCTGCACCACGGCCGACGCCGTTGTTGACGCCGGTTTTGTGGTGGACGACTGGCGTTTGCCGTCGTCTGCTCGCGCTGTGGAGATCCAGAGCGACAGCAAAGCCTCCCTGCCGGCCAATCTGTGCAAGGCCAAGGGCTGGCTGGCGAATGAGGCCGAGTTGAAGGGGCGGGCGCGTGCCACGTTCAGTTCCCGCGTCCTCGGCCAGGAGCGCTCAAGCGAACTGGCGGTTGTGATGGAACCCTTTGAGCTGCGGTTGGCGCAAAAAAAAATATTCGCCGATCCCCGCCTGCAACTCAAGGTGAGCCTGGCCAGTGATCGGCAGGGGAACGGAGGGGTGAAGATTCCCGCCTTTTCCCTGCAAACCCGGCCGCTGCGCCTTGAAGGCACTGGACTGATCCGCGACAACGTTAGTCACGCCGCGGCGCCCCTTTTGGAGCTGCAGGGGAGCCTGGCGCCGGATTATCCCGCGCTGGTCCCTTTGCTGGCGCCCTTTGTCGGTCGGGAGACGGTCTTGTCCGGCAAGGAACCGGGAACCTTTCTGCTGAGCGCGCCTTTGCGGTTGCCGATGGATATGGAGCAGGTCACCCTGGCCGCGCAGATGCCCCTTGATGCCCTGCGGATTTTTGGCCTTACCCTGCGTCAGATCCCGTTGGCGGTGGAGCTCAACCGGGGCCGGATGCGGGCGCAGATCGCGGCGCCGTTGGGCGACGGCAAGTTGGTCCTCCAGCCGCAGTGGCAGCGGGAAGGCCAACAAACAGTGCTGACCCTGCCGGCCGCCAGTCAGGTCCTGCTCGACGCGCCGTTGCAACCGGCGATGGTTGCCGGTTTGTTGGGCCCGCTGCATCCTCTGTTCGGGATATTGGCCGTTCCCCAGGGCACGGTCGACCTCCGAGTGGAAACGCTGACCCTGCCGCTGACCGGCAAAGGCCCGGCGCAACCGACCTTCAAGGCGGTTCTCAATGTGGGCAACATCCGATTCAAGCCCGTCGGCGCCCTGCAGGCTGTGCTGGAAGTCGCCGGTTTGCCGTCCGGCGAGTTGCGCTGCAAGGAACGCGAACTGGCCTGCGAGGCCAAGAACGGTCGGATGAACTGTGCGCCGGTTCGCCTGCTGGCCGGAGATCAGGACATTGTCATGCGGGGCGTCACAGAGGCAAACGGCACGCTGGACTATCGCGTCCAGATGCCGTTGACCGAGGCACTGGCGCAGCAGGCCCAGCTTTCGGTGCTTGGAGACCCCACGGTCGAGGCGGAGATCGCCGGCACCCGGTCGGCGCCGCTGTTTGACCAGCCTGCTTTTCTCGCCTCCCTGGCTGCCCGGGTCGCTGCGGCCGCCACGGCTACGGTTGACGAGCCGTCGGAGACTGGAAACGAGCCAAAGATTCCGGTGATTGAAGAATAGCCGCCGACCGACGGCGCGCGCGGGCCTTCCCGCCTGCCGTCGATTCGGCCAGGATTGCGTTGATTGTTTGCATAATCGTTTCATTTTACAGCACGAGGAGGATGTGCCATGAGCAAGAAAATCGTTATTGTCGGAGCAGTGGCCGCAGGGCCCAAGGCTGCCTGCAGATTGATGCGGCTGCAGCCGGATTGGGAGATCACCATGGTGGATCAGGACAGCCTGATCTCCTACGGCGGTTGCGGCATTCCCTATTACGTCAGCGGCGACGTCTCAGACGAGAGCGAACTGCGGGCCACCAGTTTCCATGTGGTGCGCGACGCCGCCTTTTTTGTCAACTCCAAGGGGGTCAAGACCCTGACCCGGACCAGCGCGCTGGCCATCGACCGCAAGGCCAAGACCGTGCGGATCGAGAATCTGGACAGCGGCGAGCAGCAGGATCTGCCCTATGATCAGCTGATGCTGGCCACCGGTTCCAAACCCTTTGAGTTGCCCATTCCCGGCGCCGGGCTCGACGGGGTGTTCACCATCTCCAACCTGCACAAGGCGATCGAGATCAAAAGTAGGATTGCCCAGGGCAAGGTGAGCCGAGCGGTGGTCATTGGCGGCGGCGCTATCGGCATTGAGATGGCCGAGGCTTTGACCGACCTCTGGGGCATCGAGACCAGCCTGCTGGAATTGGCGCCGCAACTGTTGCCGCGCATTGTTGACCGCCACTTTGCCGCCATGCTCAAGAAGCATCTTCTGGAAAAGGGGGTGGCGGTGTTCACCCGCGAGTCGGCAATCGAACTGCTCGACAACGGCCAGGGCAAGGTTTGCGGGGTCAAGACCGCCGAGCGCACTCTGGAGGCGGATCTGGTGATCATGGCGGTGGGCGTGCGGCCGCGCAGCGAACTGGCCAAGGCGGCCGGGCTTGACGTCGCCCCCTGGGGCGGGATCAAGGTCAATCAGCGGCTGCAGACCTCGGACCCCGACATCTACGCCGCCGGCGACTGCATCGCGGTGACCAGCGCCGTCACCGGGCGGGACACCTATGCCCCGCTGGGATCGCTGGCCAACCGCGAAGGGCGGGTTGCGGCCGACAACATGGCTGGCCGGCCGGCCATGTTCAAGGGCGTCTGCGGCTCGTTCATTATGAAGGCCTTTGAGCGCTGCATCGCCGCCACCGGCATCACCTACGAGGCGGCGCGCGCCGAAGGGTTCGACGCCGACTACGCCCTGACCTCGCCGTCCGACCGGGCGCATTTCTTTCCGGATCAGGCGGTGGTGATCCTGCAGCTGGTGTTTGACCGCAAGTCGCGGCGCGTGCTCGGCCTCCAGGCCTTTGGCATGATGAACGATTCGATCTCGGCCCGGGTGGACACGGCCGCGGCCCTCATCGCCCAGGGCGGAACCATTGAAGACTTCGCCCTGGTGGAGATGGCCTATGCGCCGCCGTTTTCCTCGGCCGTCGACTCGATCAACGCCGCCGCCTATGTGGCTGAAAACATGTGCGACCACCGCCTCCGCCGGGTCGACCTTGACCGCTTCCTGGCCTGGATGGACAACATGGAGCTCGAACCCGACTGGGCGGTGCTTGATCTGCGTCATCCCCTGGAATCGGCGGCCTATGTGGAAAAATACGGCCCCGGTCGGTGGGTGGCGCTGGAGTATGGCCAGGTGCGGGCGCGTCATCAGGAACTGCCCGCCAGCAAAACCTTTATTATTCTCTGCAACGCCGGCACACGATCCTACGAAGTGCAAGTCTTCCTTGACCACGTGGGAAAATGCGATAGCATGGTAGTATGCGGCGGCTTAAATGTGATCAGTCGACTGGAAGTTGACTGGTTGTTGAAATAATACGAACGGAATACTCGTTTCTACAGGGGGGCGCATGGCTGAGTTGAATACAGAACACATGATCGAAGAGATTCAGACCAACATCCAGACAGGAGACGCCCTCAAGGCTCGTTTGGTGTTGGATCATCTTGGCGAGGTCGACAAGAAGACGCAGAATCGTTTGCTCTATGAACTGTCGCGCGGCGAGATGGCCTTTACCGTCCCCCTGTTGAATTACCTGCTGACCGCGCATCCCGAATTGGCCGCCGGGTTGCCGATCATCCGCGAAACCCTGATTTCCCATTTAATTGCCTACCCGGACGTTTTGCTCGGTTGTTTGGCCAATCCGGGCATTGCCGACAAGACGGTGATGATCGAGACCGCCGGCGAGCTCAAGTTTGAGGAGGCCACCCTGGCCCTGATCGAGCTGCTGGGGCAAACCGAGGCAACCACAACCATCAAGCTGATCATCGAAAATCTGGGCTTGATCGGCGACCCCGAATCGATCAACACCCTGACCGATTACCTCTACGCCGCCGACCGCGATCTGATTATTGC